>PANP01000050.1 GCA_002708395.1 Dehalococcoidia bacterium
TCATCAGACTAACCGGCTTGAGGGCCAGTTGGTGCAGCTCTTCTCGTACCTGCTGCTTGTCGTAGCCATCGTTCGTCAGTTTCTGGGCGGTCATCGGGCCAGTCACCAGCAGAACCTGTCCGCCGCAGTTCATAGCGGCGCTACCGGCGGTCGCGATGCTATTAGCAATCACCGACAGAATATCGGTGGCGCTGAGGATGTAGCCGGAGCCGGTAGCGATATGATGCGGTGATTCGCAGGCGAAGACCGTTACTCCGGATGAATCGGCAGGCAGGCCCATGTCTTCGTGCAAGGGCCCCACGGGCTGTCCTGGCTGTTCTCAGCGATGAAGAAGGTATATTTGCCGGGATGGCCGAGGGTGGCCCGGTCGATCTCTCCAGCGTATCCACCCCCGATGTTCCACAGAACGAGGCGGATGGCTCTGCCGACGGCGGCGTTGGCCCTGGAGCCGCCCCCGAACACGTTGTCGCCGGCGTTGAATCCCAACTGCTCAACAACCGGCCCGCTGACGATTGCCAACGGGCTGATGCAATTGGTTGTGGCCTGAATGCCGTTGAGGTTGAACTCGTTATGCAACATCGCCTCTATCGAGGCGATGACCACCGGGATGTATTCAGGCAGGCAACCGGCCATGACCGAGTTCACCACGACCTTTTCCACGGTGGCTATGCGGTTCATCGGCGGGACNTCGCCAATCACTTCTTGAGGGTCTCACCCCANGAAGTCCAAGGCGGCGTTAACGAGTTTGGCGGTCGGCGGGATGACGGGCAGACCATCGGTCCATCCCAACCGGTACATCTCCTCGTGAGCCTCTTCCAGGTTGTCGACGTGGATCGACTTAGTCGNGTCCATCTTTCCTCCGTGGTTCGAGAAATATCCGGCGGTACCATTAGTACGGGGCCGTTGGTATCGGTAAGCCTGGGTCTAAAAGTGGAGCAACTTCAGGAATCGGGCCTCGCTACGATGGGGTCCCACGACTGCCAAGCGCAGTTCCTCCGGCTGGAGAAGACGCTCCGCAACCCTGGCGACGTCATCAGGGGTGACCTCATCGATCCTCTGGACAACTTCATCCGGCGTAGCGACTTCGCCTTGGAGTAGCTCCTGACTGGCCAGCCACCCAGAAACCGCGCGAGTGTCTTCCATCCGCAGCAACAAGCGGCCCTTGGTGTATTCCCTGGCCTTGGTAATCTCCGATTCGGGGACCTCTTGATGCATCCCTTTGATCTCGTGGATTATCCCCTGTATCGCTAGCTGGCTCTTCTTAGGCTCTACTCCGCAGTACACAGTAAGCGCCCCGCAGTCCCGGAAGTGGCTGTTGGAACTGCTTACATCGTAAGCTAATCCCTGGACTTCACGCAGGCTTTGGAAGAGCCTGCTGCTCATGCCGTCACCCAATATCACGTTCAGGATCGTCAGGTTATACCGGTCCGGGTCGTTCAAGGACAATCCCGGCAACGCAAGGCAGATGTGGGTCTGGTCGCTACGGCGCCAGTCCATTCGAACCCCTGGCTCATAGGGGCTATTGACCACCGGCTCCCAATCCAGCGATTCCTGGGGCTTCCACTGGTGAGTAGCCTCGCCCACCATCTCCAACACTTCGTCGTGGGTGATGTCTCCGGCTATNGCCAGGACCGTGTTGGCCGGATTATATTGCTGGTCCATGTACTCTCGGATGCTTTCCTGGGATATCTTTTCCACCGTCTCCGGGGTCCCGCCCACATCCCGGCCCATGGCCTGGTCCGGCCACAGGGCCTCGTCGATGAGGAGGTCCACCATGTAGGTGGGATGGTCGTAGGTCATCCGCAGCTCTTCTTGGATTATCTCCCGCTCTTTCTCCACCTCTTCCCGGTCCAAGATCGGGTTGAGAATCATATCCAACATCACCGACAGCGCCTTCCGGAAATGGATCCTGGCTACCTTGCACCAGAAAACCGTCATTTCACGATCGGTACTGGCGTTCATTATCCCGCCCACACCCTCGATGGCTTCGCTAACCGCTTGAGCCGTGGGCCAGCTTTTAGTGCCCTTGAAGGGAAGGTGCTCGATAAAATGGGACACACCGGCAAGTTCAGGAGTTTCGTATCTAGAACCTGCGCCGACGCACAGGGTTATCGACACCGACCTGGTGTGAGGCATGGAAGAGGTGAATACTCGAAGTTGGTTATCCAAGACGGAACGTTGGTACATGTTTACCTCATGGATCTAGATGCCGGAGGACAAAAACCGGGACTGACGAACGAAATCAGGGGGCGAATAACGCCCCCTGACATTGCGATTCCTGGGGAGAAATTATCCCGCGGCCACGATGGTTAGCTGTTCCAGGTAACCTCGCCGAACAGATCGGGGCTGTGGGGCTTGGACGCAAACCCCTGGTACTCTTCACGGGCCTTGCCGATCGTGGTGTCGTCGCCATGGCCGGGATAAACGGCGGTGTCGTCGGGCAATACCAGAAGTTTCTTGGTTATGCTATCGACCACCTGCTGAAACGCCTCAGGGCTGCGGGTTTTTCCGGGCCCGCCTGGGAAGAGGGTATCTCCTGAGAATAGGTGCTTGCCAATCAGGAAGCAGGTCGCGCCTTCAGTGTGTCCTGGGGTGTCCAGCACCGTCATTTCCTGGTTGCCGAACTTTATCACCATGCCGTCTTTCAGGTCGATCTGGGGAGGGCTAGGCAGACCGTCTGCGTCGTCGGTGCCGATACCAACGGGAACCTGCACGGCCCCGGTGATTTCATCGAAACCGAGAAGGTGGTCCTGATGCTTGTGGGTAATCAGGATACTCTTGATCTGAACATCGCCGATCGCTCCCAGCAACTTCTCCGGCTCAGCGGGGGTATCGATGATGATACCTTCGTTGGTATCGGGGCAAATCACGATGTAGCCATTGTTGTTGTAAGGGCCCATGTTAATCTTGGTGATTTTTACTTCGGCATCGTAATGGAGCGGCATGTTTCTCCTCGCATGGATAACGATTAGATAATTGGGTAGACGTTAGCCATTCTACCAAACCGGAATGCGGGTGACAAAACTCGGGGCACTATAGAATCTGCCGAGCTTAAGCGAATTCCCTTTAATCCCCCACCGCAGCAGCAACAGCCTCAAACACCGGAAGACGCCCATTTTGCAGGATCGGTTTCAAGTACTGTCCGGTGAAGGATTTCTTAACCTTGGCTACCTGTTCCGGCGTACCGGTGGCGATCAGGCGGCCGCCCATATCTCCAGCGCCAGGTCCCAGGTCGATGATCCAATCGGCGTTCTTGATTACATCCAGGTTGTGCTCAATGAGAATCACCGTGTTCCCCCCATCCACCAACCGGTGCAGGACCCGCAGCAGGGCAGCGCAGTCTTCAAAAGATAGACCGGTGGTTGGTTCATCCAGCAGGTACATGGTCTTGCCAGTGGCCCGCTTGGAAAGCTCGGTGGACAGTTTCACGCGCTGGGCCTCACCACCGGACAGAGTGGTGGCTGGCTGCCCCAACCGGATGTAGCCCAAACCCACATCGCGCAGCGTTTCCAGCTTGGGACGTATCCGGGGGAATCCTCCGAAGTACTCCAATGCCNGATCGACGGTCATGTTCAAAACATCGGCGATGCTTTGGCCCCGCAAGGTTACTTCCAGTGCTTCTCGGTTGTAGCGGCGGCCCTGGCAAATCTCGCAGGGGACGGTCACATCAGGAAGGAACTGCATCTCTATCTGGTTATAGCCTTCGCCCTGACAGGCCTCGCAACGGCCACCTTTCACGTTGAAGGAGAACCGGCCCGGCGCGTACCCTCGAATCTTGGCTTCCGGCAGGTTAGCGAACAGTTCCCGGATCGGTGTGAACGCCCCGGTATAGGTAGCAGGGTTGCTGCGAGGCGTACGGCCGATGGGAGACTGGTCGATGTTGATAACTTTGTCGACGTTTTCCAGCCCTAGAATCTCTTTATGCTTACCAGGCAGGTCCCTGGCCCGGTTGATTAGCTGAGCTAGCTTCTTGTACAGAATGTCGTAGATCAGGGTGCTTTTGCCCGAACCGGAAACCCCGGTTATACACACAAGTTGCCCCAGCGGAAGCTCCACATCGATGTTTTTCAGGTTATTCTCGGAGCCGCCTTTAACTGTCAGAGACAAACCGTTACCGGGCCGCCGCTCCTGAGGCAGAGGAACTTTTTTGCGCCCGCTGAGGTACTGGCCGGTCAAGGATTCCGGACAGTCCATGATGTCCTGGATGGTGCCGGTCGCGACTATGTTGCCACCATGCTCTCCAGCGCCGGGCCCTAGGTCGGCGATGAAGTCGGCCGAACGCATCATCGCTTCATCGTGCTCTACCACCACCACCGTGTTGCCCATGTCCCGCAGGTTGGTGAGGGTTCCTATCAAGAGATGGTCGTCATGGGGGTGCAGACCCACGGTAGGCTCATCGCAAACATACAGCACCCCGGTCAGTCCAGACCCGATCTGGGTCGCCAACCGGACGCGTTGTGCCTCACCCCCTGAGAGAGTTCTGGCGGTACGGCCCAGGGTCACATAATCGAGTCCGATATTTTTCAGGAACTCCAGCCTGCCCTCAATCTCTTTGAGAATCTGATTGCCGATGGTTTTTTCGCGGACAGACAGGGTCTTACGAGGCCCCTCGAAGGGGATGTCAGGGTCGATCTCCCGAACCCAGTTCAGGGCATGCCCCACATTCTTGGCGCATACTTCCATGATTCCTAGACCGCATACTTTCACGGCCAAGGCTTCAGGCCTTAAACGAGCGCCACCGCAGGCGCGGCAGGGCCGAGCCGCCATGTACCGCTCTATCTCCTGGCGAGTGTGGTCCGACTCTGTGTTCTTGTAGCGTCTTTCCAGGTTGGGAATCACGCCCTCGAAGTTGGTGTCCCAGCTATACGTTCGGCCACGGTGCGTTCGGTGCCGGATGGTAACCTTCTTGGTCCCGTTGCCGTAGAGAATCAAGTCCAAGCTTTCTTGGGGCAGGTCCTTAACCGGGATCTTGGCGGAAAACCCATGAGCACTGGAGATGGATTCCAGCAAGCTGACGTACCAACTGCTAGACGGGCCACCCCTAGACCAGGGAGTTATCGCCCCTTCGGAAAGGGACAACGCCTTGTTGGAGATTACCAAGTCCGGGTCTACTTCAAGCTTGTAGCCGAGCCCGGTGCACTCACTGCAGGCGCCGTGGGGGCTGTTGAAGCTGAATGTTCTAGGCTCTATCTCCGTCAAGCTGGTCCCACATCCGATACAAGCGAACTGCTCGGAATAGGTAATCTCCTCGCCGCCTTCGATGGCAGCTTGGACGACACCGTCACCTTCCCGCATCGCCGCCTCGACGGACTCGGACACCCGGCTAACCTCCGTATCCTCCCGGATGACGAGACGGTCGACGACTATCTCGATGTAATGCCACTTTTGCCGGTTCAGGTTCAGGTCGTCAAGTTCGTCCAGCATGTGGACGGTCCCGTTAACCCTCACCCTGACGAAACCGGATTTTCTGGCTTCTTCAAATACGTCTTTATGCTCGCCTTTCTTGCGCCTTACCTTCGGAGCCAGGAGCGAGATGCGGCTGCCCTCAGGCAACGACATGATTGAGTCGGCGATCTGCTGCACCGTCTGCCTCTCCACCGGCTGACCGCACTTGGGGCAATGAGGCGTTCCCAGCCGAGCGAAAAGCAGACGCATGTAGTCGTAAATCTCAGTGACGGTCCCTACGGTAGAGCGGGGGTTGTGGGACACACCCTTCTGGTCGATGGATATAGCCGGAGAAAGCCCTTCTATGTAGTCGACGTCAGGCTTATCCATCCGGCCCAAGAACTGGCGGGCGTAGGCAGATAGGGACTCCACGTAGCGCCGCTGGCCCTCGGCGTAGATGGTGTCGAAGGCCAGTGAACTCTTTCCGGACCCGGACACGCCGGTGATTACCACCAGCTTCTCCCGAGGAATGGAAATCTCGATATTCTTTAGGTTGTGTTCGCGAGCGCCTTTGATAACGATGAATTCCTGGGGCATCACACCACACCTGTCACATATTCAATCGCGGATATTTTAGCACTCCAAGGTCTCAGACAACACTATGTTAAGTCGTAATGCCTGGTTCGTCAGGTTTGTATCGCCTTATACTGTAACGATTAACGATTATAGAAGCTGCAATCGGAATAGGAGGTAACGAGAGATGGCCCGCGGCCTGTTCAACAATTCGAATATTATAAAAGTCCTGATCGGCGTAGTGCATCTTCCGCCCCTACCCGGCTCACCCGGTTGGGGCGGAGACATGGCCTGGGTGTTGAACCGAGCTCAAGAAGAGGCTTCGGTTCTGGAGCAGGGCGGGGCCAACGGAATCATCGTTGAGAATTTCAGTGACGTTCCCTTCCGTATCGGCCAAGTGGAACCAGACACGGTCGCGGCGATGACACTGGCCGTGGAGCGGGTCAAGCAGGGAACGGACCTCCCTGTCGGCGTGAACATGCTGCGTAACGACGCCAAGTCCGCTTTGGCAGTTGCGGCGGCCACCGGCGCAGATTTCATCCGGGTCAACGTCCACTACGGAGTGATGGCAGCCGAAGAAGGAATGGTTCAGGGCGAAGCCTACGAGACATTGCGGCATCGCAAGGCCCTGGGTGTTGATGTCAAGATTCTAGCTGACGTGTTAGTCAAGCACGCTGTCCCAATCGGTCCTCAGGACCTGGGGCAGATGGCTCAGGAGACCACATATCGTGGGTTAGCCGATGGGTTGATAGTCAGTGGCCCGGTCACCGGACAGCCTGCAGAAGCGTCTGACGTGGCCGTGGTGCGGCATGCGGTGCCCGATGGATTCCTGTTGGTGGGGAGCGGGGTAAACGAGGAGAACGCAGCCCGGATTCTCGCGACGGCAGACGGGGCGATCGTGGGAACAAGCTTGAAGCGGGATGGTAACGTCAGCAACCTCATCGACCTGGAACGGGTCAAGCGGCTGGCTGAAATCATCCACGAGTTGGGGACATAACCAACAGTAGGGTTGGTCAACGAATCACTCTAAGCTACTTGGTCTTTCGCTCCACCACGCACCCGGTCTGCTCCTCCAAGAGCTTAACCGAGGCTCCGGCATCCATGTCACCCAGGCCTTTATCCACGGCCTGGGTGAGGAAGTTGTACGCAAGATTTGCTCCAGGCAGATCGATTCCCAATTCCTTGGTCAGGTCCTGAATCAGACCCATGTCCTTGAGAAACACTTTGATCTGGGTGCGGACGCCATCAAAGTCCCGGTCCAGCATCACCGGCGCGTTGCGGTCCAGCATGAAGCTGTGCCCCCAACCCGAGTTGACCACCTCAAACACCAAGGCCGGGTCAGCTCCGGCTTTGGCTCCCACAATCATGGCCTCGGCGGCCGCGACCGAATGGATGCCCACCAGAAGCTGGTTGACCAACTTCACCACAGTTCCGGTGCCGGTGGGTCCTATGTGCCGCACGGTCGCACCCATTGTGTCAAAGGACGGCAGCGCTCTTTGGTAGGCGTCAGCCGGACCTCCAGCCATGATGGTCAAAGTTCCGTCGGCGGCCCGCTCGGTGCCACCGCTGATCGGCGCATCCAGAAAGAAGGCTCCTTTATCTTCGGCGGCGGCGGCGCAGGCCTTGGACGTTGCCATACCCACGGTGCTGTGGTCCACCAGAACCTGGCCCGGCCTGGCGTTGGCTGCGATACCGTCATCGCCCAGGAATATCGCCTCCGAGGTCGAAACGTCAGGCAAGCAGGCCAGGACAATCTCGCTCTCCCGGACCACTTCGGCTACCGACGTGGCAGCCTTTGCTCCGGCAGCGGCAATCTCCTGAACCTTACCCTGGCTGCGGTTATGCACCGTCAGGTCAAACCCGGCCGCCAGCAACCGGTATGCCATGGGCAACCCCATACGGCCAAGGCCGATAAAACCTACTTTGGTACCTGGCATGTTTGTCTCCTGACTAGATTGCCACAGAGACACAGAGACCACGGAGTTTTTTTAATTTTTCTCCATGGTCTCTGTGTCTCTGTGGCTAAAATACTTACTCCGCTCCCAAGTCTCGAGCAGTCTGCGCTATCACCTTGTCGAAGACGGAAACGATCTCGTCGATCTCTCCAGAGGTGACGCAGAGGGGTGGGGCGATGTTCATGCCGTCTCCGCCCCGCAGGAGGATTCCGTTGTCGGAAAAGCCTTGGGTGAGCCTCGCTGACAGGCCTGCCTCGGCGGGGAAGGGTTCCTTGGTCTGGCGGTCTTTGACGATGTCGAGCCCACAGAGCAACCCCAGTCCACGAACGTCGCCGATTATTTGGTGCTTCTCCTTCAGTTCTTCCAGACCGTCCAAGAGATACCGGCCCATGCGAGCCGAGTTCTCCACCATCCCCTCGTTTTCCATAATCTCAATATTCTTGAGCGAAGCCGCCGCCGCCACCGGGTGTCCACCAAATGTGATGACATGCTTGAACGCAGCCTGTGGGCTACCCACGAAAACGTCGGCGATGGGCTTGCGCAGGATTGTGCCACCCATGGGGATATAGCCGCTGGTGATGCCCTTGGCCACCGTCATGATGTCCGGGGTAACGCCCCAGTGCTCGCAGGCGAACATCTTGCCGGTGCGCCCGAAGCCGGTGATGACTTCATCGGCGATGAGCAAGCAACCGTAGCGGTCGCATATCTCCCGCAGCATCGGCCAGTAGTTAGGTCCGGGCACCACCGCTCCATAGGGGCTGGAAACTGGCTCGGCGACCACTGCAGCCACCGTGTCCGGACCCTGGAACTTGATGATTTCCTCAATGGCGTTGGCGCAACGCTCGGCGCACTCCTCAGGGGTTGTTCCCCCGTATTCACAGCGATAGGGATGGGGCTGCGGCCCATGGAAGAAACCGGGCATCATAGGTTCAAAATCCTGCTTGGGGAAACCCGGCGTGCCTCCCAAGGACAGAGCGGCCATAGTCGCCCCATGATAGGAGCCTTTCCTGCTGATGAACTTGTACCGGGTCGGCTCACCGATTCGCTTGAAGTAGGCTCTGGTCAACTTTATGGCAGTCTCCACCGACTCTGAGCCACCGCTGGTGAAGAAACACCGCGACAGATCGCCCGGCATGATGCTGGCAATCTTTTCCGCTAGGCGTACCGCAGGCTCGTTGGTGGTGCCCAAGGGCATGTAAGTCAGCTTGAGCATCTGGGCGTAGGCGGCATCGGCAATCTCGTGACGCCCATACCCAACGTTCTTCAGCCACAAGCCGGACATAGCGTCGATGTAGCTGTTGCCCCGTGCGTCGGTGACGTGAACCCCTTTACCTTCGACGAATATCTGGGGTTCGCCCTTCTCCGCCATGTCGCTGGGTTCCCTCAGGTACACCCATAGGTGCTCTAGGGCCGACTCTGTCAGCGCGTCTACTTCCGGTCCAGAATGGGTTGCCATGGTTTCTCCTTTTCTTAGCTATCAGCTTTCAGCAATCAGCAGTTTAATTCGACGGGTTACCCCGATTCTTTAACCAAATCCTGAATTCGCCGTTTAATCTCGTCATATAGGGGGCGGGCCGAATCTGGGTCCATGCCGCGGGTGTCTTCGATGGTCCACACGACAACTTTGTCGCTGTTTCGGAGATAGTTCGGCCAATTATCGTCATCGGCCATCACGACGACTTTATCAGCTTCTTGGACCATTTCCGGGGTTAACTGGTCTCGCAAGCTCTCGGAAATGTCTACCCCTTGCTCATTCATATAGGTGATTGCCGAGCTGCCCCCGTCTTTCAAGCGCCTGCTTGCCGGCTTTGTCCTTTCGACTATCGCATCGGCCACGGTTCCGGCGCTTATGGCAGGTTCACGGGAAAGTTGGTTGAACAAAGCCTCGGCTACCTGGCTTCTGCCCACATTGGCGTTACATACGAAGAGGACTTTCATAGTTGGGGCAGCACCTCACGGGCCAGCATCTCCATGTCGGGCAACATTTGGTCCGGGTCTCTGGTNTTGGATGAGATAACCATGCGCTGAACGCCCAATTCCTCATACGACCTGGCTTTCTGCAGAATCTCTTCGGGATCGGTGCCCAGAGCGTGACCTTCCCGCCCGCGCATGGCGGCGCTGATGGAGATTGGAATATCGTCCAGCGTCCTACCGGAAGCTTTGGCTCGCTCACCCAGATATTGAATCATCTGGCTCATTTCCTCAAAGGGAAGGACATTGGGGTGCCACCCGTCACCCAACCGCGCCGCCCGCCGGACCACCGCCCGGTTAGAGCCCCCGATTATCACNGGTACGTGGGGTCGGGCTTGGGNGAGAATTTCATGCCGGNGGAGCTNTGGAATCTGCCATCGAAACTCGGGTCCTGTTGGGTCCACAACTNCNTCATAAANACATGGTCGCCGGCCCATACCGAGTCGAAACCCAGTTCCTCGGCCCGGACAGCCAGCCGCAAGACGTCTTGTACGTCTTCGAACCCTTGATTGTTGGCCAACGAGAAGCCGAATTTCATTCTGGAACTCCGGATAAGGTTGGGTTTCTGGGCCGGACTCAGTGTATCACCGAGGCTTGACCGCCACAATTCAGCCTGAGTGAAAGTTCTCAGCCCAATTTGTAGGGGCACGGCAAGCCGTGCCCCTACAACCCGAAAGGCCTCGTCTGAACCTAGAGGGTGGNGAGGAGTAGGTTACCTTCAGTTGAAGCCCTTTCCCGTATAAGATAAGCTGACCGCTGATAGCTGAAGGCTTAAAGCTACTCCCAAAGAGGTGACCATGGCTTCCACCACGGCGACCCGGGTCCGCGGCAAAGAACGAGAGGAGTTGGCGGAGATTCTGCGAAAGCGGATTTCCGGCGAGGTTCGCTTCGACCCCTTCTCCAGGGTGCTATACAGCACGGACGCCAGCATCTACCAGATGGAACCGGTGGGGGTGGTGATTCCCCGAGACGTGGACGACGTTCTGGCGGTGATGGAGGTTGCCAAGGAAAACAATATCCCGTTGCTACCCCGGGCGGGTGGCACCAGCCTGGCCGGGCAAACAGTTAACCACGCCATAGTCATCGACTTCAGCAAAAACCTTAACCAGCTGCTGGAGGTCAATACGGAAGAAGGCTGGGCAAGAGTGCAACCGGGCATCGTTCTTGACCAACTCAACCGGCAGCTAGCCCCCCATGGGATGATGTACGCTCCGGACCCTACAACCTCTAGCCGAGCCTGTGTAGGTGGGGGTATCGGCAACAACACTTGCGGCGCCCACTCGGTGATATACGGCAAGTCCCTGGACCACATCATGGAAGTGGACGTCATCCTGGCCGATGGCACCCAGACCCACTTCAGGAACATGGAAGCCCACGAACTGGAAGCCAAGCTGAGCGGCACCGGCCTGGAATCAGACATCTACCGGGGCGTCCGCAATATCTCCCAGGGCAACATCGCGGAGATTAAGGCGCGCTACCCCAACATCATGCGCCGGGTGAGCGGCTACAACCTGGACGAATTTCTCGCCGACGACCCTTTCAACCTGACTAAGATGGTGGTCGGGTCTGAAGGGACGCTCTGCGTGGTCACCGAGGCCAAGGTCAACCTCGTACCCCGTCCCACTATGACTGCGCTTTCGATCCTGCACTTCTCAGACATCGTGCAGGCCAGCGAGGCTATCGTAGAGGTGCTTAGGCACGAGCCGTCATCCATAGAAGTCATGGACAACATCCTGCTACAACGGTCCCGGGAGTCTCTGGGACACTCCGGCGATCTGTCATTCATCGAAGGCGACCCCGGAGCGTTGCTGGCCGTGGAGTTTTACGGGGAGTCGGAAAGCGAGTTAGTCTCGAAAACCAACAACCTTAAAAGCGATATCGAGGGCAAGGGTTTGGCCTATGCCTGCGTGAATATCCTGGACAGTCCCGGACAGAACCGGGTTTGGAACCTGCGAAAGGGTGGCCTGGGATTGCTGATGAGCGTCCACGGCGACGCCAAGCCCCTCCCCTTTGTAGAAGACACGGCGGTCGACCCGGAGACTCTGGGTCCCTTCGTGAAACGGTTCGACGAGATTGTGCGTAGCCACGGCACTGAAGCCGCCTACTACGGCCACGCCAGCGTGGGCTGCCTGCACATCCGTCCCCTAGTCAGCCTGAAAAGCTCCGAGGGCGTGGCAAAGATGGTAGCCATAGCTGACGAGATCAGCGACTTGGTNAAAGAGTTCGGCGGCTCTCTGAGCGGCGAGCACGGCGACGGCATAGTCCGGGGCGTTTACACCGAGAAGATGTTCGGGCCGGAGATATACCAGGCGTTCCAGGAACTAAAGAGCACCTTTGATCCCCAGGGCATCATGAATCCCGGCAAGATTATCAATTGCCCGCCGATGACTGAGAACCTGCGTTACGGACCGGATTATCACGCCCAGACCATACCGGCCAAGCTGGACTTCTCCATCGACACCGACTTCGCCGGGGCGGTCGAAATGTGCAACGGCATGGGCGCTTGCCGCAAGCTGGAAGGCACCATGTGCCCCTCCTATATGGCAACAAGAGACGAGGAGCACTCGACCCGAGGCAGGGCCAACCTGCTACGCGCCGCCATGTCCGGAAGATTACCGGAAGGGACCATGACCAGCCGCCGCATGTTCGATGCCCTAGACCTTTGCCTGGAGTGCAAAGGATGCAAGCTGGACTGCGATTCCGGAGTGGACATGGCCAAGCTCAAGTACGAGTTCTTGGACCACTACTTCCAAGTCAATGGACTGCCCTTCAGGAACAAAATCTTCGGTCACATCAACAGAATCAACCGGTTGGGCAGCCGGTTCGCTCCCTTCTCCAACTGGGCTTCCAACAACCCCGTCGGCAAGTTTTTCGCCGGAGCGATTCTAGGAGTCCATTCGGACCGGTCTTTCCCAACCTTCGCCAGGGAGACGTTGCCCAAGTGGTTCGCCGGACGGAAAATCCCCCTTAGTTCCCCTTTGGTAAATGAGGAAACAGTTACGGTGACCGCAACGGACACCGTCGTCCTATTCAACGACACTTTCATGAACTACAACTATCCCCAGGTAGGTAAGGCTGCAGTGGAACTATTGGAGGCTGCCGGGCTCAACGTGGTGTTGGCCAACGGCGGGTGCTGTGGCCGTCCGATGATTTCCAAAGGCATGCTGGACGAGGCGTCCGCCCACGCCCGCGAAACCGTGGACCTACTCTATCCCTACGCCGAGCAGGGTATCCCGATCATCGGGTGCGAGCCCAGCTGCTTACTGACCTTCCGGGACGAATATCCCGAACTGGTCAAGAACGAGAAATCCGCCAAGGTGGCTGAGAACAGCTACATGATCGACGAGTTTCTTACGATGCTGGCCGAAAAAGAGGAACTGAAACTGAGGTTCAAGGACACCGGAAAGAAGATACTGTTCCACGGACACTGCCATCAGAAGTCGCTGGTGGGGACAGACTCGTCTCTGGCCGCCCTGCGGTTGCCACCGGGTAACCAGGTAGAGTTGATCAACGCCGGTTGCTGCGGCATGGCCGGGTCATTCGGCTTCGAGAAAGAGCACTACCAAGTCTCCATGGACATCGGTGAGTACGCGCTCTTCCCAGCGGTGAACGCCAAGGGGCCGGAGTGGGAAGTCGCGGTGATGGGCGTTTCCTGCCGCCAGCAGATAGAGCACGGCACCGGGCGTCCTACCCGCCACTTGGTTGAGGTACTACGGGACTCTCTGTCCTGACGGACAAGCCTACTAGCACCTATTTCTGGCGAGAAGATTCACCCCCCATCCTAACCTTCCCCCGTAAAGGGGGAGGGAACCCGCAACACCCCGGTCAACCCCCGCTAAGCACCGCCCACCGGAGCAGAAATCCCTGCGATCTTGCACTGAACGCTGCCCAGGGTGTTGCGGGAAGTGAAGAAGAGGGTCTTCCAATCGTCGCCGCCGAAGGCTACGTTGGTCGTCGCGGTCTCGCCGTGGGCAATGGTTCCCAGGTGCTTTCCGTTGGGGTCCAGAACCCACACCCCTCCGGAGCCGCCGCAGTAGACGTTCCCTTCCACGTCCACCTTCATGCCATCGGGAACGCCGGGCCTGTCTCCAGTCAGGTCGGCGAAGACCCGGTCGGACTGGATGGCCATTGTGCCGTTGGGCTGCATGTCGAAGGCCCGGATATGCCCCCTCCGGGTGTCGTTAACGTACAGCACACTCTCATCGGGAGAGAAGGCCAGGCCGTTGGGCACGATGAAATCGCCCACCAGCAGGGTTAACGTACCAAGATCGGGCGTGACCCGGTAAACGCCGGAGAAGGTCAAGTCCCACTGTTCCCGGGGCAACGGGCTGGTCCAGGGATCGGTGAAGTAGATAGCGCCGTCGGACTTGACCACAACATCGTTGGGCCGGTTCAGGCGCTGACCCTGGAAATTGTTGGCCACAACGGTGATACTGCCGTCGGGTTCTTGGCGGGTCACCCTGCGGCTGTCGTGCTCGGCGGCTAGGAGCCGTCCCTGCAGGTCCCGGGTCAGACCGTTGGCCCGGTTGGTCGGCTCTTGAAACAGGGTCACCCCCTCTCCCTGGGCCCATTTCATACGCTTGTTATTGTGAATGTCGCTGAAGAGGAGGTATCCGCCCTCCTTCCACCACAGGGGACCTTCGGCGGGACCCTGGTCCCCACCGTAACCGTCTCCCAATTTTTCGATGCTTGCTCCGGATGACACGATGCGCTCCAACTCGGGCGCGTTTTGCTCTATAGGCATCATTACCTCCTAGACTTGCAAACTGCTCATGGTTGAGCCACCGGGCATTATAATACGGATTCTTTCGCAGTGTAGACCCCCTCACCACGGCTCCTGTCCCGGTGGGAGAGGGGCGATCAGTTTCGGGGCGAAAGATAACCGGATAGCCGTGCGCTTGCCACGCCTCTGTGCAGTCAATATAATGGCTGTCATTCCCCCAGCTTCACGTTCAAGATACATACATATCCGGAGATTAGTTAGAACAACAGGCTGAAGAAGGATCACCATGGCATTCAAACTGAACCACGTCCATCTCAAGACCCCGGACCCGCAGAAGACAGCCCAGTTCTATGTAAACACTCTAGGGGCCAACATTCTGGAAGAGACCACCGTGGGCAACGGCCGCAAGGTTTGCTTCTTCGAGGGTCCGGACGGGGTCCATCTGGAGTTCCTAGAATCCGTCGACTAATATCTGAACCAGCGGTCCGAGGCCGCCTCAAATAACAACCAACGAGGGAAGACATGCTTTATGAATTACGGGTTTACGACGCCAGAGCAGGCAAGCTGCCGGCGCTCAATGACAGGTTTGCCAACCATACCACCGGCTTCTTCAAAGACCACGGTATCGGCATCGTCGGGTTCTGGACCGACGAGATTGGCAGGAGCAATCAACTCACGTACATGTTGAGCTTCGACAGCATGGCAGACCGGGAACAGAAGTGGGCCGCCTTTGCCGCCGACAAACGTTGGCAGGAAGTACGGGCGGAGACGGAGAAGAGCGGCGCACTCGTCGCCGGAATCCAGAACAGCTTCATGAGGTTGACTCCCTACTCTCCGGAGCCGCACATGACCACCGCCATCCAGGAGCTGCGGATATACAGTCCGATGACCGGCAAATTCCCCGCTCTGCACGACCGGTTCGCCAACCACACTATGAAGTTGTTTGAGAAGCACGGCATTGAGAACGTGGGTTACTGGACCGCCGACGTGGGCACCAGCAACAAACTGACCTACATGCTGGGCTACGATGGCCTGGGCGACCGGGAAAAGAAATGGGGAGCTTTCAGCGACGACCCCGAATGGCATAAAGCCCGTTCCGCCTCAGAGGTCGACGGCCCACTGAACCGCAGGAGTCTAAACACCATCCTGCGGCGGACTTCCTACTCCCCGTAAGCGGTACCTTGTCCCATCGCAATCTCGCTCGGACCGTAAAACTTCTTCAGGTTCGGGCGTAACGATGGGTCTGGTGGACGGTGAAATCTGGCGCGCTGTCCATTGATTCTGGGAGCTGGCGGTGTGGGATTCCTACTGATAATGACCTTGAGCTTCGGCCGCATCGCTTTGCGCCAGCTTTACTCCCGTGGGGTGCCCGCGACTTGAGCTTTATGGAGACTAGCCCATGATAGATGTGGAGAGTTTCAGGCAGCAAATCCCGGTTTGCCAGCGGGCGGCCTATCTAAACACCGGCATGTCCGGGCCGTCCCCGGTTCCGGTGGTGGACGCTATCAAACAACGTCTGGACTATGAGATGGAAGAAGGCTCAGGCAGCCCGGATGTTAACTCCAGCGGCAGGAGCGTCCGGGAGGCTGCACGCCAGTGCGTCGCTAGCTTCCTCAACGCTTCGCCTGAGGAGATCTGCGTCACTAAAAACACTACCGACGGTCTGAATATGGTGCTCAACGGCCTGACGTGGAATCCCGGCGACGAGATTCTTACCTGCGATCTGGAACACAGCTCGGTGCTCGTGCCCACGTATTACAAGCAGCGTCAGAGCGGCGTGGTGATGAAAGTTCTCTCAATGGCTCCCGACGAGCCGATGGAGAGCATCCTGTCCAAGATTGAGGATGCGCTCACCCCACGCACCCGGCTGGTCTTCCTGAGTCACATCGAGTACTCAAGCGGATTGCGGATGCCTGTGGAAGAGATTCGCCGGTTGACCAAAGACCGTGGCGTGATGCTCCTGTTGGACGGAGCCCAGACAGCGGGTCACATCAGGCTGGATATGAAGGAGCTGGGCGCCGACTTTTATTCCATCCCGGGACAGAAATGGCTGCTTGGGTCGGAAGGAATCGGTGCATTGTACATCCGGCAGGACCACATCCAGGACGTAGAGCCGGCCCACCTAGGCGGGCGAGCGGTCCTGCCTCACGCTGGACCCAGGGACCTGGAACCCAACTCCGGATCGATGGACAAGTTTTTAATGAGTTCCGCCAGCACGGCCCTCCACGCTGGGCTGATTGAGGCTATAAATTTCATCCAAGAGGCCGGGATCACCGAGATTGAGCAGCGGGACGTGGACCTGGCCGGGTCGTTAAAGGATTCGTTACGGGAAACTCCGGGAGTTACAGTGCTTTCCCCCTTCGACCGCCGCACATCCTCGGGATTGGTCACCTTTGCCATCGATGGTGTGGATCCTGAGCAAGCCGTTGCCCACCTATGGGAGAAGAACCGCATCTCGGTCCGAAGGCTAAGCTATCCGGCCGGCATCCGAGCTTCATTACATTTCTTCAACACCCAAGATGAGGTGGGGAACCTGGCGGAGGCGGTCCGGGGCCTGGCCGAAACAGGTGTGTCCGGCTGACACCCACCCGGATGACATCCAACAATCGCATCACACCCGGAACGCCCCGTCTAGCTTCGATCGGTCACTAGGCGTCCTCATCCGGTTGCCACATATAGATGTCGCCCTCCCCATACTCATGAAACCCTATCTTTCGGTAGATATCAATCGCCATCTCTGAGGAAAAGAGGACGCCGATCCAGTAACCCTGCCCGCGGGCAGCCAAAAGCGGCGGATAGGTCATCGCCGTGGCGATTCCCTTGCCACGGTACCCAGGTAAGGTGGTAACAGCGTGGATCCCCGCCACACCCGCTCCCAAGAAGAGGGCCGAGGTGCTTACCGGCATACCGTCCAAGCTGCCCAGATACAGGCTCCACTGGGGGTCATCGATAATCTCCATGCCCCAGTACATGTCCAACCATGCCTCCGCCGCAAAGTCCGGGAACTCGCTGACCGACGTCATTATCTGACACCAGGTTTCCAGAGATTCCTCATCCTTGACCGTATTTATGGTGAGCCCAGGAGGAAGGGATGCCGGTGCTACCAAAGTCTGCAGTTCCATCGCCATGCCGGTCAACGTAGCAGCATGGAACCAACCCTGATCCTCCAATAGCTGGCCCAGGCCGGGGTCCGGATTGGTTAGTCCCACCCACCAACCCATCGGAAGTCTGCGGGACCTGGCGCGAGAGGTTGCCGTAACAACTGCCTTCAAGGACTCCGCCGCGGTGATACCGGATTGCGGAACCAGACCCAGAACCACGTTGAAGAGGACGAAGGGTATATCCGACGCCGTCCAGGCTATCTCCGGATCTTGCTGGTACTCCAGCCTCGCCCACTTACCCCAGGTCTTAAAGCTCTCAATGGTATTGGCTTCGATAACTTGCTTCAATGCCGAATGGTTGGGGTCTTGGAGGATGTTGTGCATCGTGCGACCTCTTCGATCGATTCGTTTCATTCCACCGGCGGAAAGATTTGGGGTATGACGCTGGGCTAGTCCCTATTGTCTACATAGAAATCAGCATATAGAGGGAAGCGATTCGCTGAGTTTTGAGGCATCATGTTTAGTGTAATCCTAACAGGCAGGAGGACACGATGGATGTTCGCTATCCGGTCTCTCTTGAACGAGAATTGGACCCCAACCTGAGCCTGTGGCTCTGGCTGGTGAAGTGGTTCCTGGCGATTACCCATTACATAATACTGGCGTTTTTGTTTATTGCCTTCGCTGTTTTATGGGCTGTGGCACTATTCAACATCATCTTCACCGGAAGGTATCCTAGAGGCATCTTCGATTTCAACGTGGGAGTATTGCGGTGGGCCTGGCGGATCAGTTTTTACAGTTGCGCAGCCCTGGGAACAGACCGGTATCCGCCGTTCAGCCTGAAAGATNCAGATTATCCGGCTAGATTCGATGTTTAATGCCCGGAACAACTTTCCAAGGGCCTGGTACTCGTAAAANGGGGGNTGCTGGCGATACCCCATACATCGTGGTGGCTTTCCTCCACTGGGAAGTTGGACCACGCTCCGGCGGGCTCAACTCCGTGTTGGTAGTCTTCGCAGCCGTAGTTTTATTGTTCACTGGGCGTTATCCGGTCAGCATCTTTGAATTAGTGATGGGCTTCAACCGGTGGGCCTATCGAATCGCTGCATACTCGAGCCTCATGCGCGATGAGTATCCGCCCTTCCAGCTTANCCCTTAGCNGGGTCGGTTAATCGCTGGGAAACTAGCATCAAAGAGGACAATAAATGTCAACTCG
>PANP01000051.1 GCA_002708395.1 Dehalococcoidia bacterium
CAGAAGCCCTCTACTATGGTCGCCGTCGATGCGGGTCATTACCACCATATCTAGGCTGCGATCCGTGGGGGACATGGGGCCTGCCAAAGCCCCGTGGCGCTGGTTAGATTCGGTCCACCATCCACCAACACCTGTTTTCCTTGGAGGTAACAATCAATATGCTGTCGCCTTGTCCCACGTCTAGAAAGTACACGTGGAGCTTGCCATCGGTTCCTTGGAATACTTGGAACCAAAGGGCTAAAGAAATGCCCAGCAAGGCCAGGGCTAAGAAGACGAAACCCAAAAGCCATCTCGGCTGACTTTCGTGTCTCACTGGCTCACCGAAAGTATGGTTTACCGCCGATATGAGACGGACAGCCGTTCCCTGTGNGNGAGCTATCCGGCCCGGCACGAACAGCAAGGCCGCCAACAACCCGTACCAGGCCACCACCACAGGCGTTCCGATCCAATGCCCAGGGATACCAGGCGCCGGCAGGAACGATACTAACCCCAATAGGTATGAAAGGGGCACAAAGGTCAGCCATCCGGCTATCTGGCCCAACGCCGGGTGCACCAGTCCCAACCCGCCGGTTACTAGAGCCCCCACTAGGATGAATGGCATGGCGGGNAAAGCCAGCAATGTCGCCGGGATACTCGAGAGAGGCAGCCGGTCGAAATTCATAGCCACCAGAGGCCATGTGGCCAAAGTCGCCCCGACCGACACGACCACCGACGACAATATCCAGTTCGCGGCCTGCCAACCCAAATGCCTCAACCAGCTGCTAGACGCTGCCGCCCGGAGGCTGACGGCTTCAGATATCTTGTATAGAAAGGNCAACACTAGGACNATTCCNGCCAGGGCGGTGAAGTTAAGCTGGAAGGATATCTGTCCCAGGACTTTTGGATTTATTCCAGCCATCACTGCTGCGCTCAACGCCAGAGACGGGAGAATACTCCGAGGTCTGCCCAAAGCCACAGCGGCAAGAAACACCGAGCCCATGATGCCCGCCCGTAGCACCGAGACCGGAAACNCACTAACCNGCACGTAGAACCAGATCGCCGCCANCGCGACCAGCAGATAGGCCTGTCTGCGGCGTCCCAAGNACCATGTCGCCGCCGTCATNGTCNTGGCCAGCAGAACTCCGACGTGCAACCCNGATATGGCCAGCAGATGGGCAGCGCCGGNCCGCCTAAAGTNTTCCTTAACTTCTGGAGGCAGCTGTCCGCGCANCCCCAGCAGCAACGCTTGAGCCAAGGCCGAGTGAGGCTCCGGCAACGCCGCTTGNATTCCTTCGGACAGTTCCCGGCGCAGGTCAAACACCCACCCTTTCCAAGCTGCGGCGGGACTCCCTTCCCCTTGGGAAATCAACTCAGTTCGCCGTACCCAAAGAANCCCGGAGATACCNTGATGGCTCAGATANGAGGGATAGTCAAAGTCCTCGTAAACTTGGGGCTGCCGCAACTCCCNCTGTAGAAATAGCGTATCTCCGTGCCGAAAGTAAGAGTCGTCTCGCTGCGATATCAAGGATGGAGGCGGGCTGGCATACACCAGGGCCTTGGTATCCGGACGACTAATTTTCCCCGCCCGGTCAATCTTCTCGACCGAGACGACGAATTTAACAACCCGGGCCGTCGNCTCAGGGTCGTTGTCTATCCGCCCCCGCAGCGTAACCGTCTCAGTCTCTTGGACGGCCAACGGAACTTCCGNGACTTGAAAANCTTCAGTCCGCAANNACCCCGCCNACAGCACAACTGCTAGCAACACCGGCCAAAGAGACCGCCCCAACAACCGCAACAAGATTGCGGCTGGAAGCGCAGCCAGCAGCAACAACACTATAGGAAGCAGACCGGCGTCAACCCGTGAGCCGAGAAATATCCCAGCCAACCAGGCGGCCGCCAACAAGGCTAGCTTCNCTCCGTCTCCTTACCGGTCAGATCTAGGGAGATGTATCAACACTAACCAAATCGCGAATGTTGGTGTNAGTAGTCGCCCCTATCCCCTGCANCCTCATAATCTGCTCAACTGTAAGAAATGGCCCATTCACCCCCCGGTCAGCCACGATATCCCCCGCGNGAACCGGTCCNATGCCCGGCAGCGNCTCCAATAGCTCCGCGGACGCAGTGTTCAAATCAATCGGTCCTGTCGTGGACTGCCCGCCGTCGCCAGTCAGGGCTTGGGAAGCCGCGGCGTCCGGAACAGCGCTTAACTCAGGACTGGGAGTCTCGCCAATCTTCGGCACCCGGTAATGTGCCTCATCTTGAACTCGGAGCGCGAAGTTCACCGCTTCCAGGTTGGCGTNANACGTNCCGCCCCCAGNCGCCGCCACTGCGTCCTCCAATCGGTCTCCGGGGTTCAGCACGTAGACTCCCGGCTTTTGGACCTCGCCGCTGACGTACACCCGGAGTTCAGGCTTCCCTGGAGATTCCTTGGATGAACCAACTCCGGGTGAGGCCGTCTTGCCGTCGGTTCCGCCGGGAGTGGGCAGGATAATCTGCACCGGCTGATCCCCGCCGCCCCGGACGAACAACGCCACGGCAGGAATCACGATGATTACTACCAAGACCGCCAAGACGGCGATAGCAAGTTTTCTGGCTTTTGGTTCAGGCATGTCGGTTCCCGAGCGTCATGTGTAAAGAGATGACCGTTGTCTTGTATTAAACGCACGTATCCGATTATAATTTAGCCCAGTTTTTGGTGAAAGGGGTCACAGTTGAGCACAGGTCAGTCTTCCACCAGCGGCGAGCTTCTAGCATTCTTCCGGGGTGAGTACATACCCCTCAGCGATGCGCGGGTCAGTGTGATGACTCATGCCCTGCACTACGGCACCGGCGTGTTTGAGGGTATCAGAGGCAACTGGAACGAAGAAAAAGGCCTTGTGCACATCTTTCGGCTGCGGGAGCACTACGAGCGCCTTCTCCAGGGATGCCGGCTGCTCATGCTGGACATTCCCTATTCGTTGGACGACCTTTGCCAGATAACTGTGGAGTTGGTCGAACGTAACGGTCACAACCAGGACATCTACATCCGGCCTTTAGCTTACAAGAGCGCCGAGATGGTGGCCAATCTAAAACTGCAAGACTTGGTCAGCGACTTCACGCTGATAACCGTCCCCTTTGGGAATTACCTGGGCTCCGACTTGCTGCGTTGCTGCACTTCCACGTGGCGCAGGGTTGACGACCCAATGATTCCGGCCCGGCTAAAGATATGCGGTATCTACGTGAACAGCATCTTGGCCAAAACCGAGGCTACCATGGCCGGTTTTGACGAAGCTATCATCCTTAACCATGACGGTCATGTCTGCGAAGGCTCCGGCGAGAACGTTTTCGTCGTGTCCAACGGGCGGTTGATTACCCCGCCTTTGGAGGACAACGTTCTGCCCGGTATAACACGTAATACCGTCGTTGATCTGGCTCAAAGGGACCTGGGACTGGAAGTTGTAGAACGATCCATCGACCGCAGCGAGCTATACCTGGCTGATGAGGTCTTCCTGACCGGCACGGCGGCTCACCTCACGCCGGTGATTGAACTGGACAACCGGGCCATCGGCGACGGAAAGGCCGGACCCATCGCCAGCCAGTTACAGAAGCTGTATTTCGACGTCGTGGTGGGAAGGAATCCCAAGTACCTCCACTGGTGCACCACCGCCCAGCCTCGCGTCGCCACTGCGTAAACGAACNACGACGGCGACCCGCCAGGTTGGAAGCGCTAGCCGGTTGATTGACTCATATCCCGGCTCCGNGTCCTGTCATAGACGTGCTGGACAGCGTTTCCGGGTTTTCCTTCGGTCATTCCCCTAGTCCCAGCAATTAAATGACGAGGCTAGCGATTTTCTTCGGGGAGATGGCCCGAATTGCCGCCCAACGGAATAGTCTTGTTAATATTCGGCTTGGTCTCCTATCTGATAGGGNGCTTGCCAACCGCGTANATCGCGGCTAGGAAGCTCAAGGGCCTGGATATTCGNCGATTGGGAGACCGTAACCCAGGGGCCGCCAACGTCTACCGGAGCATCGGTCCGGCCGCGGGGGTCGCAGTGGCAGCCATCGACATAGCCAAGGGCTCGGTGGCAGTATTACTGGCTCGCCTACTCGTTGACTCCACACCAATGGAAATGATTGCCGGNGCCGCAGTGATTGCCGGGCACACTTGGCCGGTGTACTTCCGTCTGAAGGGAGGACGGGGNGCGGCGACGGCCGCAGGAGTGCTGCTAGNGATGATGCCGGTATTGGCGATACCTTTAGCTCTGCTGGCCTTGGTGGTACTGTTTTTGACCAAGAATGCTATGAAGTCTCTAGGNTTTTTCTTCATCTGCTTACCGCTACTAGCTTTTTGGCCCGCCCACTATTCCAACCCGCTAGTGATGTTTTCCTTGGGTGTACCTCTGATGGTTGGTTTCACCCACTATTTGAGCGTCAGGCGGCAACCCGGAACCAATGCGGGCGGTGAACCCGCCCTGCCCNAGGGCTAGTCGNCAAANTGGCTGACTCCTTCGTGCCCGACTACCTGTTACTTGTGTTCTTCGCCTCCTGCGGCGTTTTCCAGGTCGCTGCGGCCTGCAATGGTCTTCAGGGCCTCCTGTTCTTCAAGGGACGCCGTACAGCGTTTATATTCGGCGCCGCCCTCTGGGTCGCAGCTTTCGCCTGGTTCTTCCTTTCCGAGCCNCGNAACCAGCCCGACACNGGTCTCGGACTGACCGGCAATCAACAGTTCGGATTCTTCTTTGTCGGCTCGGGCGCCGGACTCGCGTTCACCCTCTTGCTGTCTTCCTTGCGGAACTTGAACCTTGGCAAGGGTCCGTATCCCATAGGCTTGGATACTCTGCGCCAGAGCAATTATCTGCGGGCGCTCTACGGCACTCTACGACCTTGGGTAGCCTTCTGTCTGGACCGGTCGCCCACTANANATAAACCTGCCTGGAGCGATTCCAGNCAACGACGGGAAGACCAAGAGTAACCATGGAAACACTATTGGAGTTCGACGGAAGAATCGTCGTGTGGCTAAATGGGGGCATCGGACGTTTTGCTGGCTTGGATTGGGCTGCCTACCTGGCCGTCAGCGATTACTTCGTGCCCCTGGCCATGTGCTTCTGGATGTTGGGACTGTGGTTCTTTGGCAAGGATTGTCAGGAAAGAGGACGAAACCAGAAGGCNGTCTTGGCGGCGGCCATCGCTCTNGGGTTCGCCAATCTGGCAGTGTTGCTGTTGGACNAGGCCATNTTCCGAGGCCGCCCGTTCACCAGATTTGATCTGGCGACTCTGTTCTATGAGCCGACCGACTCATCATTCCCNGCNAATCCAGCGGCAGTGGCTTTTGCGGTAGCTACAGCTACCTGGCTAGGCAACCGGCGGGCCTCGATTCTTCTGGTTGGCTTGGCGGTTGTCTGGTGCCTAGCCCGCGTTTACAGCGGACTGTTCTATCCCAGCGATATCCTTGCCGGAGGTCTCATTGGGGCTGGTATCGCCTGGTTGGTCACCCTGGGAATGCGGCGCATCGAGCCGGTGCCCACTTGGGTGCTTAACGGCGCTCGGTTTCTGCATCTGGCTTGACGGCCTGGCCGCTGTTCCCGGTTCTACTNGCTACCTCCATGGGCGNTAANCTGCCCGTATAATNAGCCCGGCCCCGCCATTTTTGAACTTTTAGGAGGAAACCCATGGGTTGGTCTTCACATCACCCCGTCGGACTCATCCANTACTCACCCCAACAATGCTATCGAGGTTATAACCTTCCCACCAACGCGAGGGGTAGCAACGACGCCTTCCTGATGGACATNGAGGGACGCATTTGCCATCGGTGGCATTCGGAAGAAGGGATCGGTTACGCCCACCTGCTGCCCTATGGCAACCTGCTTATTCGCACGGCTCCCCCGTCCGATGCCGGAGGAGCCGAGAACATCGGCGGGTCTTCAGCGGCAATCTTGGAACTGGACTGGGATAGCAACGTGGTTTGGGAGTACCGCAATCCCTTGGTGCATCACGACTACGAACGCCTGCCCAACGGCAACACCCTGGTCCTGCTGTTCGAAAACCTCTCTTCGGACCTAACCTCCCGGATCANGGGCGGGATCGCCGGAGACTCGGACCCTNAGAGCATGTTTGGCGACCAGATCCAAGAGATTGCNCCCGATGGNTCGGTGGTCTACGAATGGAAAGCCTGGGAGCACCTTGATCCGGAAGGAGACCNGATCTGTCCTTTGGAAAACCGGGTTGAGTGGACTCACGGCAATTCCCTGAAAACTACGCCCGAAGGCGACCTGATTGTCAGCTACCGCCTCATCAGCACGGTGGGAATCGTCGACAAAGCCAGTGGAGACTTCAAGTGGAAATGGGGTCCGGGGCATATATCCCACCCGCACCACCCAACCTATCTGGATANNGGCAATATCCTGCTCTTCGACAACGGCTTCCATCGTTCCCAGGGCACTTACTCCCGGGTTATTGAAGTGAACCCCGCGACCAGCGAGATCGTCTGGGAATTTCGAGGTCAGCCATCCATCTCGTTCTACAGTCAGGCTACCAGTAGCGCCGAAAGGCTGCCCAACGGCAACACCATGATTTGCGAGGGTACCCCCGGCCGCATGTTCGAGGTAACGGCTAATAAAGAGATTGTTTGGGAGTACATCAACCCCTTCTTCACCCAAGGGGCGCNCCAGGCCTCAGGNGCGCCGGGTGAGTCCATCAACTCCCTGTTCCGAGCTCACCGATACGGTCCGGACTTCCCGGCGTTCAAAGGCCGAGACCTAGACCCGGCCCGCTACGCCAACCTGAACCGCCTCTACGCACCTAAGAAGTAGACGCNGTTGTAGGTACGCGCCCTCNCATCGTCGCTCCGGCGCAGGNCGGAACCCAGAAATGTTTGCTGTCCTGGGCGGCACTGTGTTACTTGAAGCCACTGGATTCCCGCCTGCGCGGGGATGACGACGGCGGGGTACCGACTCGTTCCTCTCGTGTCCTATGACGGGCCGCGGCTAAGCTCTGTGATATACTTTTTCAATGTCCACCAGGCATACTCCCGAGCGGGAACAAGCCAACAATTACCCTCTGGCCAGTGTCGCCGCATCCGGCGTGATTCTGGCTGGCGGACTTAGCCGAAGATTAGGCCGGGACAAGGCTTTAGTGTCGATTAGCGATCAGCCTCTCATCCAAAGGGTCATCGAAAGGGTTGAGCAGCTTTCGCAAGAAATAGTGGTGGTGGTGGCCGATCAGAACCGCGCTGCCGACCTGCCGCTGGCCCAGGAACATCGGGTCGTTTTGGATCGTTATCCGGGCACCGGTTCTCTGGGCGGAATCTTTTCCGGCCTGGACGCCGCCAGCAACGGATGGACCCTCGTCGTTGCCTGCGACATGCCCTTCCTGAACCTCGCCCTCTTACGCCGAATGATGGCTCTAACGGAAGATGCCGACGCCGTGGTGCCTCTTATCGATGGCCGTCCCGAGCCGACGCACGCTCTATACTCGAAGGCGTGCCTGCCCTTCATAGAGCCGCGGTTGATATCCGGAGACCTGAAGATATCCGGCTTCTATGACCAGGTGCGAGTCAGATACCTTTCGGAAGAGGATGTTGCCGCTCTGGACCCGGAATTCCTGAGCTTTTTCAACGTCAACACTCCTGAGGACTTGGATCGCGCCCTGTCCCTCGCTGCCCAGGGCATCTAGCATTGGTCTGCCGGGATCTTGCCCGGTAGTGAATATATCGTGGCTCTTACCGAAAATATCGGGATCGCCGTCAAAGTAGAGCTATTTGGGACGCCGCGTCTCGCTGCGGGTAGGCGTGAAGTTGAACTGATTCTACCTTCGGGATCAGGCCGTCAAGAATTTGCCGCTGCCCTAGCCGAAGCTTGCCCGGCCCTAATCGGCAAGGTGATTCGAGATGATTGCAGCGGCCTGCAAGAAGGATACGTGCTCAACCGCAACGGACTGGCCTTCTTGCAAGGTGACGCCCTAGATGTCGGAGATGGAGATTCGCTCCTGATTCTGTCCAATCAGGCCGGGGGGTAGGCTCCTTGTACGGCTATCACGGAAAGGCTCTGGTCGTTGACCTATCGTCCGGCGCCCACCGCTGGGACNACATTCCTGAGCAAGTNTTGCGGAGCTTCATCGGCGGCATTGGTCTGGGTACCTATCTACTGTACAAATACTGTCCGGCTGGGGCCGACCCCTTGGGCCCGGACAACCCTCTGATTTTCGCCGCCAGTCCCCTGGTGGGCAGCCGCCTTACCACCTCCAGCAAGTTTGCTGTCATGACNAAGTCTCCCCTCACCGGCTTCATCGGCGATTCCCTGTCGTCCAGCTTTCTGGCCACCGAGCTAAAGAAATCCTGTGGTGATGCTCTGATAATCGTCGGCCAGGCCGAAACCCCGACGCTGCTGTTCATTGAAGACGGCGTCCCCCAGTTCTTGGACGCCGCCGGCTTGATGGGCCTGGGTACTTTCGACACCGAGCAGGCCGTGAAAGAAAGGCTGGGCAGGCAAACCCGCGTCGCCAGCATCGGCCCGGCGGGGGAGAATCTGGTCCGTTACGCCAGCATCGCCAACGACGGTGGACGCCAAGCAGGGCGTTGCGGTCCGGGCGCGGTTATGGGCTCNAAAAACCTCAAGGCGCTGGCCTTGCAAGGCAGTCAAACTGTCGACGTGGCCATGCCCGGCGCTACCCACCAGTACAGCCTCGATTTGAGCAAGCGCAGCCTGGGCGCCGCCACGGAGAAATACCGAGAATTAGGGACGATGGCCAACGTGTCGGTGTTCAACCGGTTGGGGACTCTGCCCACCAGGAATTTCCGGGAATCCACCTTTGAAGGCGCTGAAAAAGTCAGCGGCGAGCATCTGCATCAAGAGCACTTGGCCAAGAACGCGAGTTGCGCCAACTGCACCATCGGTTGCGAGAAGATTTTGGTAACCAGCGACAAAGGCAAGAAATCCAAAGGCCGCATGGAGTACGAGAGCCTCTTTGCCCTGGGGCCGTTGTGCGGAGTGGACGACCCGAACACCGTCATCCGCGCCGCCGCCATCTGCGACGACCTGGGTATGGACACCATCAGCGCCGGGGTAACCATCGCCTGGGCCATGGAGTGCTTCGACAAAGGTTTGCTGTCGACCAACGACACCGGCGGCATCGATCTTAGCTTCGGTAACGGTCAGGCAATCTTGGACATCCTAGAGTTGATCGGCCATCGCAAGGATCTGGGCGGCTTGCTGGCCGAAGGCACGAAGATGGCTGCCGAGCGGCTGGGTGGCGGCTCCAGCGATTGGGCCATGCAAGTTAAAGGGCTGGAGATGCCCGGATACGAACCCCGCAGCTTGAAAACCATGGCCCTGGGATTGGCTGTCACTCCCAGGGGGGCTTGTCACAACCGGTCTTCGGCCTACGAGGCAGACTTTTCCGAACAGGTAGACCGGTTAAGTGTGGACGAAAGCCGCGGTATCATCGCCGCTGAGAGCGAGGACTTTGAAGCAGTGCTGGACTCGCTTATCTGGTGCAAGTTCCTTCGNAAAGCCTTCAACGATTTTTACGAAGAATCGGCACAGGTTTACNCCATGATTACAGGATGGGACATGTCCCTTGACGAACTGAAGCAGGCGGGAGAACGGATCCACAACCTGAAGAAATTGTTCAACATCCGGGAGGGCTGGAGCCGCCGGGACGATGCCCTGCCACCACGAACCCTACAGGAACCGCTACCCNCTGGCGTCGTCGCCGGGGTTGGGCTAACGCAAGAAGAACTGGACTACATGATTGCCGGGTATTACCAGGCAAGGGGCTGGAACGATGACGGGTCGGTGCCGGACACGAAATTGGCTGAATTGGGCCTCTTGGACCTGCTCCCCGAATCGTCCGGCGTCGGTATTCCCACTTAAGTNTACGGAGNGATATGGATGCATTTGAACTAGAAGACGTTGTCGCCGGACATGCCAAGCTTGGCGAANGGTACCACGAATTCTTCATGGCCTCAAGACTCAGCCTCGGGCTTTACGTCCTGAAGGCGGGAGAACCCGACCCGCAGCAACCCCACACCGAGGACGAAGTATATTATGTGATTCAAGGCCAAGGGATGATTCGGGTGGGCGACGAAGACCGTCCCGTCAAAGCCGGATCCATGGTCTACGTGGNTGAAGCGGTGGAGCACCGTTTTCACACCATCACCGAAGACCTGCAGATNCTGGTCATGTTCGCGCCGCCGCGAAGATCTCGGGCTACGTAGATACAACTCAACAAGATTGATTCTCATCGTTAATGGCCAGAGCTAAATGAATCGAAGCGATCTTCGCCCGATATTACGCGAGAAATTCCCTCCGGAGCGGACCTATCTGCTTCCGGCGCTGCACTATTTGCAAGAAGAGTTCGGCCACCTACCCGACTGGGCGATGCAAACCGTCGCCTGGCACCTACGAGTCCCGCCCAGCGAAGTCTATGGGGCAGCCACCAGCTACAGCGAACTCCGTATCGATGCACCCGGAAGCCACGTGGTCCGAGTCTGCAACGGCCTGAGTTGCTGGTGCAGCGGTGGCCGAGACTTGTTGGAAAGCCTATCAGATCAACTAGGGGTCCAACCGGGTGAGACGGACGCGGACAACCGGGTAACTTTGGAGGAAACAACTTGCGGCTTCCTATGCCCAATGGCCCCGGCGGTAGAAGTAGACGGCCTATGGCGGGGCCGCGTCTCCAACTCAGACATCCCTGACTTACTCAGAGACCTGACGTGACAACCTACGCCCAATTGCAGCAAGCTGCGCAAGCATCTATGGCCGCGACGACCAGAGTAATCGTCCAGGTCGGACATTGCAGCCAGTCCGTCGGCGCCACGCAAGTAGCCGAAGCTCTACGATCCGCCCTGTCGGGAAATACCGGTGTCTCACTAATCATCGCAGGCTGTGACGGAGCCTGCTTCGCCGCGCCCCAAGTCCTAGTAACCAACCCGTCCGGCGACACCCAACGGCACACCAACGTCTCCCTCGACGATATCCCAGCGCTGATCGAATTCCTCATCCCAGACAACACCGCCCAACAGCAACACCCCCCTCTCGTAAAGGGGGGCAGTGGGGATTTAGCCAGCTTCTTCATCCCCCAAACTCGCCTATTGCTTTCCCGTTGCGGTTCCATAGACCCATCAAGCATCAATGAATACATCGCAGCGAGTGGCTACAGCGGCCTGAACACCGCCTTATCCCAGTCACCGGAAGACGTCATTCAAACGGTTCTGGACGCCGGGCTTCTGGGGCGCGGCGGCGCTTACTTCCCGGCGGCCCGCAAGTGGCAGGGAGCCCGGGCGGCCAATGATGACCCTCGTTATCTGGTGGTCAATGCCGAAGAGGGCGAGCCCGGCCTGTTCAAAGACCGCCACATCATGGAAGGCGATCCCCACCAGCTCCTGGAGGGTGCCCTCATCGCCGCCTACGCCACCGGAGCTTCTCAGACCTACATCTATATCAACGCCGAAGCTCACCTAAGCGCCCAACGAATCGAAACGGCGATCAGGCATGCCCAAGAAGTAGACTTGATCGGCGACGACATCCTGGGTTCCGGGTTCGATTGCCAGGTCACTGTAAGACGCGGCGCCGGAGGCTACGTCTGCGGCGAGGAGACTACCCTCCTGGACACCATCCAAGGCGACCGCCGCGAACCTCGCTTGCGCCCTCCCTTCCCGGTGCAATCAGGCCTCTTCCAACGCCCCACTGTCATAAACAACGTAGAAACCCTCTCCAACGTCCCCATGATTCTCAGCGAGACAACCGTTCGTCCTGAGCCCGTCGAAGGACCCGCCGAGGACTCGCCTGTCCACCCCCCCCTCGTAAAGGCGGACCAGGGGGGATTTTCGTCCCTCGGCCTAGACTCCGCCAAGGGCACCAAGCTCATCTGCCTCAGCGGCTCCGTCCTGCGGCCCGGCTTGGCCGAAGTCCCCATGGGAACCACCCTGCGCCACGTGATTTACGACATCGGCGGGGGCCCTCCAGAGGGCGCTGAAATAGGCGTCGTAGCGGTTGGTGGACCTTCCAGCGGCATCTTGCCCCCAACCGAGCTGGATATGGAAATACGCCCCGGTATGCTCCATCCTTCAGGAGTGGTCATGGGAGGGGGTGGAATCATGGTAATGCCAGAGGGTATCCCAGCCATCGACGTTGTCCGCCAACTAGCTGCCTACAACGCCGCCGAGTCCTGCGGCAAATGCACCCCCTGCCGTGAAGGCACTCCCAGGATGGTGCAGATCCTGGACCGGATATCCTCAGGCAACGGCTCAAACACCGACCTGGAAGAGCTACGCAACTTGGCGGAAATCGTGGGCGCAGCATCCCTCTGCGGTCTAGGACAGATGTCCGGCAGCCCCATCAACAGCGCCCTGCACTTCTTTGCGGATGAACTGGAGAAACTGGTCAACTAATCTAGGCGTCAGAGAGATGTCCTCATGTCAATAACCCTAACCATCGACGACCAACCGGTAACCGTCCCCGACGGTGGCAGCGTCCTAGACGCCATCAACGCCTCGGACACCTACATCTCCCAGCTATGTAAAGACCCCGACATGAAGGCCATCGGCGCATGCCGCACCTGCCTTGTTCAGATCGACGGCATCAGAGGCTTCCCCGCCTCATGCTCTACCCCCGCTACCGAAGGCATGACCGTCCAAACCGATTCCNACGACGCCCGCCGTATCCGTTCCGGCGTCATCGAACTAACTTTAGGTATGCTCCCGGCGGCATCAGAGAACCCCCCTTTCGTAAAGGAGGGCAGGGGGGATTTCGCCCAACTCTCCACCGCCGCCCAACACCACAACATCCAATTGCCCCGCTGGGAAACCCGCCAGCGGGAAGCAACCGACGGAAGCAGCACGGTCTTCAACATCGCCATGGAGTCCTGCATCCTCTGTGGCCGCTGCGCGCAAGCCTGCCAGGAAGGCCACCAGTTCATCGGCGCCATAGATTTCTTGGGTGCTGGCCGCAACTCCCGCATCGGCACCTTCATGGACAAACCCTTATCCGAATCCATCTGCACCACTTGCGGCCAATGCCTATCCGTCTGCCCCACCGGGGCGATCCATCTCAAAGAGCAATCAATCCAGCCCGTCGGCACCCCTCTCCCTCAGCGAGAGGGGCCGGGGGTGAGGGAAGTCTCCACCACCTGCCCCTACTGCGGCGTGGGCTGCGGTATCAAGCTCCAGGTCGGCGGCAATGACCAGATCGTCGAAGTGCTCGACGACCCGGAGAACCTCTCCAGCGTCGGCATGCTGTGCGTCAAGGGTCGGTTCGGCTCCAGCTTCGTCCACCATCCCGACCGGTTGACCACTCCCTTGATCAAAGAGGATGGGGAATTTCGTCCCGCGACTTGGGACGAGGCGCTAGATCTGATCGCCGAGCGCTTGACTCACTACCGGGGCAATTCCTTCGGCACCCTCTGCTCGGCCAAAGCCACCAATGAAGACGGCTACATCCAGCAGAAGTTCTCCCGCCTGCTGATGCAGAGCAACAACATTGATCACTGCACCCGCCTCTGTCACTCGCCGTCCGTTGAAGCCATGCTCACCTCCCTGGGCAGCGGCGCCACCAGCAACTCATACACCGACTACGAGGACGCCGGTTGCTTGTTGGTCATAGGCTGCGACCCAACGTCCAACCACCCAGTAGCCGCCTCCCGCATGCGCCGGGCCATCGTTGAGCGAGGGGCCAAGCTCATCGTCATCAACCCCCGCCGCATCGACATGTGCGACTACGCCGACCTGTGGCTCCGCACCAACCCCGGCACCGACGTCGCCCTGCTCAACGGCCTTGCCCAGGTGATTCTGCAAGAAGGTCTGCAAGACCAAGCCTTCGTAACCAACCGCACCGAAGGCTTCGAAGAATGGGTCAAAGTAGCGGAAACCTACACTCCCGAGCGGGTAGAAGAAATCACCGGCGTCCCCGCCGAAGACATCCGCCAAGCCGCCCGCCTCTACGCCAAGCCGCCCGCTCCGGTCCGTCCATCGTCCCCCCTTACGAAGGGGGGACTACAGGGCCGTCCCGGCTCCTGCCTCATCTGGGGCATGGGCATCACCCAGCACACCAACGGCACCGCCAACGCCCACGGCCTGCTCAACCTGGCGTTGCTGGCCGGGCAACTGGGTAGACCCGGCTCTGGCATCTCACCACTGCGCGGGCAGAACAACGTCCAAGGCTGCGGCGACGCTGGCTGTCTGCCCAACGCCATGCCCGGATATCAGGTCATCGGTCAAGAAACCGTGGCCAAGTTCCGGGACGCCTGGGGCGGCAACGGCTTCCCTGACCAGCACGGACTGGTCATCACCGACATGGTGGAGTCCATGAAAGAGCCCACCGGCATCAAGGCCATGTACATCACCGGTGAGAATCCGCTGCTCAGCGAACCAGACCTGAACCATGCTCAGGAGATGTTCGAGAACCTGGAATTCCTGGTGGTGCAGGACATCTTCATGCACGAGACCGCCCAGATCGCTGACGTGGTGCTACCCGCCACTAGCTTCGCCGAGAAGGATGGCACCTTCACCAACAGCGAACGCCGGGTCCAGCGAGTAAGGAAAGCCATCGAACCTCGGGGCCAGAGTCGCCCCGACTGGGAAATCATCAGCGACTTGGCGAAGCGGATGTGCCAAAAATTAGAACTGGACTTTGAAGACCAGTTCGACTACAGCCACCCGTCCCAGATCTTCGACGAGATGGCCCGCCTGACGCCCATAATGTCCGGAATAAACTACGATAGGCTGGACCGAGAGGGTGGCATCCAGTGGCCCTGCCCGACAACCGGCCATACCGGCACTCCCTATCTATACGCCGACAGCTTTCCCCGGGGACCCCGAGCCCTCTTCGTCCCCTTCGACCAGGGGCCGGTGGCCGCCGAAACCCCCAACCGCCGCTTCCCGTTGACGCTTAACACCGGCAGGGTCCTGTACCACTGGCACGGCGGCACCATCACCCGCCGGGTATCGGGGCTGATGGAACGCTCCCCCGAGCTTCGGATAGCGATAAACCCGGAGGACGGGGAAACCTACGGCATCGAAGACGGACAGATGATCCGGGTCTCCTCCCGCCGCGGCCAACTAACCGGCCGGGCCCTACTCACCGACCGGGAGCAACCCGGCGGCATCTTCATCCCCTTCGTCAAGCTTTCAGAATCCGCTGCCAACTTCCTAACCAACGCCGTCTACGACCCCACGTCTAAGATACCTGAGTACAAAGTCTGCGCGGTTAGGGTTGAAGCCGTGGGAGAGGAAGGGTGAGGACCAGACTTCACTTGCCACCCTCTCTGCATCAAGGTATAACTACTGCTGTAACCGTCCCGTAAGGAGCGTATCCATGACCTCCAACTCCTCCGAGTCCACACGCGGCAGTCAGGGCGAATTTTCTCATCGTCCCATGGTTTGGGGCACGCAGGGAATGGTGGGGGCCGGCACCCAGCTTGCCGCCCAAGCAGGGATGCGCATCCTGTGGCAGGGCGGTAACGCCGTCGACGCCGCCGTGGCCGGGGCGTTGGCCGCTGGAGTTCTTGAGCCCACCGCCCACTATTCTTTGGGTGGCGAGGTGGCCATGCTTTTCTACGAAGCGTCCACCAAGAAAGTGCGCTCGGTAGTTGGGCAAGGTTGGGCGGCCCAAGCAGCCACGCCGGAATACTACCAACAGCAATGGGGCGAGATTCCGCCGGGGGTATTGAGCAGCACGGTGCCCGGCGTTATATCGGCCCTCCTGGCCATGCAAGCCAACTACGGGACCATGAGCTTTAGCCAGGTCGTTGAGAGCGCCCTGTCCTTTGCCAGCAACGGCTTTCCCGCCTACCAACTCCTGTGCCGGGCCATTGCCACGACCGAACGCACTGCCAATATACAGAAATACCCGGAGTCGGCTGCGGTCTACCTGCCCGGTGGAAAGCCTCCGGTTCTGGGTAGTATGTTTGTGCAAAAAGACCTGGGCCGGACTCTGTCATTGATGGCCCAAGCGGAGCAGCAGGCTCTGGCCCAAGGCTCCAACCGGGAAACGGCCATCGACGCCGCCCGTGACGTCTTCTACAAGGGTGATGTGGCGCGCCGGATGGTTGCGGCGTTGTCAGATCTGGGCGCCCTGTACACCTACGATGACTTTGCCGAGTTCGAATCTCCATCGGAAGAGCCAATCTCGGCCACCTATCGCGAGTACGAGATATTCACCAATCGCACCTGGACCCAGGGAATCAGCCTTCTGCAGGCTTTGAAGATTCTGGAAGGATACGACCTGGCTTCGATGGGTCATAACAGTCCCCAGGCGATACATCTGCAAGTAGAGGCATTAAAACTGGCCTTCGCTGACCGCGAACGCTACGCCGGCGACCCTGCCTTCGTCGATGTTCCAGTAGACGGTCTACTATCCAGCGAGTACGCTGCGTTACGCCGCAGCCTTATCGATCCCGCCAAGGCACAGGCGACTTACCCACCGGGCGATCCCAGAGGAATGCATGCCGTGGCGTCGGGCCACCAAGCCAAAGAGAGCGCAGCCATGGCCGGAGCGGCTGGCGGCGACCAGGACGGCACCACCTATATATCCACGGTGGACAGTCAGGGCAACCTTGTCTCGGTCACGCCCAGCAGCTTCGCCGGACTGGCCCAAGGAATGATTCTAGGCGATACCGGCATCTTGCTGAACACCCGGGGTTGCTACTTCTGGCTGGACCCGGAAAACCCCAACTGCATCGCGCCCCACAAGCGGCCTCGGACCACTCCCTGCACCTTCATCGTGCTCAAGAATGGCCAGCCGTTCATGAGCCTGGGAACTCCCGGCGGTGACAGCCAGGCCCAGTGCGACTTGCAGGTTTTGTCTAACATCGTAGACTACGGCCTGAACGTACAGGAAGCAGTGGAAGCGCCCCGGTTCTGCGGCTACAGCTTCCCCCAGTCGCCATGGCCCCACGATGAGTACCCCAATCGTCTGGTCTTGGAGGGACGAATATCCTCCAGCGTCGCCGACTCCCTCAGGGACAACGGCCACGACGTCGAAATCACCGGTCCTTGGGGCATCACCAACGGCTTCACGCCCATCCTGATGGACCAGGAAACCGGTGTCTACCACGGCGGCGCCGACCCCCGCAAAGAATCAGTGATGCTAGGCTGGTAATTCGTAACCCCTGATAGCTAGACAACGAGGAGCATTCCGTGACTACACCCACTCCCGAAGAGGCCCGCATACAAATCGTCAACATGGTCCGCGACTTCGTTCGCCGGGATGTCGAGCCCGTCGCCGATGAACTGGACCGGGAAGATAGAGTTCCCCACGACCTGATCGACAAGATGAAGGACCTTGGCTTGTTCGGTATAACCGTGCCCGAAGAGTACGGCGGCCTGGGGCTGGACTACACGACCTTCGCCAACATCTTCGAAGAACTCTCGAAGGGGTTCATGAGCATCAGTGGGGCCATCGGCACCCACCACATACTGACCTACGTGCTCAGCCACTACGGGACCGAGGAGCAGAAACTCAAATTCCTCCCCGACCTGGCCAGCGGCAAGAAACGGGGCGGCCTAGCCCTGACCGAGCCCGGCGGCGGCACCGACGTGGCCAACCTGCAGACCACCGCCGACAAAGATGGCGAAGAATACGTCATCAACGGCACCAAGATGTTCATAACCAACGGCCGCTACGGCGATTCTTTCTTGTTGCTGGCCCGCACCGACCGGACGGCGGAACCCAACCATAGCGGCATCAGTGCCTTCGTGATTGAAAAAGGCGACAAAGGATTCAAAGTGGGCCGAGACCTGGACAAGATGGGCTACCGGGGCCTGGACACCTGTGAGCTTATTTTCGAAGACGTCCGGATTCCCACTGAGAATCTGGTGGGAGAGGTGGAAGGTAAGGGCTTCGGCATGGTGATGAGCGGTCTGGAAACAGGCCGTATCAACGTGGCCGCCAGGGCTGTGGGCGTGGCCCAAGCCGCTTTCAACGCTTCGATACGATATTCCCAGCAACGAGAAAGCTTCGGCGTTCCCATCTCCCAGCACCAGGCGATTCAGTTGAAACTGGCCGACATGGCCACCAAGATACAGGCAGCCCGCCTTCTAACCTACGACGCCGCCGCGAAGAAGGACCAGGGGGAGCGCGTCGACCTGGAGTCGGGAATGGCGAAACTCTTCGCCAGCGAAGTCTGTCAGGAAGTGACCATGGAAGCCCTGCGCATCCACGGCGGCTACGGATATATCAAGGAATCACCGGTGGAGCGCTACTACCGCGACGCTCCCCTGATGATTGTCGGAGAAGGCACCAACGAGATTCTTCGGGTAGTCATCGCCCGACAGTTGCTCAGACGCCCCGAGTACCAGATTTAGGGGGACTTTCATTGTCGATCGGTTGGGCATTTATCGGAACAGGAAGGTATCCGGACAGGATGGGCGCGCCGGGGATGGCGTTGGCCGATGACACCGAACTCATCGCCACTTACAGCCGCGACTGGGGTCGGGCCGAAGCGTTTGCATCCAAACACGGTTTTCAAGCCGCTTACGACTCGGTGGAGGAACTGCTGGCCGACTCCCGTGTGGACGCCGTGTTCATCGCCACCCCCAACAACCTCCACGCCACTCACGCCCGCATGGCCGCTGAGGCAGGGAAGCACGTCCTGACCGAGAAACCCATGGCCCTGACTGTGGACGATGGGATAGACATGGTGAGGACCTGCAAATCCAATGGCGTGAAGCTGGGCGTCGGCTTCCAGCTTAGGTGCCACCCCGGCCACATCGAGGCCAGCCGGTTGGTCCAACAGGGCGTTCTAGGGAGCATCGTGCTGGCTCAGGCCCAACTGGGCAACGGAGAGAGAGGGCAGTTAAGCCGCACTATTCGCACTGGACTCAGCGAGTGGTGGGAACACCCGGAGATGATTGGCGGCGCTTCGACCATGATTGGCGCTGGCGTCCACGCTATAGATGACATGCATTTCCTCTTGGGTCAGAACGTGGTTGAGATAGCAGCGATAACCGATGGCCAGAACTCGGAGAACGCCTTGGAAAGTGTCGCCACCATGAGCTTGAGGTTCGATGGCGGAGCCATCGGGATGATGGCTTGCAGCGGTAGGCTCCCCGATTCCAAGAACGACGTTGTAATCTACGGCAGCGACGGCCGGATCGTGCTCAAAGACGCTTCCCGGCCCAGCATGGGCGGTGAGCTTGAAGTAATCAGCGAGACCGTGAATAACAACGTTGCCTACGAACCGGACCCGCTGCTCCTGTTCAAGTGGCAGACGGAAGCCTTTAACCGGGCTATCCTTAACGATGAAGAGCCCGCCGCTTCCGGTATCGACGGGCTCAAGATAATCCAGGTTACACTGGCGATGATTGAATCTGCGTCGACAGGAAGGACCGTCAAGATAGATCCACTGCCAGCCCTTTAGTATTGGCTCCATATGAGAGCCCTTGATACCGAGGAGCGGAGTTGCTAGGAATCCGGAGCGAGGTTGCTCCACACACCTTGAGATTCCTCCCTGCGGTCGGAATGACACTACATGGAGAGATGGTCCGCCGTCTCTCTAGACCTTGTCACCCTGAGCGCAGCGAAGGATCTCATGTCTTTGGTCAGAGCGTCCCGGATTCCGCCAAGGCAGGCGGTCAGCCGACTAGTGTTCCGCTGTCTCCGACTCCAAAGGATTGAAGGTAACTCGGGTCATCGGCTGGTCGCTGGTATTGCGCCACTGGTGGAAAGTATTTGGCGGCACCAAGATTCCGTCCCCGGCGGCCACCGGATAATCCGTCCCTTCGCACATGATGGTGGCATGACCCTCCAGGATGAAGACAACGTGTTCCCACGGATGCACGTGTCCGCCGCCATCTGGGTGGCTAACCGCTCCGGGCGCCATCGCTCCGTTGTACAGCATCAGGTAGGTAGGAGCGCCATCTCTGGAACCCAGGATGCGGCTGCCTGTCTCGGCGTTCAGGTCCCGGTAGTTCCGTATCACCGGAGGCTGACCGATTCCCGGATCACCACCGGGGCGGGCGCCGCCGACTTGGGCAGCGACGAGAGGATTAATCTCGATTCGGCGAATAACACCCTCTCCGCCGTCATTCAGCGTGTAATGGTCAACTTCACCCGGAATAAGGAGAGCGTCGCCCTCTTTAACCGGATAATTCTTGCCATCGCAGACCAGAGTCCCTGATCCTTTGATGATGTAGACCTCGTGCTCCCACGGATGGATATGGTGAGAACTGGTTTTATCGGGACTAATCTCCGAGTAAGTCATCGTGCAGGTCGGCGGATTGTCGTCCAGCGATACCAGCCGGGCCGAAGGCCCTTCGGGAGTGAACAAGTTCCTGAAGTTTCTTATCACCGGTTCCATATCGAACATCCCTCCTAATATGACTCAGTGCGTACCAAACCTAAAAGCTGATGCCTGATTGCTGATAGCTCGTCGCTACCGTCCCTTCCACTGGGGCTTGCGCTTCTCGGCGAAGGCTTTGGGTCCCTCTTTGGAGTCTTCGGTGGTTAGCAGTTGGTCGTACATATGGTAGGTCAGCGCCGAGATATCCTGCGTGGACATATTCTGGCCTCGATACGCCAATTCTTTGAAAGCCTGAACCGCTAGGGGAGCGTTTTCTGCGATCTGGTTGGCTAGGGCTAATGACTCTTCCATCAGCTTGTCGGCGGGCACGACCCGGTTCACGAAGCCAATCTCGTAGGCTCGATGGGCAGAGATAGGAGCGGCGGTGAACACCAATTCCAATGCTGCGGGAAGGGAAATCATTTTGGGCAGGATGGTGCCAAAGGGCGGCAACAGGCTCCATTTAGTCTCGCTTATGCCAAACTGAGCGTCTTCTGACGCTACCCGCAGGTCGCACATCTGGGCGATGGACCATCCACCGGCCAGAGCAAAGCCGTTTACGGCGGCGATGAGGGGCTTCCATGTCTGTGGCCACATATATGGCCTCTCGGAGGACATGCTCTGGGACGCTGTGGCTTGGACCCCTTCCGCGTTGTCGCTGGCTCGTTCCTTCAGGTCCCGGCCAGCGCAAAAAGCCCGCCCGGCTCCGGTGATAATCGCCACGAAGGAGTCATCCTCGCTGTCGAATTGGGTGATGGCCTCCGCCAACTCCCGCCGCAACTGGCGGTTGATGGAGTTCAACGCGGCCGGCCGGTTGAGGGTGATTGTTACGATATTTCCCGACTTCTCGTAAAGAACTGTTTCTGCCATGTGATTCCTCTCTCAGATGTGATGGGTTGATCGCGTTCAGCGAACTTGCTGAAGGCTGATAGATTCCTTAAGCATACTCTTGCAGTTGCACTCCGCCTACAACATGGAGATGCCCGTGGCTTTGGCTCTGCATTCCGTGCCGTCCGAAGTTGGATAAGACTCTGAACCCATCTGGCGCGAATGCTAGGCCCAATTCGACGGCGATGTCTCCCATGCGAGACATCAGCGTGTTCTTCCGGTCCGGCCTGTCGGTAACGAAGCCATCGCCCCATAGGTCATACTGACTCAGATGCAACTTGGGCATCACCAGTAACATAACTGGCACCCAAGTCAGCCGGTTCCGAATCACCATTATGTCGTTGTCCACGTACCAAATCTTGGCGACTCGGTCCCGGTAAGATGTGATGTTACAAAAAACGCAGTTGGGTGATGAAGTCAAAAGTAGATGCTCGCTGGGTCAAAAATACGCCATATCTCCGGCGCTTTGTGAATATAAAGGCCGCTCCAACCCTTGTCAACGCCGAGCCTCTCTAGGTTCCCGGCGGTGTATGGTGGACAAGGGAAATCGCCTCACCCTATGGTATTATTTACTCGGGGAGTGAACCATGTTTCGATTAGCCGTTTTGACCGTAAGCACTTCGGGGTCTCAGGGCCAGCGAGAGGACACCAGCGGGCAGGTCATCCAGGACATCTTGGCCCCGCCGGATTACGAAGTCGCCCGCTACGAAGTAGTGCCCGATGATCGGGAGACGATTGCTAACAAGCTGGCCGAGTGGGCCGATGCTCCGGATGTCGACCTTATCATCTCAACCGGTGGAACCGGGCTCGGCCCCCAGGACATTACCCCCGAGGCCTGCTTGTCGGTGATTGACCGGGAAGTTCCGGGTTTGGCTGAAACCATGAGGGCAAGGACTCTCCAGTTCACGCCCATGGCCATGCTCAGCCGCTCGGTGGCGGGGATACGGGGCAACACCCTGATAATCACCCTTCCCGGCAGTCCTAAAGGCGTGCGCGAGTGTCTGGAAGTCGTCACGCCGGTCTTGGGTCACGCTCTACAGTTATTGCACACCGAGACGGTCAGCGACCACCCCGTTTAACAAGGGGCGCGCCATCGGCTATCCACGCTTCTGCGCTTATCGGTATCGGCCTTTTTCGCCTGGCACTGAATCGGCCAGGCCATCATTGACGAAAAATGGGAGAAACCCTCTTGAGTACGGATTCGAGCGCGAACAACCCGTCGAATAACAGTGAAGACAATTCCGGCGTAGGCCCCGTTTACTGGCCTAGAGTCAAAGAGATATTGGATCGCAGCATGGAGCGATGGATAGAGCGCTGGGGAAGAGACCCTCTGCCTGGTATCCACGCCTACTATTGGGAAACTCGGGACGAATTAGCCGAAAGCGTGCTTTCCGGCGTCCGGGCCATCGAACCGGGCCTTGAGGGAAAGGACACCCAGTTAGTCCGGTCCCTGGCCCGTACGGTCCTCACCTTCGGCCGTATGCCCCTCAGAGGCCCCTTCGTTCCCAGGGAAGAGATAGACGAGGTAATCTCCTGGATAGACTCCGGTATGCCGGAAGGCCCGGCATAGCTTCATTCCAGCGAGTGGTTCGGCGGGCTCACCGCGAACGGTCGGATGCGTTGCTCCGTTCGTCCTGAGCTTGTCGAAGGACCCCGCGCCCCAGAACAAAAAACCGCCGGAACCCAGCGAACCGGGTTCCGGCGGAACTTGCGCAAACTCGATCGCTCAGTTTGAGCGGGTTATACCAAGACCGGGTCCATGCTCTTCGCGTATACCTGGATACGTCCACCAAAGTGGTCCAGTACCGCAAGCCGGCCTTGTCCGTCAACCTTCACGGCGCACGGGTGGTTGAAGTTTTTCTCGTAACTGGGGTCGTTTGAATAAGCTAGAGCCCGCTGCCGAATCATGTCCGGGTTAGAATTCAGCTTGTCCTTACCCCATTGGGAAAGGACGTGGTCGCCCTTGAGCGCGGTAACGAACCGGCCATCAGGAGCCAGCACTTGTACACGGTTGTTTAGCCAGTCTGCCACGTAGATATCGCCGTCGGCATCCACGCAGACGCTGTTGGGCCGGTTGAACTGGCCAACACCATCGCCGGATTGCCCGAAGCTGGCCATCCACTCACCGTCAGCGGTAAACTGCTGGATCCGGTCGTTGCGCCAATCGGCCACGAAAACGTTGCCGTCATTGTCCAGGGTGATACCCCAGGGCATGTTGAGCTGGCCGGGGCCGCTGCCGAAAGCACCAAACTTTCCTAGATACTTTCCGTCAAGCGTGAACTTCTGGATGCGGTGATTGCGGCTGTCGGTTACGAACATAGTGCCGTCTTTGCTTATCGCAATCCCAGCCGGGCGGTCCAACTCTCCGTCGCCGGAACCCGACTTGCCAGGCGGTATATCCTGTCCGGCGCCATATGCAATCATACGCCCGGCGTCGTCGTTACTTGATCCTCCCTCGACGCCATCCGGCCAGCTGCGCAAAAACTCGCCATCGCTGTTAAACACAGAGATGCGGTTCAGCCATTCGTCAGCCAGGTAAACGTTTCCTTGACCATCAAGCGCAATGGCGGTGGGCCAGATGAATTGGCCCGGGCCCGCACCGTAGGACCCGAACTCGGTGATGTACTCTTCGTTCAAGGTGACCACGCTAATATGGACACCGTCGGTCCGGTATTCATAGCCACGGTTCACCACGTACACTACGTCGTTTTCGCCGACTGCCATGTCCACCGGGTTGCGAAAACCGGTCCCGGAGAACTCGTTGCGTCCTACGGAATGGCTATACGCGAAGGATCGATCTTTTAACCCAAAGAAATGGGTACTCATCGCATTTACCTCTTCAATTATTGGCCGATCAGGTCTGCTCCGAGCTTACCTAGTTGCTGCTGAAGCAGCCCTTAACCGTTTGCTTAGTTAGACACCAGCCAAGACCTGCGTTCCCAGTCTACAGGAACTTGGTCTTCTCGAAGCTGCCACCGACTATGGGTTTGGCGTCCAGACCCATATGGTCTTCCAGGATGCAAGTGTAGACTGACCGGAAGTCCTGGTTGTACTTCAGGTTGCCGCCTTCCTCTTGCTGATTAATATCAAGAGACGGGTACTCCCCATATATTCCGCCCTTGACTCCCTCGCCTACCGCGAAAGCGATACCAGCGGAACCGTGGTCGGTACCGGAGCCGTTGTCGGTGATCCGGCGGCCAAACTCGGTGAACATGAACAGCAATACGTTGTCGCTGGCTTGGTGCTCACGCAGGTCAGCCATGAAGTTCTCCACCGTGCTGGAGACATCAGTCCACAGTCCGGAGTGCAGAGCTGCTTGGTTGGCATGGGTGTCAAAACTGTTGTAAGGAGAGGTCGTGTAGAGCACCCGGGTGCCAAAGCCCGCCAGGTGGGTTTGAGCGATGTTCTTCATGTACTGGCCCACTGCGGTATTCGAGTACTCCACGCTGGAACTGTACTTCTCCGGAGCGGTCGCCAGAATGTCGGCTCCCTTCAGCGCGTCGGTGCCGGTGTTGCGGATGTAGTCCATTACTGCGCCTCGGCCGATGGCCGGCGAGTACATGCGTCCGAATACGTCCAGAGCCTCACTGCGCTGGGATTCGCCGTCTATTCCGGTGAGCAATCCATAGGTTTCAAGGTCGCCTACAGATGCTACGGGCACTCCGTCCTTGGCCAGCGCCCGGGGAAGGCCACGGCCAAAGTTGACGCCGGTCAAAACGTTTTCAGACGTTGGGTCCAAGTCCTTAATAACCCGGCCCAGCCAGCCTTCGTTACCCTGGGTGTCCGGCTCGCAAGTGTGCCAGATGTCCATGGAACGGAAGTGGGAATAGCTGGAATTGGGATAGCCCATGCCCAGGAAGATGGCTAGCTTGCCCTCATCCCAGAATTTCTTTAGAGGCCCCATAGCCGGATGCAAACCAAGATCATCGTTTATCGGGATGATTTGGTCGTCGGCGATGGAAAGGGACGGTCGAAAATCCCGATACAACCCGTTGGTTCGCGGAATTATTGTATTTAACCCATCGTTACCGCCAGAGAGCGACAGAATCGCCAAGACGGGGTCTTTCTGGGTGGAAACCATGTTATATCCTCCAACGCCTATTATTATTCAAACTGGAATTCCGCAGTTGAGGCGATCATCTGGAACATCTCCCCTGTGCGGCGTGTGAAATCGATTTGCTCGGAACTGGAACCGTGGTGCAAGTCTCCGGACTTCTGGGCATGAGCCACCAACTCGCTGCGGGTGCCGTCATCGACCGTGATCGGTCCGATCAGGTCTAGGCATCCATCTACGAAGGTCTCAGGGGACAGGGAATCGCCGCGGCTCATCAGGCGGTCTATCAGCCCTTTCACTCCGGGGAGATCGGTGTTCCCCAACAGTTCTGAGGCGTAGTTGATTCGCTCCACCAGAGTGCCGCTGTCGATCCACTCCCGCCCGGTATGCCAGCCCTCTACCGTCGGTGGATTCATCAGGTCCATACCCATGTATTTGGGCTCTTGAGAGTGTTGGAAGAGGCCGAGTTTAATCTCCCGGTGTTCTTCGACCATTCGCAATGTGCCTGCCACTACCTCGGCAGGGCTCTTGACCTTGGCATAGCGGACCGATTCCGACTTGAACTTCTCCGAATTGAACAGTATACGCAGCATTTCGGTGATGTCGTATTCCGAGTCGAAGTACGCNTTTTCCATTTTTTGAATCAGGTCCAAGTCCTGTGGCGGAGTGAGGCGCCAGGCCGGTATCTGGACATCGTCGGCCACGAAATAGTTGTACAGATGTCGGGCCAAGAAACGAGCTGTCGCCGGCTGTTTACAAATGATGTCTAGGATGTCATCTCCATTCCACGCGCCGGTCTCTCCCAAGAAAGTCTTCTCTCCGTCGTCGTGGTCCGCAGGGTCAAACCGGAACTCCCACGGGCTGCGTCCATACGGGAATGGGGGATAAGCGGGAGCATTGTTCCACCCGGTGAAGGCACGGGCGCANGCCTTAACGTCGTCCTCAGAATAATTTAGTTCTTCGTCCTTACCCGCACCCAAGGAGAACAACTCCAGTAATTCNCGCCCGTAGTTCTCATTCAGCGCAGCCTGGTGGCTCTCCGTGTTGTCTAGGTAATACATCATGCCCGGGCTAGTGGACAAACGGTAAATCAGATCCCGGAAGTTTCCCATCCCATGCTCCCGGAACATNNCAATCATTCGACCCATTTCGTACCCGCTGTCTATCTTGCTGTGCCCGGCACAGAATATCATGTGCCAGAACAGGGCCATCTTCTCCTGAAGCTGGCGGGGGGTATTAATCATGGTATATAGCCATGCTTGCACGTTGTTCTCAATAGCAGCCGATTGCCAGTAAGAAGGGTTGTACCGGAAGAGCAGATCCTCTTCGATGTTCTCCTGACTCTCCGGGGCCAGGAGGTCATCCAAGGTCCGCTGATATCCCTGCGCGGCTTTGGCCTCGATTTCGTTACGGCTCGCTCCGAATCCGGACCGGCGTAGCAGGTGGGCCATCAATGCAATGTTCTCGTCAGCCATTTCCTCCTCCTAATCGTTACGTCTATTCTGCCTCATAGGGCTGGACCCTATGTCTTCTCGACCATAGACCAAAGCGCTTCCAGATGTTGCTTCCTGGAAACGCTAGGACTTTTGGGCACCACTCTTTTGTAACAACCATTTTAAGGTAATTACAGAGGGGCGATTACAAAGTGCTAAAATGATATAGGTCGCACGTGCCGGTGTCAATAAGTGATTGGTGCCTGAGATTCCGAAAAAACATGTCTATGATTCAGGCCGGAAATCGCTGCTCGGAACCGGTCGAACTAGGCCGCAAGATCTAGTAGTCTGTTCCGTCATTGGCTTATCGCTGGCCGTTATCCTTGACACCCCTGAATAGCCCCTGCTAGGATTTCTGNCAGCCTCATTCTGTGTATCCAAATAGCTTCGGCGCTAATCTTATTGGGCTACTCTTNAGACGGACGAGCGACATGAGCGGCAATAACACCGGCCAACCGATCGTCCCAATGGACTCTGGTCCAGACTTGCCTGCGATGTTCGACCGGTACAAAATCCGCGTCGAGCAGGAGCTTTCCNGGTCCGTTCAGTCTCCTGAAGGCACCGATCCTTATACCTTGATCAGATACCACCTTGGATGGTCCGATCAGCACGGTGTGACTGCCCAGTCCGCAATCTCCCAAGGCAAGGCCATGCGGCCAACCTTGTGTCTCTTCGCCTGCGAAGCCCTTGAGGAAGACCCGGAAAGAGCTCTGCCAGCGGCTGCGGCCCTGGAACTGATACACAACTTCTCGTTGATTCACGACGATATCCAAGACCAGGACGTCGAGCGCCGTCACCAACCAACGGTTTGGTCCATCTGGGGAGTGCCCAAAGCTCTGGTGGCGGGCGACACCATGCAATCCGTTGGAGATGTCTGCCTCTTAAACACCGCTAGGCATGGGGTGTTGCCACAAACGATACTAAGAATATCGAGTATCCTCACCGATAGTTACCTGGAGATGATTCAAGGACAGTGCCTGGACCTGGGGTTCGAATCCAGCACCACCATAACCTCGGCGGATTACCTCCAGATGATTGCTTTTAAGACCGGCGCATTGATCCGCAGCGGCATGGAGATCGGCGCTCTGCTGGCCACTGACGACCNCGNTGCGTTCCAAGCNTTCTCACGCTTTGGCAACTGCGTCGGCCNGGCATTCCAGATTAGAGACGACTACCTGGGGATATGGGGAGACTCTTCCCTTATGGGCAAGTCTGCCGGGAACGACATCCGGCGGCGGAAAAAATCCTTCCCCATCGTTTACGCTTTTGAGAAGGCGGTTGGCCAGAACCGGGACGATTTGCTGCGCATCTATGCTCAGGAAGAGATCGACGACGATGACGTGAGCCGGGTTCTGGTCATCCTCGAAGAGGTTGGCGCCCGGGAAGAGTCCCAATCGCTGACGGAAACCAGCGCCGAGGAGGCGTTGGAAGCCATCTCGTTGGTTAGCCTACCCACCTGGGCTAGGACCGAGGCTGAAGGTCTCGTTGATTTTCTAGCAAGGCGCCAGTACTGAGGCCAAATATGAAGCCTGCGAAACGTCCGATCGAGCTTTCCTTGCGGTTGGCAGTGTACCTGTTGAAGAAACGGCTGACCGGCCGGAAAAGATTCCCATTGGTGACCATGCTTGAACCTTTGGAGATGTGTAACTTGGCGTGTGTTGGTTGCGGTCGTATCCGGGAATATCAACCGGTGATTGACCGGATGATGCCCGTGGATGTGGCTTTGAACGCAGTCAAGGAGTCGGGCGCTCCCATCGTTTCCATCGCCGGTGGCGAACCGACTATTCATCCCANGATCGACGAGATAATCAACCGGCTGATNGAAGATAAATACTTCGTCTATTGCTGCACCAACGGCTTGCTGTTGGACAAGATGCTCACCAAGATACCCCCTTCCAAGTACCTGTGTTGGGTTGTCCACATGGACGGTATGGAAGAGATGCACGACGAGTCGGTCGCCCGCAAAGGTGTTTTCAAAAAAGCGGTGCAGGTCATGGAGTTGGCGTTGAGCCAAGGCTACCGGGTCTGCACCAACACCACGATATTCAAAANCAGCGACGTGGAAGACCTCTGGGAGATGTTCCGTTTGGTGAAAGACATAGGCGTGGAAGGGTCGATGATTTCGCCGGGCTACGACTTTGAAGACGCGCCCATTCAAGACATGTTTCTGAATAGGCAGGAGTCCCGGAACATCTTCAAGAAGCTTTTGGACCCAACTAAGACCCAGGGTATGAAGTTCTACAACAACCCNTTGTATCTGAATTTTTTGCANGGGGAAAGGGAATACCAGTGCACTGCCTGGTCCAACCCCACCTATACTGTCCTCGGTTGGCGTAAACCGTGCTACCCCTTGGCCGACGAACACGTTCAGGACGTCGATGAGTTATACGAGGCCGATCTGTGGCAAAAATACGGTGTCGGCAACGACCCCCGGTGCGCAAACTGCATGATGCACTGCGGCTTCGAGTCCGCCACCATCTTCAAGGCCATCTCCACGCCTAAGGACTGGGCGACTCTCATCAAGTCAGGAGCCGCTCGCAAGGGCGGCATCACCGCTGCATAGCTGGTGGAGCCACGTTGCTAACCATCATCGCCAGCATGGAGCGAGAACTGTCCGTTTTACGGCGGGAGATTTTCGCTGTTCGTTCCGGAAGTGATTTNANAATNGNAGTAGTGGGAATCGGAAAATCTCAAAGCCAAGCTGGCGTACGGGAGATACTTAATGGCGGTTCGGGAGGTCCGCCGAGACAGTTGCTGATGTTGGGCTTTGCTGGTGCGGTAGATCAGGGGCTTAAAACCGGCGATTTGATTCTATCCAGTAGGTATCATCTGGACTCTCCGGGCGAAGATTTTCTGACTCCGGCTATGGCGATGCGGCAGAACGGGATGCTTGC
>PANP01000052.1 GCA_002708395.1 Dehalococcoidia bacterium
GGCTGGACCCTATGTCTTCTCGACCATAGACCAAAGCGCTTCCAGATGTTGCTTCCTGGAAACGTTAGGACTTTTGGGCACCACTCTTTTGTAACAACCATTTTAAGGTAATTACAGAGTGGCGATTACAAAGTGTTAAAATGATATAGGTCGCACGTGCCGGTGTCAATAAGAGATTGGTGCCTGAGATTTCGAAAAAACATGTCTATGATTCAGGCCGGAAATCGCTGCTCGGAACCGGTCGAACTAGGCCGCAAGATCTAGTAGTCTGTTCCGTCATTGGCTTATCGCTGGCCGTTATCCTTGACACCCCTGAATAGCCCCTGCTAGGATTTCTGCCAGCCTCATTCTGTGTATCCAAATAGCTTCGGCGCTAATCTTATTGGGCTACTCTTCAGACGGACGAGCGACATGAGCGGCAATAACACCGGCCAACCGATCGTCCCAATGGACTCTGGTCCAGACTTGCCTGCGATGTTCGACCGGTACAAAATCCGCGTCGAGCAGGAGCTTTCCCGGTCCGTTCAGTCTCCTGAAGGCACCGATCCTTATACCTTGATCAGATACCACCTTGGATGGTCCGATCAGCACGGTGTGACTGCCCAGTCCGCAATCTCCCAAGGCAAGGCCATGCGGCCAACCTTGTGTCTCTTCGCCTGCGAAGCCCTTGAGGAAGACCCGGAAAGAGCTCTGCCAGCGGCTGCGGCCCTGGAACTGATACACAACTTCTCGTTGATTCACGACGATATCCAAGACCAGGACGTCGAGCGCCGTCACCAACCAACGGTTTGGTCCATCTGGGGAGTGCCCAAAGCTCTGGTGGCGGGCGACACCATGCAATCCGTTGGAGATGTCTGCCTCTTAAACACCGCTAGGCATGGAGTGTTGCCACAAACGATACTAAGAATATCGAGTATCCTCACCGATAGTTACCTGGAGATGATTCAAGGACAGTGCCTGGACCTGGGGTTCGAATCCAGCACCACCATAACCTCGGCGGATTACCTCCAGATGATTGCTTTTAAGACCGGCGCATTGATCCGCAGCGGCATGGAGATCGGCGCTCTGCTGGCCACTGACGACCCCGCTGCGTTCCAAGCCTTCTCACGCTTTGGCAACTGCGTCGGCCGGGCATTCCAGATCAGAGACGACTACCTGGGGATATGGGGAGACTCTTCCCTTATGGGCAAGTCTGCCGGGAACGACATCCGGCGGCGGAAAAAATCCTTCCCCATCGTTTACGCTTTTGAGAAGGCGGTTGGCCAGAACCGGGACGATTTGCTGCGCATCTATGCTCAGGAAGAGATCGACGACGATGACGTGAGCCGGGTTCTGGTCATCCTCGAAGAGGTTGGCGCCCGGGAAGAGTCCCAATCGCTGACGGAAACCAGCGCCGAGGAGGCGTTGGAAGCCATCTCGTTGGTTAGCCTACCCACCTGGGCTAGGACCGAGGCTGAAGGTCTCGTTGATTTTCTAGCAAGGCGCCAGTACTGAGGCCAAATATGAAGCCTGCGAAACGTCCGATCGAGCTTTCCTTGCGGTTGGCAGTGTACCTGCTGAAGAAACGGCTGACCGGCCGGAAAAGATTCCCATTGGTGACCATGCTTGAACCTTTGGAGATGTGTAACTTGGCGTGTGTTGGTTGCGGTCGTATCCGGGAATATCAACCGGTGATTGACCGGATGATGCCCGTGGATGTGGCTTTGAACGCAGTCAAGGAGTCGGGCGCTCCCATCGTTTCCATCGCCGGTGGCGAACCGACTATTCATCCTAGGATCGACGAGATAATCAACCGGCTGATTGAAGATAAATACTTCGTCTATTGCTGCACCAACGGCTTGCTGTTGGACAAGATGCTCACCAAGATACCCCCTTCCAAGTACCTGTGTTGGGTTGTCCACATGGACGGTATGGAAGAGATGCACGACGAGTCGGTCGCCCGCAAAGGTGTTTTCAAAAAAGCGGTGCAGGTCATGGAGTTGGCGTTGAGCCAAGGCTACCGGGTTTGCACCAACACCACGATATTCAAAAACAGCGACGTGGAAGACCTCTGGGAGATGTTCCGTTTGGTGAAAGACATAGGCGTGGAAGGGTCGATGATTTCGCCGGGCTACGACTTTGAAGACGCGCCCATTCAAGACATGTTTCTGAATAGGCAGGAGTCCCGGAACATCTTCAAGAAGCTTTTGGACCCAACTAAGACCCAGGGTATGAAGTTCTACAACAACCCGTTGTATCTGAATTTTTTGCAGGGGGAAAGGGAATACCAGTGCACTGCCTGGTCCAACCCCACCTATACTGTCCTCGGTTGGCGTAAACCGTGCTACCCCTTGGCCGACGAACACGTTCAGGACGTCGATGAGTTATACGAGGCCGATCTGTGGCAAAAATACGGTGTCGGCAACGACCCTCGGTGCGCAAACTGCATGATGCACTGCGGCTTCGAGTCCGCCACCATCTTCAAGGCCATCTCCACGCCTAAGGACTGGGCGACTCTCATCAAGTCAGGAGCCGCTCGCAAGGGCGGCATCACCGCTGCATAGCTGGTGGAGCCACGTTGCTAACCATCATCGCCAGCATGGAGCGAGAACTGTCCGTTTTACGGCGGGAGATTTTCGCTGTTCGTTCCGGAAGTGATTTGAGAATGGCAGTAGTGGGAATCGGAAAATCTCAAAGCCAAGCTGGCGTACGGGAGATACTTAATGCCGGTTCGGGAGGCCCGACGAGACAGTTGCTGATGTTGGGCTTTGCTGGTGCGGTAGATCAGGGGCTTAAAACCGGCGATTTGATTCTATCCAGTAGGTATCATCTGGACTCTCCGGGCGAAGATTTTCTGACTCCGTCTACGGCGATGCGGCAGAACGGGATGCTTGCCGCCTCCAATGCTGGGTTACCGATTCATCACGTGGATTCCCTCACGGTCGATGGGATAGTTTCCACGCCGGCGGCCAAAACGGCGCTGGCTGAAGAACATCGAGTTGGAATCGTCGATATGGAAGACTACTGGCTGGCTGCGGCGGCCCAAGAAGCCCAAGTGCCCTTCGTATCGGCGAGAGCCGTTCTGGACACCGCCGAACAAAGCCTGCCAAGTTACTTGGCCGGTCTCTCTCGAGGACGCGCCGCAGACGTGCTCAGAGCCGTGGCGGTGCCGTGGCAGGTTCCGGTTCTGGTTGGCCTGGCATTTCAGGCTCGCATCGCCCGGCTAACACTTGCTCGATTCGCTACGTCTTTTATCCGGCAATGGGAACGTGAAGGCTCTGCTTTGGCAGTGGCTCGATAAGTCGAGGCGGTCAGCCCGTTTCAAGCTCAGCAGTGAGATAGATGAAGGTTCTGGTCACCGGGGCGACGGGATTTATCGGGGGAAACCTGGCCCGGAGGCTCTGCCAGCGCGGTTATGAAGTGAGAGCGCTGGTTAGGCCGGGAGCGAACACATTAACAATCGATGATATCGGCGTCGAACAATTTCCCGGAGATATCTTAGACCGGGAATCGGTGGGCCGGGCGGTTGAGGGATGTCAGGCGGTTTTTCATTGCGCTGCGATCTACGCCTTCTGGTCTATGACTCCCGATCTCATCCACCGGACCAACGTGGATGGCACAAAGACGGTCCTACAGGCGGCGAAGCGGGCGGGAGCCTCTCGCATTGTGTTCACCAGCACCGTTTCCACCATGGGGTTCTGGCCGGGAAAACTCAGCACTGAAGAAACCTTGCTGGATCCGAGCCATTTGGTAGGGCATTACAAGAATTCCAAACACCAGGCCGAGTTGTTGGCTTTTGAGATGGCAGCTGAGGGCCTACCTTTGGTGGTGGTCAACCCAACGGCGCCGGTGGGACCCTGGGATGTTAAACCTACGCCCACCGGCAGGATAATCTTGGACTTTATGCGGGGAAGAATCCCCGCCTACTTGGACACCGGTCTGAATCTGGTGGATGTGGAAGACGTGGCGGAAGGCCATATTCTAGCGTTAGAGCACGGAATACCGGGGCAACGATACCTTTTAGGGAATAAGAACGTTTCTCTGATAGACATGTTCCGCATGCTTCAGGCCATAACCCGCCGCCGCGCGCCCCGCTGGCGCATCCCGTATTGGATGGCCTTGGCGGCGGGCTATCTTGATGAGGCAGTTGAAGGTAGAATTCTAAGCCGGGAACCGAGGATACCGGTCGAGGGCATAAAAATAGCGAGATCGCCGATGTCCGTGGATTGTGAAAAGGCGATCCGCGAATTGGGGCTGCCCCAGAATTCTGTTGAAGTGGCATTGGAGAAAGCGGTGACGTGGTTCACTGATTACGGGTATGTTGGGTCGGGAGTAAGGTCAAAGTGACGGTTTACCAAGGAAATAGAGTCGATGCGCCTTCAGTGGAGAACCTGGAGATTGCCATTACTCGCTGCCGGGAATTCTTCCGTCAGAACCAATATTCCGACGGATACTGGTGGGGAGAACTGGAGTCCAACCCCACCATGGAAGCGGAATATCTACTGTTGACCCATTTTCTGGGCAGGCCGGACGCCGAACGGTGGCGGAAGATTTGCAACCAGATTCTCCGGAAACAGGGCGACGACGGCTCCTGGGGCCAATATTATCAAGCACCCGGAGACCTGAGTACATCGATCGAGTGCTATTTCGCCCTGAAAATGGGCGGCCACTCGCGGGATGCGGAATATATGGCCAAAGCTCGTGGATTTATCCTGTCCAGGGGTGGGATACCTAACGCCCGGATATTTACCAAGATTTGGCTGGCTCTCTTCGGTCAGTGGGATTGGAAAGGCCTTCCCAACCTGCCGCCCGAGTTGATTCTCGTACCGCCGTCTCTCCCGTTCAGCGTCTACGACTTCGCCGGCTGGGCTCGCCCAACAATCGTACCCATGCTGGTGATTTTGAGCCGCCAGCCTCACTGCCCGATTCCCGATTGGGCTCACTTGGACGAGCTTTATCCAAAACTGCGTGAGGAAACCAATTACTCCTTGCCCAAACCCCAGTCACGTTGGGGATGGGCGAAACTGCTGTATCATTTGGACCAACTGGCAGGTCTATACCAACTCCTACCGATGCATCCCCTTCGCGGTTGGGCCGAGCGAAAAATCGTCGATTGGGTGGTAGGTCATCAAGAGCCCAACGGTTCTTGGGCCGGGATTCAGCCCCCTTGGGTCTATTCCTTGATCGCCCTGCACCACATGGGCTTCCCTCCGGACCATCCCGTGATGGAGAAAGGCTTCGCGGGCATCGACGGATACGCCATAGAAGACGAAGACACTTTCTCGGTGCAGGGTTGCATCTCTCCCGTGTGGGATACTTGCCTCGCTCAAGTGGGCTTGATCGAATCGGGTCTGGGCGAAGCGGATCCAATGATTCAGCAGTCCACACGATGGCTTTTGGACCAGCAGATATTGGAGCCTGGCGACTGGCAGGTGCGAGCGAAAAACGTGGAGCCCGGAGGCTGGGCCTTCGAGTTCGACAATAACCGGTACCCCGACATCGACGACACTTCGGAAGTTATAATGGCTCTGAATCTGGCGCGACTGGGCCCCGAGGACGACCCAAGGCGGCGACAAGCCATCAAACGGGGCGTCAATTGGATACTAGCTCTGCAAAGCAAGGATGGCGGTTGGGGCGCTTTCGACAAAGACAACAACCGGAGTTACGTTAGCATGCTCCCCTTCTCCGATTTCGGAGAGGTGCTGGACCCAACCAGCGTGGACGTTACTGCGCACATATTGGAAATGTTGGGTAAACTTGGTTACCAACGGGACTTTCCTCCGTTGGTCCAAGCCCGGCGGTACATACTCGACCGGCAAGAAGAAGACGGCTCCTGGTTCGGTCGTTGGGGCGTCAATCATATCTATGGAGTTGGCGCCGTGTTGCCTGCTTTGGCCGCCATCAATGAGGACATGACCCAGCCATATGTTACGCAGGCTGTCGAATGGCTGGTTGCCCACCAGAACGATGACGGCGGTTGGGGAGAAAGCTGCGGCTCCTACGTCGACCCGGAACTGCGTGGCGTTGGACCCAGCACTCCATCGCAGACTTCGTGGGCACTGATTGCTCTGCTGGCTGCCGGGAGAGAGGCCAGCGACCCGGTTCTCCGGGGCGTCACATACCTTTTGGTGACACAGGACGAGGGAGGATGCTGGGATGAACCTTATTTCACGGGCACCGGTTTCCCTGGTTATGGAGCGGGAGAACCGCCCAAGACTATGCCTAAACCCGGTGAGCCGGGATACCAGGGATTGGATATGCCCGGTGGTTTCATGATTAACTATCACATGTATCGCAATTATTGGCCGCTGATGGCCTTGGGGAGATATAAGACCCAAACGAACCACCGCCACTGGGATGCCGACGGTACGACCGGAATCACCGAACCTACCGGAACGGCGGCCCAGATGGTATACGCTCAGGGGGAAACCAGCCAACATGAAAGCTAAGTCTTTCTGCCTCAAGATTAAGACAGAGAGTGCGCCACAATTCATCGACATCACTGAGTGGGTTGGTGAATGTGTGGCGAAATCTAAGGTTAGTAACGGCTTTGCCGTGATTTTTTCCAAACATACAACTGCGTCGGTCAAGATCAACGAGAACGAACCCCTGTTGCTTGAAGACATGACAAGATTCTTGGAGCAACTTTCACCTCGTGACGGCGCCTACCAACACAACGACTTCACCATCCGCACGGTGAACATGAATCCCGACGAATCCCCCAACGGCCATGCGCATTTGCAACACCTCCTCCTGGGCACTAGCGAAACCGTGCCGATAATCGATGGTTCTGTGCAATTCGGCCGCTACCAAAGTGTATTTTTCATCGAGTTGGATCACCCAAGAGACCGGGAAGTCATGGTCCAGGTCGTTGGCGACTAGAAACTCCGGCCGTCCGGTTCGCGAATATCCTCTGGAAGATGAGCCGGAAACTGAGAATGTATGGCTGCAACAGACGTTGAGCTAGGCTACCGGGAAAGCCGTGAGATTACTCGCCGGGAAGCCAAGAACTTCTACTATGCGTTTTTGACTTTGCCTCAGGAGCGCAGGCGCGCCATCTACGTGGCCTACGCTTTCTGCCGCTATTGCGACGATACCGTCGATAATGCCGAGTCCCCGGACCAGAAAACCAATTTGTTGGAAGAACTCCACGCCAACTTGAACGATGCCTACACCGGCCGCACTAGCGATCAGATGTTCCTAGCCCTGGCTGATGTAGCGGACAGACACGACATTCCCGAGGAATACTTCAAGCAGGTGATTTACGGCGTAGAATCGGACCTCACCAAAGTTCGCTACCAAAACTTCGAAGAGCTGCGAAGCTATTGCTACCAAGTCGCCTCTGTTGTGGGACTTATCTGCTTGCAGATATTCGGATACAAAGACGACGCTGCTAGAGAATATGCCGTCGACCTAGGCCTGGCGATGCAGCTCACGAACATCGCCCGGGACGTTCAAGAAGACCTGGGGCTAGGTCGGATTTATCTGCCCCAAGACGAGATTGTCCGGTTCGGCTATTCTGAGGAAGAGATGGAAGCCGGCGTCGTCAACGAGTCTTTCATAGAGCTGATGAGATTCCAGGCGCAAAGAGCAAGGGGTTACTTCGATAGTGGCTTTAAGCTGCTTCCCTATCTATCCCCCCGTTCCCGCGCCTGTCCCGCCGTGATGGGCCAACTTTACAGCAAGGTTCTGCAGCGCATCGAGGCTGCTGAATTCGATGTTTTCCAGCAGAGAATCAGTCTCAGTAAGGCCGAAAAGATCCGGGTGACGGCTCAGACATGGTTCACCAGCATGCTGCCTTCGAGCCCCTGGTGACCAGTTCGGCCAAGATGATTCTCTTCTCATGAAAGCCCTGGTTTTAGCGCCGATGACGGAAGAGCCCCTGGCCCGGCTAAAAGAGTTGATGCCGGTGACCTACGAAAGCTGGGCCGACACCCGCCAACTGGCCGACCCGGAAGAACTGGCGCGGCGCATCCAGACCGAAGTTTTCTCCATTCTGGTGGTTGAGGCCGATTTTCTGCCGGAAGAACTGTTTCAACAGGCCGGAAATCTCCGATTGGTCGCGATCTGTCGAAATAGCCTCTCCCACGTGGACCTGGAAGCCGCCACCGGCCATGGCGTAGCCGTCGTCCATACTCCGGGCCGCAACGTTCAAGCGGTGGCTGAGCTAACCATCGGTCTCATGCTGACTTTGGCCCGCCGGATAAACAGCATGGACACCTGCGTGAAAGAAGGACGATGGCAGATGCCGGTGGAGCCGTATATCAATGCACATATGCAGACCGGAGAACTAGCTGGCAAGACTCTTGGCGTTCTGGGCTTGGGAAAGATAGGCCGCCGAGTTGCCGGATTGGCCAGCGCTTTCGGCATGCGAGTGTTGGCCTACGATCCGTACATCGCCCCCCAAACCCAAGATTGCTGGAACGTGACCGTCTGTCCCACATTGGCAGACTTGACCGGTGATGCCGACTATATCTCCGTACACGTCCCCGACGTTCCGGGCACAAAAGACTTGTTGAGCCGGTCTCTCTTGGCGGAAATCAAACGGGGTTGCCGGATAATCAACACCAGTTCTTACGATGCCGTAGACGAGGCGGCTCTGGTGGAAGGTCTAACATCCGGCCGGGTGGCTGGGGCCGCCTTCGATGTCTTTCCAACGCATCCACTCCCTCCGAATAACCCGCTTTTGGGCTTCGACAACGTCGTCCTAACCCCGCATATCGGCGGAGCCACCCGTGAAACCGTAGCCCGCCACTCCGTCATGATTGTGGATGATATCGAACGATTTGTTGGAGGGCTGAAGCCGGAACGTATGGTGAATCCGGAGGTTTGGGGTAGATTTGACTAGATACGTGCTGAGCCTGGATCTGGGTACCTCCTCGGCTCACGCTGTTTTGATAGATCGGCGTGGGCGGACGGTGGCCACGTCCCGTGCTTCACTGCGATATCACCGCCCGGAAGACGGCTCAGACTTGGCCAAAGAGTTCCATCCTGCCGAAGTCATGGATGCGGTGGGCGATGCGGTGGGCAAGACCCTCCGGCAAGCCGCGGTAGAGCCGGGCCAGATAGCCGCCGTGGGCGTAACCAGTCAAGGCCAGGGTGCGGTTCTCATGGGACCCGACGACCGGGAGCTTTGCTGTAGCCCAAACATCGACCTGCGCGCCGTATTCGAAGGGGCCGCTCTGGACGAGGAGGCCGGTACTGAGATATACGCGACCACGGGTCATTCCCCCGCTCTCTTGTTGGCTCCGGCCCGCCTGAGATGGCTCCAATCTCACCGTCCTGACTTGATGGAAATGGCAAGTTCGGTGGTGTCTATCGGTGGATGGCTGGGTTCCCGTCTAACGGGGCAGGTTGCCGCCGAGGCCGGGCTGGATTGCACTCTGGGCTTAATCGACCTTTCTACCCGTCGCCACGCCCTTCCCATGCTTAACAAGCTCGGGTTTCCCGTTGAATTGCTGCCCCCGCTGCTTGCTTCCGGAGAACGTTTGGGTTGTCTTAGGCCCGAGTTGGCTGGGGAGTGGGGGTTACCCGCTGGTCTTCCGGTGACTTTGGCCGGGGCCGATACTCAATGCGGTCTGCTAGGGCTGGGACTAACCACTCCCGGCCAGTCCGGAGCGGTATTGGGGTGGAGTGGCAGCGTTCACACGGTGATGCAGGACCCGATGCTGGACGTTGAGGCCAAACGCACCTGGAGCAGCTGTTACTCCATCGATTCCATGTACACCGTGGAGGCTAATCTTGGCGATTGCGGCCATGCTTTCGACTGGTTAACCCGGACCGTGTCCGGCGGCAGGCTATCTTTCCGAAAGGCTGACCACTTGGCGGAGCAAGCTGCCCCAGGTGGCGACGGCGTTCTCGCCTTTCTTGGTCCCGGCCCCATGAGCGCTCCCAACGCCGGACTTCGTATGGGCGGCATATTCATGCCAACGCCGCTGACCTTCCAAGAACCCAAACCCGGGCAGATATTCCGCAGTTATTTGGAGAGCGTGGCCTACAGCATAAAAGCCAATCTGGACAACATATTTGAGGTTACCGGCAGGCGGGCCAGTTCCTTATGCCTGGGCGGAAGCATGTCAAAAAGCGATGTGGTTACCGGTGCTCTGGCGGATGTACTCGAGATTCCGGTGTTCCGGTCCCGAGACGCCCAAGTCAGCGCCATGGGCGCCGCCGCCGCTACCTGGGTCTCGGCTGGTGAGGCCGCCTCACTGGAAGAGGGAGTGACAATGCAAGAACCCAACTTCGATGAATTTCTTCCGGAGCCCCTCCGGTCAGCCGAATACCTGGACCACTACCACCGGTGGCTTGATATGTTCCACACTCTCACCCCTCGGGAATGATATTTTGCTCCGATTCAAGTAGCGCTAGATTCCTGAAAGACGCCCCGACCGTTCCTAAAAGGCTTTACAATATCTCTGGTAATTCAATCTACCGGTCAAGCGGATGGTTCGACAAGCTCACCACGAACGGCGGGAGTCCCAATTTCCGTTCGTCCTGAGCCTGTCGAAGGACCCTGCCGCCGGATTTTGCTATAGCGCCTAGATCCCGCGAAGTGAGGAGTCCCGAATTGAGCAGTTGGCAATCTGAGCGTGAGGAACTCCACGCAGCGATCGGCGAGATGTATCGGCGCGGACTGGTCGGCGCATTGAGCGGGAACGCCAGTTTGCGTTTGGAAGGGAGGCTTGGTGAGGGGCTGCTATTGGTTACGCCCACACAGGTGCCCTATTACCGCCTCAAGCCAGAAGACCTGGTAGTCGTTGACATGAATGGTGAGCTGGTGGGGGAGGGGTTGGCCCCCTCGTCGGAAACGGCCATGCATCTGCAGATTTACCGGGAGAGAGAAGATGTAGTGGCTGCGATCCATACCCACTCCATCTCGGCATCGGCGGCGGCGGTAGCTGGGCGGGAGATACCGCCTATCCTGGATGAGATGGTCTATCACATCGGCGGTGGCGTCCCCATCGGAGACTACGCCTTTCCAGGCTCGGAGGAATTGGCCCGGGTGGCATGTGAGACCATGGGAGACCGGAATGCGGTGCTCCTGCGGAACCACGGGGTTTTGGGGGTTGGGCCTGGAGTGTGGGAGGCTCTGGAAGCTTGCGATCTTGTCGAACGAGCCGCCCAGATCTTCGTCCAGGCCCAGTTCTTCGGCACCGGTGGGGCAAATCTCTTGCCCCCGGATATAATAGTTGCCGAACAGGAAATTTTTCAGATGAAACGCAGGATGGCATTGGGTCTGAAATCTCAGTCGACCGAATAGAGCCGAACCAACGGCGCCTGCATTCACACCAGCACCGAGGATTTATCGATGCTCTCAGTTCCCAGTTTTTTACTCAGGAAGCTTTACGTCAAAGGGAGTTTGCAAAGCACCTCCCAAAGCGTCTCCTTCCGGTTGCGCAATTCCTTGGGGTCTGGATATGCCGAGGCGATGTCACCCCTGACGCTGGATGGGAAGGAGATGCCTATGGAAGACACGTATTTCTATGTGGACAGTGAGCCGAGGAGCTTTGATACGGTGTCCAAAGACAATCCCTTCAGTCTTTTGTTGAATCAGGACACTGTGATTACGGTGGAGAACGTATCGTTAAGCCCGGAACCGCATAAAGTGGGCATGGGATTTAAGGTTCCCGGCCTGGGCATGTTGCGGTTCGACTTCATCGACCAGCCTCTGACCGGTGACCAAGCCTAGGTTGATTGATGGAACAACCACCCAAATCGGTTGCTATCACTGGGGCGTCCGGTTACGTTGGGGCCCGGCTCCTTCGAAAGTTGGAGGACGAGGAAGACATCAGCAAACTGGTGGCCATCGATACTCTTCCCCCCACTGTGCCTATCCGGAACATGGCTGCCTACCGCATGAGCGTCACCAAACCCATCGACGATGCACTAAACCGGCATAACGTCTCAACTGTGGTCCACTTGGCGTTCATCGCCAGGCGGGGTCGGAATCGCCAGGAGGTTGATTCGATCCGGGAGACCAATCTGGCCGCTCTGGAATCCGTTTTGGAGTCCAGCGCCCGTGCCGGGGTCAACCACATCGTCTATCTCAGTTCCCACACCGTCTACGGCGCCCACGCCGACAACCCGGTCCCCCTCACCGATGCGGCGCCATTACGTCCGATACCCGACTTTCCCTACGGCTACGACAAGTTCCTGTCGGAGCAGATGCTTCAGGAATTTCAAGAGACCCACCCGGACATAGCGGTTACGATTCTCCGGTCCTGCATGGTCCTCGGACCTTCCGCCGGAAACTACATCACCACAGCCTTCTTCCGGCCCTGGTTGCTGGGTGTTATTGACTACAACCCTCCCCTCCAGTTCGTTTATGAAGATGACCTGGCCCGGATCCTGACCATCGTCATCCAGCGGAGGTTGGCCGGTATCTTCAACGTCGCGGGGGACGGAGTGGTCTTCTACAAAGAGTTTGCCGAGACGATCAAGAGCCGGTTGATTAATCTGCCCGCTTTTCTGGCCTATGGCTTGGCCCAGCTATCCTGGAACCTGCATCTCCAAAGGGAATCCACGGCGTGCGGCCTGGACCTTGTGAGATATCCGATGGTGCTGAGTACCGGCAAGTTGCATCAAGCCACCGGATACCGGTTCTGGCATACGTCCATGGAAACCTTGTCCGCCTTCGCCAACTCCAGCCTGCTTTATCAGGACACGGCGTGACAACCGGCCAGGTTAAAAAGGTAATCATCGACACCGATCCGGGAGTGGATGACGCCATCGCCATTCTGATGGCGTTAAGGTCCCCTTCGCTCCAAGTGCTGGGTCCTCTTNNCTNCANGTGCNGGGCCTGACTANCGTGGGGGGTAACGTGCCGCTNGCCCGGGCCACCCGAAATTCTCTGGCNTTGTTGGANTATGCGGACCGCACCGATATTCCGGTGGNCCGTGGCGCTGCCCTCCCGATCCGAGGCCAATACGGCTACGCTTTCCCCGTCCACGGTACCAGCGGATTGACCCGGAGGCTGCCCAACCCATCCATCGGTNCGATAGAACAAAGAGCCGTGGANTATCTGGCGGAGGAGCTAGGAAAACATCCCGGGGAGATAANTCTGGCCGCTCTGGGCCCGTTGACCAATATTGCCAACCTGACGACGAGGTATCCGGGAGCATTGGAGCAGGCAGCTGGATTGGTGGTTATGGGTGGAGCGGTCGACGNTCCTGGCAACGTGACCGGCCATGCGGAATTCAACTTCTTCAGTGATCCGGAGGCCGCCAGGTTGGTCCTATCCTCGGGGATCCCCTTGACGCTGGTTGACTTGGCCGCCACCCGGCAGGTAGCTATTGAACGGGAAGAAGCCGCAGATTTTCGGCCACAGAATAGGCTGGGGGCGCTGGCCGTCCAGATGCTGATTAATTGGTTCCGGCGCGACGCCGGGCGGCAGAGGTTTTTCTTTCACGACCCATTGGCCATGGCGCTCGCGATGACGCCGGAGGTTGCGGCTACCGAGAGTTCTCAGGTGGTGGTGGAAACCTTCGACCCGGTCCGCCTGGGTGAAACCAAAGTCATCGGNAGGCCGGGTCCGGTGGAGGTGATGGGGCGGGTTGACCGGGATAGGTTCCTCAAGCAATTTGAAGAGTTCTTAGGACCGGAGCACGCCACAAGCTTGACGTAGGCCGGGGCACGGCGATATTCCGTGCCCCGGACGTTGGAAGCTAATCTTGCTGGCCGAATCCTATATCTCCCGGAATGCTTTTTCCTCTTCCTTCAGGTCAAAGCCGTTGTGCCACAACTCCAGGATGTAATCCTGGTCCGTTTGCGTCAGTCCGGGAACGTTCAGCGCCTCGGTGAACTCTTTCAGGTCGTCCAAACTNGTGATGTTGGGTAGGACCGAGACTATGGTGGGCTTGGCCAGCACGAATTGGATGGCCGCTTGCCCCATGGTCCGATCCCCTTCTTGAACGAGAAACTGTACCCGAGCCACCTTCAGCATCGATTCCTTCATCCACTCGGCCTTACGCAGCGCCCGGTGGTCGTTCTCGTCGAACGCCGGTATCTCCAAGTGGGCGCCGGTTAGCATGTTGGAGGCGTGGGGTACCCGGGAAAGTAAGCCGATGTTCTCTTCTTCAGCGATGGGGAAGAAATCCAGAGCCGGATCCTGCTCCAGGATGCTGTAGATGATTTGCACACTGTCCAGATGGCGCTGGCGCATGGACATCTCGCCCTCTTCATACCATCCGATGTCCGGTCCCAGTGCGGCTCCGAAGTAGCGTATCTTGCCTTCGAACTGGAGTTGTTCCAACGTCTCGAAGACTTCGTCCCGGTCTAAAGCTTCAGCCTTGGGGTTGTGCAGCTGGTAAAGGTCTATGTGGTCGGTGTTCAGACGCTGCAGNCTCTGCTCGCAGGCGAACTTTATGAATTCCTTCTCGAACTTTTGCGGGCGCTCCTGGTGTCCGATGCGAGGCACGGACTTGTCGTAGAAGTCGTAGCCGAACTTGGTGGCGATAATCATGTCGTTGCGGCGGTGTCCCATGAACTTGGCCAGCACCTCTTCACCGTAGCCCTCGCCGTAGGTGTCGGCAGTGTCGAAGAAGTTGATGCCGGCTTCCATGGCGTTCTCCAGCAGCGATGCCTGTTCAGCTTCGGTGCGCTCACCCCACCAGTTGGTTGCCACGGTCCAAACGCCGAAGCCTACTTCGGAAAGTTCCAGGTCGGTTCGGGGTAGTTTCCGGTATTTCATACATCAGTCCTATTAGGGATGCTTATATACTTAGTCGATTCAGCTCAAGTCCGTTGGGATAACCTTACTATAGGGATAGTGGCTGCTAGGATGCGCCGACGGCCATGCCCAGACTACCCTTAATCTCGTCCATCTGGCGCTGGAACTCCTCGTCGGACAGCACCGGCTGGAGTTGACCCAGAGGCACATCGGCCAAGATGTCTACCCAAGATGTACAGCCCTTGTACTCGGGTAGGAAGGGCACCGAAACCGGGTTCTCCATCCGGTACACCCTAAGTAGCATAACCGCCANGGGCAGCATCGGCTTCCAATGCAGCCGAGACTGGGCGTACTCCTTGGTCCAGATGTAGTGGGGCGACAGGTCGTCCACCTTCTCTTGGTCTGAAATCTCGATGAGTTCCGCCACTTTGGCGTAGTGGGTGAAGCTTATCTGCGCCTCGTCTCGGGGTTGGGCCAGCAACTCTCGGAGGGCGGGTTGGCTCTCCGGTTGCAAAAGGTCTTCACGCTGGTGCTCGAAGGTGGAGTAAAGGAGGAACTCGGGATGAATCACCCGGAAGTCCTTACCTTCTTCGTGGATCCCTCCCTTGCGTACGAGCAAAATCTGCTGACCCAAGGAAAGTGCTTGTATCGTCACCGCCCACTCTTTCAGGGCGACTTGGCATTGTCTGGGCAACATAATTCTTGTCTCCAGTAACGCTTATTCACCGAATCTCACTTAATGTTATCAACACCTTTTCCGATACTCAATCCCCCGATTCCGAAGTGGGTGGCCACAGAGATACGGAGATACGGAGATGGAGATATTGAAAGGGCCTCCCAAATTANCTGAGACTTTAGCGCGCTGAAACCAACCCACTCTTCTCATTCCATGCCTCATCAGGGCATCCCTCTCCCTCAGGGAGAGGGGCCGGGGGTGAGGGCACCCTCCCACCGGTCCAACAGAAACTGCCGGAAAGCTATCTGGGCCGGCGCCAGGTATCTGTCCTTGGCGTAGATCACGGTCAGAGGGCGGCGGCAGTCCCATCCGGAAACGTCAAGGACGGACAGCATTCCGGCTTTGACTTCAGCTTCGACACCCAAACGGGAAATGACTCCGCCGCCGCCGCCCGACGCCGCCTGTTTTACGGCTTGGTTGCTGCCCAGTTCTAAGGCGATGGATGGTGAGAATCCCAGAGACTCGAACTCCCGCTCGGCGGTGCGCCGGGTGGCCGAACCTTGCTCCCTGACGATGATACCTTCTTCCGCCACGTCTTTAAGGCTGATGCGTCCGGCTTGCGCCAAAGGATGTGAGGGAGAGGCTACAAGGACGATTTCGTCCTCCACGTACACAATCATCTCCAGATCGCGAGAGTGTTCTTGGGGAAGGTCTCCCACCATGCCCAGGTCCATCTCCCCCGATAGGATGCGCTGGATGATGGATGTGGTGTTGGCGATGACTAGCTCCAACCGGATGCCGGGGTATACCTGCCGGAACTGTCCCACCGCCAACGGTAGAACATACTCGCCGGGTGTGGTGCTGGCTCCCAATGTCAAGTGACCCGAGTTGAGGCCTTTCGTCTCTTCCATAGTCTCGATCAACCGGTCGGATAGGGCGAATATCTGTTGGGAGTAGGAAAACACCGTTTCCCCGACTTCCGTGAGGAGCAGACCCCTGGAACGCCGGTGAAATAGGGTGACGCCCAGAGTTTTTTCCAGTTCCTGTACCTGGATGGACACCGCCGGTTGTGTGATGTCCAAGGATTGGGCGGCCTTGGAGAAGCTGTGGTGGTTCGCCACGGCGTGAAATATGTAGAGTTGATGGAGGTTTAGCGGGCCCCGGTAGGCCCCGCCGTGGGATGGTGAGGCCGGGTCTCGGTGGGCGCCGGTCAAAGTATTTACTCGGACTCTGTCAGGTGTTCCAGGCCCAGTAACCGGGTCAGGTTGCGGGTAGTGACTTGGGCCACCTCTTCCACCGTGATTCCCTTCAACTCCGCCAATTGCTGGGCCACTGGCAGCACGTGGCGAGGCTCGGTCCAGTTGTGGCGGTACTTCTTGAATGGTTGGGGAGCTGCGTCGGTCTCAAGGACGATGTTGTCCATAGGGATAATCTTCGCCACCTCCTGCAACTCGGGCAGCCGCAGTAGAGGACGCGCCAAGGATATGAAGAATCCGCAGTCGATGGCTTCCCGTGCCGTGGCCTCATCGGCCTGGAAGTAGTGCATGATGCCGCCAACTTCTTCGGCGTGCTCTTCTCTAAGGGTCTGGAAGATCTCTGGATGGGATTCCCGGGAATGGAAGATAATCGGCAGCTTGAGGCTGCGGGCCAGGCGTATGTGCTCCCGAAACACCTGGTACTGAATCTCGTGGTCCGGAGACTCGGGCAGGAAGTCCAACCCAACCTCGCTGATGCACACGACCTTGGGGTTGTTTTCCGCCAGCGATTTCAGCTCTTCGTATGTGGCTTCATCGACAATCTTCTCGGCGTGCATGGGATGGATCCCGACGCCGGCGTACAACATGTCGTACTGTTCCGACATCTGTATGCACTCTTTGGTGGACGCGATAGTCGTACCGGCGCACACCGCGAACTCCACATCAACTTCCCTGGCCCGCTCTAGAATCTCTGGAATCTCTTTAGGTGGGTAGTGGTCCAGATGGGTATGGCAGTCGCCTAGAACCAGCTTATTCGCCATTCCTATCGCCCCGCGCATCCGTATTTAGCGGCTCTGTCATGTCTCGCCNCCGTAACACTATACCATCAGCCAGTTGAGCGTTTTTATACCTGCAACGATTATCAAGAAATAGTGTGGGAGTAGGTGGGTCAATGGTGTCAGCCGCTTGTCCGGAAAACCGCCCATTCCTTGGACGAACATCGCCGAAAATCGTTGACACCAGGCTCAAATCGGTGCTAGAATAATTGTTGACCTATTTAGTCAACAATGTTAACATCGTCCGGGTTCAGCCGCCGGATGTATAGGCGTTTCCCCATACCTACTTTCGAGGATTCTCGGAGGAACATTTAATGACTTCACCCAGGGTGATTTCCCGGACCGGCGCCACGTCCGAGGAGTTGGACACAGATTACAAGTGGGGCTTTACAATCGACATCGATTCGGACTTGGCCCCCAGGGGGTTAAGCGAGGATATCGTACGGTTGATTTCCGCCAAAAAGAGTGAGCCTGAGTGGATGCTGGAATGGCGTTTGAAGGCTTACCGCCACTGGCTCAAGCTGAATCAGGCCGAGCCCAAGTGGGCGAACATTCACCACCCTGAGATTGACTTCAACGACATCTATTACTACGCTGCGCCGAAATCAAAGGATGACGCCCCCAAGAGCTTGGACGACGTAGACCCCGAGATTCTAGAAGCTTTCGAAAAGCTGGGTATACCCTTGGCGGAGCGTGAGAGACTGGCTGGTGTGGCCGTCGATGCAGTGCTGGACAGTGTGTCGGTGGCGACGACCTACCAGGAAAGCCTGGAAAAAGCCGGCGTGATTTTCTGCTCCATGAGCGAAGCCATAAAGAACCATCCTGAACTGGTCAAGAAGTATCTGGGCTCGGTGGTTCCCTACGGTGATAATTTTTACGCCACCCTCAACTCCGCCGTCTTCAGCGACGGTTCTTTTGCCTACATACCCAAGGGTGTTCGCTGCCCCATGGAGTTGATGACCTACTTCCGCATCAATCAGGCCGACTCGGGCCAGTTTGAGCGGACACTTATAATCGCCGAAGAAGGTGCTTACGTAAGTTACCTTGAAGGCTGCACCGCCCCCGCCCGGAAGACCCACCAACTACATGCGGCAGTGGTGGAGTTGGTGGCCTTGGACGACGCTGAGATTAAGTACTCCACTCTCCAGAACTGGTTCCCCGGAGACAAGGAAGGAAAGGGTGGCGTTTACAACTTCGTGACCAAGCGGGGCAAGGCCCAAGGGAAGAACTCCAAGATATCTTGGACCCAAGTGGAAACCGGCTCGGCCATCACCTGGAAGTATCCCAGCGTGATTCTTCAGGGTGACAACTCGGTCGGCGAGTTCTACTCGGTGGCCTTAGTGAACAATTACCAGCAGGCCGACACCGGCACCAAGATGATTCATATCGGCAAGAACACCAAGAGCACGATCGTAGCCAAAGGCATATCGGCGGGTCATGGCAGTGCGACTTATCGCGGCTTGGTCAAGATTATGCCGTCGGCCGACGGCGCTCGTAACTTTACCCAGTGCGACTCTCTGTTGGTCGGCGACCAGTGCGGCGCCCATACCGTGCCCTACATCGAAGTACGGAACCCCACGGCCCAGATGGAGCACGAGGCGTCCACATCCAAAGTCAGCGACGAACAGGTCTTCTACTGCCAGCAACGCGGTATCTCGATGGAAGACGCCCATTACATGATAATCAACGGCTTCTGCCGGGGAATCTTCCAAGAGTTGCCCTTTGAGTTCGCCATGGAGGCCTCCCAGTTGCTCAAAGTGAGCCTGGAAGGAGCCGTAGGCTAGATGACTCAATCTGCGGGATCCAGCGGACAGACCCTTCTGGAAGTCCGAGGCCTCTCCGCCTCGGTTGGCGGGCTGGAGATACTCAAAGGGGTGGANCTTACGGTCAAAACCGGTGAAGTCCACGCCATCATGGGCCCGAACGGGTCAGGCAAAAGCACCTTCGCCAACGTTCTGGCTGGCAAACCCGATTACGAGATAACCGGTGGACAAGCTCTGTTCCAGGGACAAGACCTACTTGCCATGGAACCGGAGATCCGGTCCCGGCTAGGGGTTTTCCTGGCCTTCCAGTACCCCTTGGAGCTTCCCGGTGTCCGGGCATGGCAGTTTCTCAAGGCGGCCGTTGACGCCCAGAGAGTGCATGCCGGAGAAGAAGAACTGAGCGCCCGGGCCTTCGACCGTATGCTCAAGGAAAAAGTCGAAATGGTAGAGATCGACCCTGAACTGGTGAAAAGGGCGGTCAACGAAGGATTCTCAGGCGGCGAGAAGAAGCGAAACGAAATCTTGCAGATGGCTGTTCTTCAACCCAAATTGGCCATCTTGGACGAAACAGACTCCGGATTGGACATCGACGCCCTGCGCATCGTGTCCGACGGCGTCAACAAGCTGCGTAGCGAGTCCAACGCCGTTGTTCTGGTGACTCACTACCAGCGCATCCTCAACTACATCGCTCCCGACCAGGTCCACGTTCTGATGGACGGACGCATCGTCCGCTCCGGAGGCCCCGAACTCGCCCACGAGTTGGAAGAACGGGGTTACGACTGGATCAAGGAAGCCGTCGATGCCGGGGTTTAACCGCCTCCATCCGGCGTATTAATCATGACTCAAGCACCGGCGAAACTGGGAACATACCGGACTGGCTTCGAGGCACTGCGTCAAGAAGCTGAGGCCACCGACCCGCAGTGGCTCCGTGACCTGCGGCAAGTGGCTTGGTCCCGCTTCAACAAGTTGGGATTCCCCACCGCCCGCCGTGGCAACGAGAAGTGGAAATACACCAACGTCCGGCCCCTGGCTGCAGCCAATTTTGAGAACCCTCCTGCCGCCGGTGTGCCAGAGAATATCACCGTGGGTGACCTGCGCCATACTGCCCCTTGGAACGATAGCTGGACCAATCTGGTTTTCCTGGATGGACACTTTGCCCGGCATCTTTCCAGTGACACTAATACCGCATCCCAGATTGGGATAACCAGCCTGNCCGATGCCATCGCATCGGAGAATCCTGTTCTCCAAAGCCAATTGGCCAAGCATGCCACTGTGGACGATGACGGATTCACTGCTCTGAACACTGCCTTCTTGCAGGACGGGGCGCTCATCGATGTCCCGGCTGGTCATATCGCCTCTGACCCCGTTCACTTGATTTTTGTCACCACCGGCCAGCAAGACCATGCCGCGTCCTACCCACGAACGTTGTTGATCGCAGGAGCTAACTCCCGGGTAACTGTTCTGGAAAGTTACGTTAGCCTTGCCGAGTCGTCCTACTTCACCAACGCCGTGACGGAGTTCGTGCTGGAAGACGGGTCCCAGGTTGAGCATTACAGGTTGCTTCTAGAGAACGCCGACGCCTTTCACGTCGGCACCATGCGGGTGCAACAGGGTAAGGACAGTTCTATCTCGTCAGCTTCCTTCGCCAGAGGCGCTGCAATGGCCAGGCAGGACGTTCAAGTGACGTTGGATGCTCCAGGCGCGTCCTGTTCCCTTAATGGCCTTTACATGACCGCGGGCGAGCAGCACATCGACAATCTAATCAACATCGACCACGCCCAGCCTCACACCAAGAGCCGTTTGTTCTACAAAGGCATCTTGGACGGCAAGTCCAAAGCGGTTTTCGGCGGCACCGTATTGGTCCGCAAAGACGCTCAGAAAACCGATGCGCAGCAAACCGACAAGAATCTGCTTCTGTCCCGCGAGGCTGAAGTAGATAGCAAACCAAGTTTGTTGATCTACGCCGACGATGTACAGTGTTCCCACGGAGCCACGGCGGGACACATCGACAAAGAAACCCTGTTCTACATGCAGAGCCGTGGCTTGGACCGAGAGACCGCCAGCCGCATCTTGATCCACGCCTTCGCCAGCCAGATCATCGACACGGTGGAACTAGAGCCGTTGCGAGACTATCTGGACGACCTGTTCCTTACGGNGATGCCAACCGCCAGTCTTGAATTCGGGGACCGAAAATGACATCCAACGCCCACAGCTTCGACGTGGCGCGGATCCGGGAAGATTTCCCGGTCCTTCACCAGATGGTCAACGGCAAACCNCTGGTCTACTTGGACAACGCCGCAACTACCCAGAAACCCCAGGCNGTCATTGACGCTTTGGTCCGGTACTACAGCGCGGATAACTCCAACGTCCATCGGGGTGTGCATACCCTCAGCCAGCGGGCCACCGAGGACTACGACTCTGGTAGGAGCAAGGCGAGGCAGTTTCTCAACGCGGCCTCCGACGAAGAGATTATCTTCGTGAAGGGCACCACCGACGGCATCAACCTTGTAGCCCACAGCTATGCGCGACAGCACTTGGGAGAGGGAGATGAGATTATCATCTCCACCATGGAGCACCACTCCAACATCATTCCTTGGCAGGTTCTTTGCCAGGAAAAGGGGGCTCACCTGCGCGTCATCCCTATCAGCGACGCCGGCGAGCTGTTGATGGACGAGTATGAAAGCCTGTTGTCCTCTCGGACCAAACTGGTAGCCATCACCCACGTTTCCAACGTGTTGGGCACTGTAAATCCCATAAAGCAAATCGTCGAAATGGCTCATAGCCAGGGAGTTCCGGTGCTCGTTGACGGAGCACAGGCGACGCCCCACATGCCTGTTGACGTGCAGAAGCTGGGATGCGACTTCTATGTTTTCTCCGGCCACAAGATATATGGTCCCACGGGCATTGGTGTCTTGTACGGCAAGGCCGAGCTTTTGGAAGCCATGCCGCCATACCAACTTGGTAGCGACATGATTAAGTCAGTCACATTTGAGCGGACGGTATACAACGACTTGCCCTATAAATTCGAGGCTGGAACGCCTAATATCGCTGGAGTCATNGGTATGGGCGCAGCGATCGATTACCTGACCGAAATCGGGATGGACCGTATCGACAACTATGAGCACGGACTGTTGGAGTACGGTACGGAGTGTCTTTCCGGAATCGACGGAGTTAAGATTGTCGGTAACGCTCCAGGNAAAGCCAGCGTACTCTCATTCGTTATGGACTGCGCCCACCCTCATGATATTGGCACCATTCTGGACACCGAGGGCGTTGCGATACGCACCGGTCACCACTGCGCCCAACCCCTTATGAACCGATATGGCGTTCCGGCGACGGCTAGGGCCTCCCTGTCCTTCTACAACACAAGGGATGAGGTTGATTTGTTGGTTAAAGCTATAGACCGGGTCNTTGAGGTATTTAGCTGATGCCCGGCCTGAACGACCTTTACCAGGAAATCCTCTTGGAGCACAACAGCAAACCCCGGAACTTCCGCAAAGTCGATGACGCCAACCGGTCCGCCGACGGCTACAATCCCCTGTGCGGCGATCAGATTCAGCTATATCTCAAAGTGGAAGACGATACCATCGTCGACGTTGGCTTCCAGGGCACAGGATGCGCCATATCCCGCGCCTCNGCGTCGATGCTTACCCAGAGCGTCAAGGGTCAGAGCGTGGAGCGTGCCCAAGAGATTTTCGATGCATTTCACAGCATGCTGACCGAACCGGAAGTCGAGGTGGATTACGACACTCTCGACGANCTGGAATGCCTATCCGGCGTGTCTGAGTTCCCCACCCGCATCAAGTGCGCCGTGCTGGCCTGGCACACCCTCCTNGCNGCCCTGAACGGACAGTCCGAGGGCATCACCACCGAGTAATCCCTCGCGCCCAACCGTCATTCCCGCGTAAGCGGGAATCCAGCAGACACGGTTGCGAGAAGCGCACTGCCTGGAATNGGGACCTCCCTGGATTCCGGCCTACGCCGCAATGACGAAAGCCAATCTGATTGATTCCTCTAAAGACCCCTCANCCTCNCGTCCACCCGCTTGTATGGTAAGCTTGAGGCGATAGCCATGCCCAACTTACCTGACCTCCCCCTACAAGGCCTTTACGGCGACCTGATACTCGATCATTACCGCAGTCCGCGCCATCGCACGCCGGTTTCCCATGCCGATGTGGAGGCCGAGGAGTTCAATCCTTTCTGCGGTGACCGGGTAACGCTGCAGTTCAGATTGGACGGCCAAGGCCGCGTCGTAGAGGCCAGCGCCCAGTCGGAAGGTTGTTCGATAATCCAAGCCTCCGCGTCGATGCTGGCGGACATTGCCTTGGGGATGTCTGTAGCGGAACTNGAAAGCCTGGACGAACGTTTNCGCGCCATGATGNAGAACGGATTGTCAGCGGAGGAAGGGGACCACCAGTTGGGAGACCTGCATTCGTTGCAAGTCGTGCGTCAGTTCCCGGTGCGTATCAAGTGCGCGCTTTTGCCTTGGACGGCTCTAGCAGAGGGAATCAAGGGATTCCGGTCCAAGAGCTGATAAGACTAGNTACTTGAGGGTGTTCGGAGACTACCGGTCCAACCAAACCCTGGACCAGTAGTTGTATTCGGAAAGAGCCGTATTTGGGTAGAACCCTTTGACGCCGGGGTCGAACACCCACTTTGAAGCACCGGTGACCGGGCTGAACAGATAAGCCTGGTCGAGAACGTGGCTCTGTATGTTTCGAAGCTGAGTTCGCCGTNGCATTGGGTNAAACTCCACTGCCTGCCTCTCTATCATCGTGTCCAGTTCGGCGTCTTGATGTCCTGAGATGTTCCAGCGTCCGTGGCTGTGAAGCAAGGCCAGCAAGAANCTGTTGGTTGTTGACGTCGGNGGCAGCACGCCCAGCGCGACCTGGTAGTCCTTATGCTCGCCGGACACCGCTTCCTGGAACCGGGCNGGATCCAGCCTCCGAATCTTGGGATTGAAACCCACCGCTATGAGATCGCTGGCGACCCGTTTCTCCAACTCCAGATAGACTTCTCCGAACCTCTCGGTCCGCACNGTCAGTTCAATGTCCACCGGCTGCCGNTTTCCCCAGGCGGCGACTAGCTTCCGTGCGGAGGTGGGGTCGGCGAAATATTCTCTTCGGATGTCATCACGGTCCAGCAGCCAATCGGGGCTCTGCACGGGAATTCCNACGCTGGCGTATCCTTGACCGGCAAATATGGTATCTGTGTAGTCCCAGGGGTCCATCGCCTTGAAGATGGCCTGACGCACTTCCAGGCTGCTTAACGGCGCTGCTTGGACGTTCAGCGACAGCATGACGCCNGTGCCTGACTGGCGGGATAGAACAGACTTAAAANCCTTCCCGCTGTCTTGCAAGGCCGGCCACTGGCTGGGNGGCGCNTGNGCCACGTCAACCTGACCGGCCAAGAAGGCGGCCAAACGTTCGTCGCTGCCCGAGCGGTCCAACTCCGACTGTTTTATCACCTGAATAACCAACTGGTCGAGGAACGGCAGACTCTCCTGTGCATCGGCAGGGTTCCGGACGAACGACATGGGCATGCCTTCGCCGGTCTCCTCCCAAACCCAAGGTCCGGTGCCCACCACGGGACTGGTCTTCAAGTCGCCGAATTCCTCGACGACTTCGTGGGCCACAATCTTGCTGTGGCCGTCGGCTAGAGCCATCAATACGTCGGCGTCCGGNGACGCCATTTCGATGCGCAGTGTNTCGTCATCCAACGCCTTTATGCGGCGTACGGCGGAAAGCAGCCCGGCGTTAGGCCAACCTGGGGTCTGCATGCGTTCGTAGCTAAATGCCAGGTCCTCAGCCACCAAAAGGCGGCCATTTACCGGCGCTATGTTGTGCCAGCGCACGTCGGGCCGCAGTCGAAACTCGAAGGCTANATCTGGGGTCATCTCCCAGCTTTCGCAAAGGTCGCATTCCAGGCGGAGACTGGGCTGGTCGTATTCCGGGCCTACGCGCAGTCGGAGCAGGCGGCTATAAGCCAGCCCTGGGCCCATGGATGTGACCATTTCCTGCACGGTTTGGTGGACGTCTCGATGTGGGATGCCAGCGAAACCGGCAACCTGTAGTGACCCGCCGTACTGTCCCCGGGGCGCGGGAGAAACAACCGGAGTCGCCTTCGGCACCGTAGCTTTGATTACCGGGAGCGGAGCCTGGGTGGCGGTTGGCATGGGCAGAGTCGTGGCGGTTGGGACCGAGGTGGGGAGGACGGCGGGAACGGATGTCGGGGAGGTTGCTTCCACTGCCGGAATAACGGCGGCTTCGGACGTTGCCGTGGAAACCGGGGTGGCGTCCGATGGCGAGGCAGCGCCGGAACAGGCAACCGCCATTATGACGATTCCCGGGACTGCCAGCTTGCCGAAAATTTTCAGATACCTCATTCAGCCACTCCTGCCTCTTCCGCGATGGCCGACAGCCGATGAGGGCAACTGTCAGTCGTTGATGTCGCAGATCCCAGACGGTCCGAATCACCATTCAGTCACTACGGAAGGGATTACACTGCGTGCGCCAATGGCTCAGGTAACCGCCGGATCAATAAATTATAAGATGCAGGGGTGGTCTAGTTCAGCAATATGGCGTACACGATACGAGCAAAATGCGGGGGTGGCGGCCTCTCCCTTGGTCAGCCGCTCATGCCGCCGGTACGGGCCAAGCCTTTCAAGTAAGCGAGGTGGCCTTGATGCTGGTATACCTCGCCAATCACCTGCCGGAAGATAGCGCCCACCGACATTTCGGGACGCGCTTCCCTGGGCACCACGTCGAAGTCATCAGGTCCTAGCCCTTTTAGATAAGCCAAAGTGGCGGCCCGGATCGAATCGCCGTAGCGAATCAACTCCGTTAGGTCCAACGCAGGAAAGCTGTCCACCTGTTCTTGGGTGTGGCCGAAACCGTTGTCCCGAGTGGGCAATCCAAACTTCTCGTTCCAACCTTCGCTCTCCCATATCTCCGGTTGGCGCTGGATGAAGAACTGGAACCACATGTCTTCGACCCGAAGCATGTGCCACAAAATCCAACCCATCGGATTAGCCTCGTGTCCGGGTCTCCACGCCAACTCTTCCGGGGTAAGGTCTTGCACCGCATCCATTAGGAACTCGTGCTCTTTAGCGAAAGCGTCCTCGATAAACTCGTTAAGAGTCATAGCGTTTCTCCTTGCTGGGTGATCCTTGACCCGTACTGTACCAGCCTCGTGTCCGGCTGCACATACCTGTTCGCTAAGATTCCCGTGCCACGTCAAAGCGCCTGTGCTAAACTGCGTNTCAAGCCTAAGCTGTATGACGGTTAGGCGCAGAATCAAGGAGCAAAACCATGGCCGGAACATTAATCACCGATGAAGTCATGGCCCTGATCGGCCAAGAGACTACGCCGGAACGAAACCGCTTTCCCATCAGTGACGAGATGGCCTGGGACGTGGCCGACGCTATTCAAGACCCCAATCCCCTCTACACCGACCCGGAGAAGGCGCAGAAAAGCCGGTTCGGTGGTCTGATGTGTCCCCCCTTGGCGACTTGGAAGGACATCGCTCCGCCCATCGGGTACTTCGGCGCGGGCCAGGAGTCCCATTTCCAGGTTCCCCTCCCATTTAACAGCTATGGGCTCAACGGCGGTATCGACTGGCAGCTCCTCCGTCCGGCCTATGTGGGCAGTTGGATCACTCGTGCGTCGCGCATTCTGGACATATATGAGAAGCCGGGCCGTTCCGGTCCCTTGGTGTTTGTGGTGCGGCAGGAGACCCAGACTAATCAGGATGGCCAAGTGGTTAATCAGGCCAAGCACGTAAGTATCCACCGGGGTCTACCCGCTGGCGAAGACCCCCTAGAAATCGCCAACGTTAGCGATAATCTTGAAACCGTCAACGTATCTCCGCCGGACCCCGGAGTCGTGATTCCCAAACCCCCGAAAGNACTTGAGACTCAAAGATACTTTGAAGACATAACCGTGGGAGAGGCCNTGACGCCNGTGGTCAAAGGTCCAATCACCACTACCCATCTGGTTCGCTGGGCGGCGGCTAACGGCAACTACGCGCGCATCCACTGGGACCTGCCCTTCGCCCAACTGCGCCAGGGACTGGCCAACGTGGTGGTCAACGGCTCGTTGAAGAACCAGTACTTGGGCCAGTTGTTGACCGACTTCGCCGGTGTTGAAGGATGGTTCAAGCGCTTCTATGTCCAGCATCGTGGCATGGACTACCCTGGCGACGTTCTAACGGCTTCCGGTGCGGTTACCGGCAAACGGGAAGACAGTGGATACGGCTACGTGGATTGTACGGTAGTCTTGGAAAACAGCCGAGGTGAACAGACAGCGGCGGGTCAGGCCACCGTGATACTTCCTAAACGAGGTCAGTCCTTGCCCTTGGTCTGGGAAGTAGAAGAATGACCCCCTTAGGTCTTTTGGACGGCATCCGCGTCTTGGACTTGGGAACCGAAGTATCCGGCCCGTTCTGCTCCAAGCTTCTGGCCGACTACGGAGCCGACGTCATCAAAGTCGAGTTGCCCGGCGTGGGTGACTCCTCCCGGCGCACCGGCCCCTTCGCCGGTGACGACCCGAACCCGGAAAAGAGCATCCCTTTCCTCTACATCAACACCAACAAACGGGGCGTAACCCTGGACACCCGCAGTTCCTCGGGAAGAGGATTGCTCGAGGCTCTCCTGCAAACTGCCGACGTTTTGGTCGAGAACGTCCCACCGGCTCAAGCGGACGAGTTGGGGCTGGACTACGCCGGGTTGACCCGGAAAAACCGCGGATTGGTAGTTACATCCATCACCGCCTTCGGTCAAAGCGGGCCCTACCGCGATTATTCTGCCACCGACCTAGTTAACTGCGCGTTCAGTGGCCTTATGTACCACACCGGTGACTCGGACCGGGAACCACTGCACAACTCCCTCAACCAGTCTCTCTACGTTGCTGGCGCCAACGCTGCCGTGGCTACATCGGCGGCCCTGTTCCACCGGATGGCCACCGGGCGGGGGCAGCACGTGGACGTAGCGGCTGTGGAGTGTTTGGCAGCCCACTTGGTGCAGCCTATCCCCTACTACACCTACATGGGCGCTATAAAAGGCCGCCGCCCAGTCCGAGGGTCCGGTTTCGAAGAGTTGATGCCTGCCCGGGACGGTTACGTGATTCCTTCAGTCCAAGGCTCCCAACCCTGGGCGACGATCGCCGGCCTCATCGGTCTGGAAGAGCTTCAAGACCCCCGGTTCGCCACCGGCTCCGGCCGCATCGAGTATGGCGAAGAGGTGAAACAGTTGCTCATTCAGGGCCTTGCGGAATGGGACCGTAAACCCCTATTCGTAGCGTCGGGTGAAAGACGGTTGGTCTTCGGTATGGCCCAGGACGCTGGAGACCTCTTCGATTGTCAGCAACTGCGGGAGCGGGATTTCTTCGTCGAAGTTGACCACCCGGTAGCGGGCCGCGCCGAATATCCGGGTATGGGCCCCAAGCTGTCCGGAGGAGTCTACGAGATTCGCCGGCCTGCGCCGTTGTTGGGCCAGCACAACACCGAGGTCTACCGGGACGAGTTGGGCTATTCCGCCCAAGACTTGGTGATTCTCAGGGCGTCGGGAGTGATTTGATGCAGAAGATGTCCCTACATGAAGCCATGTACACCCAGCGGGCGATCCGCAATTTCACCTCAGACCCGGTGTCTGACGAAGTCGTTACCACTATTCTGGACGCGGCGGTGCGAGCTCCCAGTGGAGGCAACACCCAGCGTTGGAGCTTTCTGGTCATTCGGGACCGGGAGACCAAGAAGCGATTCGGCGAGTGGTACTTGGAAGCATGGACCGGTCTGGTGGCGGACATGAACCTGCAACAGACCTCGGCCCAGCCCTACCGGCCCAGCATGTTGGCCCAGAGCATGGAAGACATTCCCGTGTTGATATTGGCTTNCCTGGATAGTCCCACGCCTCCNCACGGTCCCAATTCCCTAACCCCAGGTTCGTCTATCTATCCCGCCGTGCAGAACATCATATTTGCGGCTAGGGCACTGGGGCTGGGCACGGTGTTGACCACCCTGCATACCAAGCTTGAGGATGAAGTCAAAGCTTTACTGGGGATTCNCGATACTGTCTCAACTGCGGCGTTGATTCCCCTGGGATATCCGGNCCAAGGAGAACGCTTCGGTGGTGGCAGGCGCAAGCCCTCTGCCGAGGTCACTTTCCACGAGCGCNGGGGCCAAAGCGCGTCGAGCTAGATAGCTCGTTCAACCAACTATCGTTTGCCCCGGTTTCCCATATATAGTCAAGGAGCGATAAGATGACCGACCTGCCCCTCAGCGGGATCCGCGTGGTGGACTTGAGCCGCGTTTTCGCCATGCCTTATGCCGGGGCTTACCTGGCCGACCTAGGGGCCGAAGTTATAAAAGTAGATTGCTGCCAAGCCCAGTTCGTCGACACGACCCGCACCTTGAACGGTCCATATCCGGACAACGACCCCGGAGAGTTGTATTGGGAGCGGGCTGGTACCTTCCAGACCCTGAACCGGGGCAAACGCAGCGTCACGCTGGATCTGCGCTCCGAATCCGCCATCGACATCCTGAAACGCCTTGTCAGCGTCAGCGATATCGTCCTGGAAAACTTTACCCCCCGGGTGATGAGTCGTTTCGGCCTGGACTACGCCAACCTCAGAGCCGTTAAACCGGACCTGATAATGGTCTCCAACACCGGCTACGGACACTCCGGACCCTACAGCAACTTTGGGGCTATGGCGACTGCTCTGGAGCCGACCCACGGCACCGGTGCGTTCATGGGCTATTTGGACCCGGGTCCCGACGGCTTGCTTGCCGACGGTAGGGTACCCAACAAGATGGGTAATTCGTACACTGATTTCTTGGCCAGTTGGACCGCTCAATTGGCGGTGTTAGCTTCGCTGATTCATCGGACACGCACTGGAAGAGGCATGTGGATCGATCTGGCCATGTATCAGGTGGGGGCGTCGTTTATCGGAGAAGGAATCTTGGACTTCGCTTTTAACGGACGCCGGACCCGCCGGATGGGCAATCGGCACCAAACTTTGTCCCCTCACGGCTGCTATCCCTGTTCCGGTGAGGATGAGTGGGTGACCATCGCAGTACGCCACGATCGGGACTGGCAGTCCTTCTGCGAGGCGTTGGGCCAACCCTCTCTGGCAGGCGACCTCCGATTCGCCCAACCCACGGTCCGTCACGGTAACCAGGACGAATTAGACCGGATAATATCCGATTGGACATCCACCCAAAGCCAATATCAAGTGATGGAGGCTCTGCAATCCGTCGGCGTTCCCGCTGGACCGGTGCTGAACGCCAAGGCGCTGCTAGCCGACCCGCAATTCCGTGCCAGGGGATTCTTCCAGACGGCGGACCACCCGGCCGAGACCGGGTTGGGACGACAGGAGTACGTGGGCCGTGGCTGGAGCCTATCTGAAGCTCCCATAGATTCCGCTAGGCCGGCGCCCATGCTGGGAGAAGCCAATCCCTACGTCCTAAGCCGAATCCTTGGCCTGACGGATGAAGAGATTCAAACATTGAGAGAAGCTGGAACTGTTGGTGAGACTTTGGAAGGTGCGCAAGTGCCGTCAGTCGTAACCCTAGACCGCCAACTTGAACTGGGTTGGATATCCGGCTACGACGCTGTTTCTCAGAAGCATCTGGCAAACGGTCAAGGCGGTTAACTACCCTGCCGGGTTTGGCCGCTCCCATGCTTGACACTTTTTGAATGCCCGACATATAATGGGCGCAGACCCCCGATTTTTCCTCGGTAGTTTATTGTATTTCACCTTTCATGAGCCACCGAACTCCGTGTTCGTTATTGTGCTAGAACCCCATATTTCGGTGCCGGACGGTTAGCATTGGTCCATGCCCGCTAAGTACATCTTCGTTACCGGTGGAGTAGTTAGTTCTATCGGCAAAGGGATTAGCGTCGCATCTATCGGACGCATCCTCAAAAGCCGCGGCCTATCCGTCTCCGTAATTAAGCTTGACCCCTACCTCAATGTGGACCCCGGTACCATGTCTCCCTACCAGCACGGCGAAGTTTTCGTTACCGTTGACGGCGGAGAGACCGACCTGGATCTGGGTCACTACGAACGATTCATTGACGTGGAACTAACCCGTTCTTCCAACCTCACTGCCGGCGAGGTATATCTGGAGCTTATCTCCAAGGAGCGCCGCGGCGATTTTCTCGGCGGAACGATTCAAGCGGTTCCCCACGTTACCAACGTCATAAAACAGAGAGTCATCAAGCTTGGCGAGGATACCAATGTTGACGTCGTGGTAGTGGAGGTTGGGGGTACCGTCGGCGACATCGAAGGCCTGCCCTTTCTTGAAGCCATCCGGCAAGTCCGGAACGATGTAGGCCGGGACAACGTATTTTACGTCCATCTGACTTTGCTTCCGTATCTCGCAGCCGCCAGGGAGTTGAAAACGAAACCGACCCAACACAGTGTGAAAGAGCTGCGGGCCATCGGCATCCAACCGGACGCCATTCTCTGCCGAAGCGACTTTGATGTGCCCGACGGCATCAGAGAGAAGATATCATCGTTCTGTGACGTGCCTACGGAGGCCGTTATACCGTTGACGACCGTGGAGAATGTTTACGAAGTGCCGCTTATTCTGGAAGACGCCGGCCTCGGCGATATCATGATGGATGCCCTTCATCTGACCGGCAAGCCTCGCGACATGGGCGACTGGGCGAGCATGGTTTCCAGGATGAAAGACTTGAGGGATACCGTATCCATCGCTCTGGTCGGTAAATATGTCGAATATCCAGACTCCTACCTTTCGGTCAGGGAAGCTCTTCGCCATGCCGGGCTGCTTCACGATCGAGCAGTGGAGATTCAGTGGGTCCACTCTGAAGATGTGGAGAAATACGGGCCTGATGCTTTGTTGGGGACTGCCAACGGCATAGTGGTGCCCGGAGGGTTCGGCCCCCGGGGCGTGGAGGGTATGGTTGAGACGGCCCGATATGCTCGAGAGCGTCAAGTTCCTTATCTCGGGTTGTGCTTAGGCATGCAGGTTATGGTTGTAGAGTGGGCGAGAAACGTTTTAGGCTTAAAAGACGCCAACTCTTCAGAGATTGATCCATCCACTCCTCATCCGGTCATCCACATCATGCCGGATCAACGTTCGGTGACCACCATGGGTGGCACGATGCGCTTGGGTAGCTATCCTTGCCGCCCGGTGGAAAATACGTTGACTATGGCGGCCTACCAAGAGAATGATGTCAGCGAGCGCCATCGGCACCGGTTTGAATTGAATAACTCATACCGTGAAGCGCTGGAGAACTCCGGTCTTATAATGAGCGGACTGTCACCCGACGGGGCGCTGGTGGAGTCGGGAGAGGTCAAAGGCCACCCATACATGCTGGGAGTGCAATTTCACCCCGAGTTTCAATCCCGTCCCAACAGACCACACCCCTTGTTCGGCGGGTTTATCGCCGCGGCCAAATTGGCATTACGAGAGGGGGAGCAGCAGCCCTTACCTTTGTAGGACACCTTTGCAGCGTACCCGGGCGGCGCCTCGTCCGGGAAACTCGGCAGGGGATTTGCTATAGTTAATCAAGGAAACGACCGCGATCGGGATGACTTTTCCACATCGGCAGAGAAACCACCTGTATCGCTCACCTAATCTTTTAACCTAATGGTGATCTCGTGAAACTGTTTTTGGATACTGCCAACATTCAGGAAATCCGGGATGGCGTCCGCATGGGAGTCATCAGCGGAGTTACCACCAATCCTTCCCTGGCTGCCAGCGAAGGGATCGGTAGCCGTGAGAACTATAAGGCGGCCGTTCAAGAGATCTCTGACATCCTTGATGGGCCGATCTCCATTGAGGTAGTCAGCTTGGACGCGGAAGGGATGGTAGCAGAGGGTAGGGACATCGCCGAATGGATCCCCAATCCTTGGGTCAAGATACCCAGCACCGCCGCCGGATTCGAGGCGATATCCATCCTATCTAACGACGGTATAAAGATTAATCAAACGTTGTGTTTCTCGTTGAACCAAGCGCTGCTCGGAGCCCAAGCCGGTTCCACCGTGGTTAGTCCGTTTGTGGGCCGCCTGGACGATATCGGCCAACAAGGGATGGATCTGATCGAAGAGATCGTGACGGTGTTCGATGTTCAACAGATCGAGACCCAGGTGCTGGCTGCCAGTATCCGGCATACCCTTCACTGTTCCTCGGCGGCTCGGGCAGGTGCTCATATCGCTACCGTTCCATATAAGGTATTGCGACAGATGGTGCAGCATCCCTTGACCGACGCGGGCGTCTCCCGTTTCCTGGCTGACTGGGAGAAAGCCGGCAATGCGTGAACAGTAAAGGCTGAGAATGATGATATTTCTTGACNGTCAGCCTTTCCTTATATATATGATGCAAGGATCTGATAACTCNGGCTGATACATCNCCNTACAACAATAGCAAAATATCTTGTTGGGCCGGACTTTGGCCCACCTCTCCGGTTCAAGTTTCCCCTCATTAAAAACTCCGGCGGAGACACCCGGCGATCTATCCCCCAGAACACAACGAGGTGATCATGACGACAACACAGCGATCGATGGAAGTAGCGGAGCTAGGTACCAAAAGCAAGGATGAACTCTTGGTTCTGGCCCCTGAAGTAGGTCTGTCAGANGGTCCGGCCCTGGACAATCTGCGTCGGGAAGATTTGCTAAGCCGTGTTCTACATGCCGCATCCGCCCAGCAATCCCTGGTGTCTTCAGGCATTCTGGATGTTATGGACGAAGGGTACGGATTTTTGCGCCAGATTTCTTCCCCNCGGGGAACCGGGGATGTCTATATCTCTCAATCGCAGATCCGGCGCTTCGGCCTCAAGACCGGCGATACGGTAACGGGACAGGTTCGTCCTCCCAAAGAAGGGGAACGCTATTTCGGGCTGGTTCGGGTAGAGAAGATCAACGGGATGGAGAGCGATCAAGTTAACTCTCGCGCTAGGACGCAATTTGAGCATCTGACGCCCATCTTCCCAGAGGTGCAGATCAAACTGGAGACGGGGGGCGAGGACCTGGCCACCCGGATGGTAGACCTATTCGCTCCCATAGGCTTGGGCCAAAGAGGCTTGATAGTCTCTCCTCCTAAAGCCGGTAAGACCACTATGCTCAAGCAGATCGCTCAAGGTGTTGCCATCAATTGTCCCAACGCCATCCTAATGGTGGTCCTCATCGGTGAACGGCCGGAGGAGGTCACCGACATGCGCCGCTCGGTGCAAGGTGACGTTTTTGCTTCCACCTTCGACGACTCGGTGGAAGACCAGTGCCGGGTGGGAGAGCTGGCACTGGAAAGGGCCAAGCGGCTGGTCGAATTCGGAAACGATGTGGTGATCCTCTTGGACAGCATCACCCGCCTGACCCGCGCGTATAACTTGGCGGTGCCCTCCAGCGGCCGAACCCTTTCTGGCGGCATCGACCCGGTGGCTCTTTATCCTCCCAAGAAATTCATCGGTGCGGCCCGTAACATCGAAGAGGGTGGAAGCTTAACCATAATCGCCAACTGCTTGATCGATACCGGTTCCCGGATGGACGAAGTGATATACGAGGAATTCAAGGGTACCGGCAACATGGAACTACACCTTGACCGGCGTTTGGCCGAGCGCCGCTATTTCCCCGCCGTCGACATCATTCGTAGNGGCACGCGGCGGGAAGAGTTGCTGTACAGCGAGGAGACCCTGAAGCAGATCTGGCTATTGCGCCGGATGGTGGGCCTAATCTCCAATGAGGGATCAACCAACGCCACCGAAAGGGTGCTGGAGCGATTGGCCAAAACCAACTCCAACGAAGAGTTCCTAGCCAACTTGAACAAAGAGGTTTAATTTCAAATTCGTGTGGGCGAGGTGGATGTTGAACTCACCAGTAAAAAGAATGCAGGTCAATCTTACATCAAAGGCAAAAACGAACATAATTACCTTAGTGGGCGCCGCATTCTTGATCGGCGTGGGCCTGGCGGCGATATTGGTTTGGACGGGGGTGNTCGAACGGCAGACAAATTCAGAACCGGTGACAGCAGCGAGGGTAACACCACCGGCCCTCGACCCCTCCACCTTTGAATGGTACGATGTCGCCTCCTGGGATTCCTCGGGCAACGACGAAAGCCCGGGTTTCCATATCTCGGCGGGGACTTGGCGTGTGGTGTGGGTTGCGCCCCATGACGGAGTAGGGGATGGGAGTTTCGCCCTTGATGTTTATAACAGCGACGGCACCTATTACCTGGACCTGTACGATACCGCTGACCACTTGGGGCTCAAGTTTGATGGCCCGTTGCGGGGCACTTTGGGCATAAACGGGCCGGGAGACTTTTTCCTTCGCCTAAGAACAGCCCGGGACTACGAAGTGACCGTGCAAGAGCTGCGGTAAAAGACGCCGCTGCCCCTTGAACTCTGGCGGTTAAATCGCCAGAGTTCAAGGGGGCAAAAAGGTTTCTCCCGTTAAGCGATGGGCATCCTCGGAAGGCGCCAAGTCGTGCTGCCGGCAATCCTGAGACTGCGCGGGT
>PANP01000053.1 GCA_002708395.1 Dehalococcoidia bacterium
TTGGACGACGCCCAGAGAAAAAGTGCTACCGAGGAACGGTTCTCCGCGCTGGTGACTGACGCCATGCTGGACGCGGTATTCGTGGGGGGAGAACCGGAGTACTGCATCGAGCGGATGATTGAGCTTCGAGACACGGCTCAGAAGTACGGGTTCAAACAGTTGATGTATTCCGAGTTGGGCCCGGACGTGGAAGAAAGCCTGCGCCTGTTGTGCGACGAAATAGTTCCGGCTGTCTAACCCCAACTTGGATATTTGGCTTGCCGGTTGCAATTCCGGCGTGTTCCCTGAGACACTAGCATCCTAATCGATCAGTAAGGAGGGAAGTCCTCTTGACGCAAGCGAAAGACGGTGGAGAAGCGATTCTGGAGGCGTTCCGGAATCTGGACATCGATTACATCATAGCCTCGCCGGGCTCCGAGTGGGCCCCGGTATGGGAAGCCCTTGCCCGGCAGCGAATCAACGAATCCGACGGCCCCACCTACATCAATTGCTGGCATGAAACCCTGGCCGTGGACATGGCCATCGGCTACACACGAATAACCGGCAGGATGCAGGCCGTTCTGCTTCATGCCGGGGTGGGTCTGCTGCAGGGTAGCATGGGCATTCACAGCGCCACATTGGGCGAGGTACCCATGCTGGTATGCTCCGGTGAAGCCAACAGTTACGGGGAAAATCCCGAGATTGACCCCCAAGCCCAATGGTATCGTAATCTGAGCGTGGTCGGTGGCCCGAACAAGTTCGTCGACACCTTCACCAAGTGGAGCGGCCAGGCCACCAGCCCTTACACGCTCTATGAACAGTTGGTTCGGGCCGGCGAGATGGCTCAAAGAGTGCCCCAGGGTCCGACCTACCTGGACGTTCCCATCGAGAGCATGATTCACGACTGGACACCACCGGCCAAGATTCGCAAAGTTCCGGGAGCGCCAAAGAATCAACCGACGCCAGATTCCATCAGCAACCTTGCCGAATTACTGTCCAACAGCAAAAATCCTCTGATAATAACAGAGTCGGCCGGGCGGACGCCCGAGGGCTTCGCCAGCCTGGTCAAGCTTTGCGATATGCTGGCTATCCCGGTGGTGGAGAGCGCGGCAGTATACTCCAATTTCCCCAAGAGCCACCCGATGCACATGGGGTTCAATCCACGGCCCTACATGAATGAGGCCGACTTGGTTCTGGTTATCGCCAGCCGGTCTCCCTGGTATCCCCCTTACCAAGGTCCGAGCAATGCCACCGTGGTAGTGATGGGCGATACCACCCTCAAGGGCCACATGGTCTACCAGAATCTGATGGCCGATCACTACGTGGAAGGCGACTTGCCCATCGGCCTGGGACTGCTGTTAGATGCATTGCAATCCAGCGGTGCGGGAAATGCCAGTAAGATCGCAGAGCGGCGGAGCCGCTGGGAAGCCGAGCACAACAAGATAACCGAAAGCATCCAGGCGGAGCAGGCCGCAGCGAAAACAAAATCTCCCATAGACCCGGTATGGCTCTGCGCCGCATTGAACGAGGTCATGCCCAAAGACGTCATATACTCGGAAGAGACTACCTCCCATCGGGGCGCAATTATTCGCCACGTCAACTGGGAAGCCCCCCATGCCTACCTCCATCCCAGCGGCGGTCTGGGCCAAGGGCTGGGTCTGGCGTTGGGTGCTAAGCTCGCCAGACCCGATCAGCCCGTGGTCGCTCTGATGGGTGACGGAGGCTTCCTCTATAACCCGGTTACTCAGAGCTTTGGCGTTGCCTGCGAGGCCGGTCTGCCATTCATGACCGTGATTTTCAACAACGCCAACTACGAAGCCATGCGTAGCAATCACTTGCATTACTATCCGAATGGAGACGCTGCAGCCTCAGACATCTGGCACGGCGTCCACATACCGGGCCCCGAATACTCCAAGCTTGTCGATCCCTTTGGCGGCTATGGTGAGCGGGTGGACGACCCGGCCAAGCTGACGCAGGCTCTGCAAAATGGACTAGACGCGGTTAAGCAAGGCAAGATATCTATCATCGATGTTGTTCTTTCCGTATAAGAACCAAGGTCCCAACGTATCTGAGAAACCGTCGGGGCTTTCCCTGTTTTTCCCTTGCGGCACTCGTAACCTGGAGCTATCATAGACGCCATGGAGCCACCAGAGGTCAAATACTCACTGGGCGCGGTGTCACGCATCGTGCCCAACACATTCGGGGAACCGGGACAACGCACCTTTAACCTAGTGCTGGAGTCCGGTGAAGCCCGATGCACCGTCTGGCTAGAGAAGGAGCAACTGTTTCAGTTGGGGATCTATCTTCAAGAAGCCGTTGAATCTCTCTCCGACGAAGACAAAGCCAGGGAAACCCAGGGAAAAGAGCCGGCGTGGACCGGTGAGGGGATATCCCTGGACTTCAAAGTCGGCCAGGTGATGCTGAACTACGACCAGGACAGCAACTCCTTTCGGATGCTGGCTTATGAGCGGGAAGAAGAAGAGGCTACCGAGGACGGCGCCTCGGTGAGTTTCTGGATGAGCCTCCAGCAAGCCGGCTCCGTTTCCGAAGAAGCCTTGCAGATCTGCGCCGCCGGGCGTCCCCGGTGCTTCCTGTGCGGTCTCCCCATCAACCCTGATGGACACGTTTGTCCCAGAGCTAACGGCCACACCGTTCTGGAAGCCGGCTGACCCAGGCCGCAACAGAAATAGGGGTCTCGTTGAACCTAGATCAGTCTACGTTAGAATTAATCCACGACGGCGAAATCGTTTCCTGCCAGCTCACTCCCGCTGGTTCTAATTACACTTTTCTCGCCCAGCTTCAACTGGGTGACCGGCAAGGGCTGGCGATCTACAAACCTCGAGACGGTGAGTCGCCCCTGTGGGATTTTCCCAGCGGTACGCTGTATAAGCGGGAGTACGCCTCCTTCCTGCTCAGCGAAATCTTGGGCTGGGACTTCATACCCTATACCATCATCCGCGACGGTCCCTATGGCATCGGCACGGTTCAGCACTATATCGACCATGATCCCAAGCAGAACTACTACAACCTCACCGACGATAACTCGGACGAGTTGCGGAAGATTGCTTGCTTCGACTTGGTGGCTAACAGCACCGACCGGAAGCCGAATCATCTTCTTGTGGACGAAGCAGGAAAGCTGTGGAGCATCGACCACGGGCTGACGTTTCACTCTGAGACGAAGATTCGCACGGTGATCTGGGATTTTGGCGGCAGACGTATCGCCAGGCCCCATCTGAATGCGTTACGCTACCTGGCAAAGCAACTGGAGTCCCCGGAGGGCCAGGTTCAGGAAATGCTTGATCAGTTGCACCCCAGTGAAGTAGCCGCCCTGCATCACCGCATCGAGTGGGTGTTGGACGAAGGAACCTACCCCGGTCTCCCCCGCCAGGCCCGCCGCAGACGGCAGTAGGCATCAGAGCCTTGAGTCGAATCTCTCCATGATCAGAACCGGTTAATCCAGGTATCGCCGCCGGGCATCGGCCACCGCTTGCTGGTACACATCTTGCAGCGGCATCCCCGACTCCAAAGCTATCTTTCGGCAATCCTCATATTCCGGAGCAGCGCTGACGGCCTTCCCAGCCAGGTACTTAACCTTGACCCCAATCACACCCGACCCGGTTTCCATCGCTTCGTTCCGACGCTCCGCTGCGTACCGCTCCACGGGCCTAGTCCTGATTCCAAGGGTGGTCGTTTCCCGCAGGATAAGTTCATAGGCAGCAGTTTCCAGATCCTGGGGCACCAGGGTGGACAGCATCACGCCGGGCCGGTTCTTCTTCATCTGGATGGGCGTATACCAAACGTCCAGAGCGCCCAGAGCAAATAGCTGCTCCTGGGCGTAACCCACCACCTCACCCGTCACATCGTCCAGGTTGGTTTCCAACAGAACGATGCCACCCTGCCGCCCGGCAACGGACGCTTCCGCTGTCTCGCCCAACCAAACCCTGATCGCATTGGGGAAACCTTCAGGGTCCTTGTTCCCCAGGCCGATGCCCACGGCGGTCACCGAGAACGGCGGCCGCTGAAATTCTGCCAGAGTCGTCATCAGTGACGCGCCAGTTGGAGTGGTCAATTCACCGGCTCCCTTATGAACCGGTAGGTCCGCCACCACCGGGGCGCCTGACATCGCCACCAACTCCAGCGTAGCCGGGGCCGGATTGGAGTATCCGCCAGCCCATCTGGGAGGTGTCGACTCGCCCAGGATGATGGGCGCAGCGTACACTCGTTCCACACCCAACTGGTGCAGGCCGGAAACCACTCCCACCACGTCCACGAGCGTATCCACGGTGCCCAATTCTTCCAGCTCAAGGATATCCTCGGATTCCCCGTGAACCCGGCATTCGGCGCGCCACAGGGCCGACAGCACTGCACTGGCTTGAGCTATCACCCCCTCCGGAAGGGTGCTCTTCGCCACTGTATCCAACAAGGAGCTCGGAGTGAATCGTTTGGCATTCTCGTCGAGTTGAACATTCATCTTGGTGCCCCGCATCTCGCAGCGGGTGTCCTGGGTAACCTGTAGCTCGTAGCCCGATATGCCCATCTTGTTCAGGTCGGTTTGAAGGGTCTCCAGGGAAAGGCCGAGATCCAGCAGGGCTCCCAATAGCATATCGCCGCTGGCTCCTCCGACCGGTTGTATATAAGCTATCCGCAAAAGTCACCTCGCTTAGGGTCAAGCCCTTCCGTATTGAGCGGCATTGGCAATATTGTACAATCTAAGCCGTTCAGTGCGAAGGAGAGCCGGGAGGTTAGGCCACCGTGACGGTCCAGAACATCAGCGCAGTGACTTTGGCCGTGAAAGACATGGCCAAGGCGGTAGACTTCTACCAGGCCAAAATGGGGCTGGTGGTTCGCTATGGGGGGCCAACAGCGTCATTTACCAGCTTTGAAGTGGGGCAAAGTTACTTGAACCTCATCCTGGCAACCGAGGGCGGATGGTCTTGGTGGGGCCGGTTGATTCTTCACGTGGACGATGTGGACGCTATCTACAATCGCCTGACGAGTGCCGGTCTCTCCCCCGACGCTCCTCCGGAAGACGCTAGTTGGGGTGAGCGGTACTTCCACATCAGCGACCCGGACGGCCACGAACTTAGCTTCGCCAAGCGTCTCGGGGATTAGACGTTGATCAGGAAGTTGATAACGTCGCCGTCTTTCACTAGATAGGTCTTCCCTTCCGACCGCAGCACCCCTTCCTTCCGGCCTTGGGGTATCCCACCGCAACGCACTAGGTCGTCGTACGGGATGACTTCGGCGCGGATGAACCCCCGGATAAAGTCCGAATGGACCGCTCCAGCGGCTTCCTGCGCGGGCAGGTCGGCGGGAATGGTCCAAGCGCGAACCTCGTCCTCTCCAACGGTCAGGAAGGATATCAAACCAAGAGTCCCATAGCTGACGTTAATCACTTTGAACGTCGCCGGTTCCCCAACGCCAAGTTCCTCACGGAACATGGCATCGTCCTCGTCGGACATCAGGGAAAGGTCTTCTTCCAGCTTACCGCAGAGACTGACTTGGCCCAGAGTGTGTATCGCCGAGTCATCCAATCCCAACTGGGTCATATCGACGTCGGGGCCAGTCTCATCGGTATTGAATGCCACGATGACCGGTTTCGCGGTTAACANCTGGTAGGCCGACAAGAACTCCATCTCAGAGGGAGACAGATCCTGCCTTCGTAACGGCACGCCATCTTCCAGCGCCGTTTTCGCTTTGTTGACNGCGTCCAGATGNCGCGTCATGGTTTGTCTGTCGGCGGGCTTGGCTTTTTTAACTTCGTTGTCCTGCCGCTCGGCAGCCCGATCCATGACCTCCAAGTCGGAGAAAGTCAGTTCCTCCAACATCGCCGACAGATCCCGCCCGGCGTCCACGCTGCCCGCTGGATTGTGTACCGAAGGGTCAGTGAAGGTACGAACCACCACTAGGAAGGCGTCCGCAGATTGGAGGATATTCTTGTGCCTGCCACCGATACTTTGGGATTTGGAAGGGTCTTCCGCGCCGGGCAGATCCCAGTATGTAATCTCGGCGTTGATGACCTTCTTGGGATGATACATACCATCCAATATATCTAGCCTGGGGTCGGGGACCTTGACCACGCCGACATGCATCTCACCACCCGGCCCGCCACCCCCGGTGGGAGCCCCGTGGCCTTTAGTCAGCGCATTAAATACAGTTGTCTTGCCGCTTTGGGCAAGTCCTATGATTGCTACATCCATAGTGGGATTATAACGCCAATCAGTACGACTGGAACAGCTTGCCCCACTCGGTTTCGAGAGCAGCTTCGATACGGCGGCGGCCTACGGTCTTCAGCCAGTAGCCGTTGTGGTAGAGGTTGGAGGCCAAAAACGCCAAGCTTACCAATGGACTGCGGAGCAGCAAGTTCTCCAGGGGCTTCAGCGGCCCCCAGTAAATCATCTTTTGACCCCGGCTGGCGAAGGTGCTTTCCACGCCGGTGAATTGCCAGTTGACCTGGCTGATGTCTTCGCCGACGATATCGATCTTGGAAACGTCGCCGCAGCCCAGGCCACGCTCGTGGGCCAGGCGGATGAACTTCAGGCTCATGGGGTCGAAGCCCATCATCTTGGCCGCCACGGCGTCGATGGCTACTTGATCGGCACTGGCCAGGATGCGGTTCTTGATGTGCCAGCGCATGGCCCGGGGTCCTGGACCATCTCCGGCGAAGGTGCCGTCCATCACCGCAAAGACTCCGGGATGAATCTCCTGCTGAATCGCCAGCAGGTCCACCAGGGTTTCGTGGATGACCGAGTGGGTCCAATGGCGCTTCCGGTGCAACAGCCCGCCAAAAGCGTTCTTCATCGCGCCGGTCATGGTAGTGAAGACGTGGGTCTTCATGGTGGGCAGATGAACGATGTTTCGGCCCTGGAATATCTCCGGTATCTGGATCCCTTCGGGGAAGATGTCGTCCAGCACCAGCATCTCCGCCTTGGGTTTGTAGTTCACCCACTTGTTTGGCGGGGTATCCAGATGAACCACCGGCAGGTTTAGCTTGTCCTGCACGGCTTTGTGCTTGTTTTTTTCCTCGCCTTCGAAGGAGTCGACCACCACCGTGCCATTGTGGGCGCCGATGAGTTCCTTATGCCCCAGTTTCCAAAGGGCCTTGGTCACTCCTTCCAACTGCCAAGGAGAAGTTGAGCAGCCCGGATACCAGTGCTGCCAGGAGATGTTGATTTTCAGCAGCGTTTCCAAGTCGGCGTTCAAGTGCCGGCCAACGTCCGCCAACACCATGGCTCGCTCGATATCGGCATTCACGGTCTGGGGAGTCGCGGCAACCACCGCGACAACGGCCCGATCAGATCTTCGAACTGGGGCCGCTTCAGGCTGGCCAGCCGACCGTTCGGCAGGTACTTCAGATGACTGCATATATGCCGCTCCTGGGTAGATTATGTTTAGCTGGAGTTCCCGGCCTATCCCGCCNCACCACACCGCCTAGAGCACAAGCTCAACCCCAAAGCCACAGAACCAAACCGGAGCCAACAACCCAGCAGAAGATCGATAGCAATAGGGGCAGATCCCGGGCGATTAATTGCTCGGGGGCTTCCGCTTGCTGGCTGGTGTTTAGCAGGTATAGATAACGGAACAATCCGAAAGTAACGACAGGCAGCGTGAGCAACATCGTATTGTTGCTTGGCAGGTTCGGTGCTTCCACCGTGTACAAAGTATAGCTTAACCAAGCCGACGTCGCCGATATCATGAGCAATTGGTTGATGAAGGAGCTGCCGTATTTCCCCAGAACAGGACGTTGCTGCGCCGCCGCATCCCCCGCCAACCGCACTTCCGCGTATCGGCGTCCCAAGACGATAAATAGAGCGCCGGCGCCGGTGGTGGCGTAGAGCCAAGGCGAGGCGGCAACGTCGATCGCCACTGCGCCGGCAGCCGCCCGGATAACGTATCCGCTGGCCACCGCCATCAGGTCGATCAGCACTACCTGCTTCATCCCCAGTGAATAGGCCACGTTGATGCAGACATATAGTAGGCCGATAGCCCCCAGCACTAGGTCGACGCTGGCCATCACGGCCAACCCGGCCACTACCAGGACCACCATCAGAACCATTGCGGTGACGACACCGACTTTTCCAGAGGCGATGGGACGGTTCCGCTTTACCGGGTGCTCCCGGTCCGCATGCCGGTCCATCATGTCGTTAAGCAGATAGGTGGCGCTGGCGAGGGCGCAAAAGGCTAGGAAGAGGAATACCAGCTTCAGCAGCATATCCGGGACCGGGTCAAGGTTGTTGGGCGACCAAGCGACTTTGACCGAGAACACGAATGGCACGAATACCAGACCGTTCTTGATCCACTGGTGAGGCCGCAGGGCCTTGATCAGGGCCACGGGTTGGATAGCCACCCTGGAGCCGCCCTCTGCATTGTTCAGATTATCTGCTAGGCCCATTTGCCTTCTTCTTAGCAGGAGTTTTGGACCGCCGTATCACCGCCATCGATCTCCGGCGAAGACGCCGGAGTATTCTTGATGCGATGCAAGCACAGTAATGCCACCAACCCCACAGCCACTGCGAACCACAGGGTCACCAAGCGCACCAACAGGGTACCAGATGAGGCCACCGAACGGCTTACGCCGCTCTGTTGAAGCAGGGCAATCATGCTCCCTTCAGTTCCCACCAATCCTCCTGGCAGGGCGCTAACCGCCCCGACCAGCGTGGCGGCGGCGTAGATCGGCAGAGCTTGGGTTATAGGCGTGCTGGACTCCAAGCCGCGCAGGATAAGCCACAGAGCAATCCCCTCGCTGAGCCAAGCCGCTAAGCCCAGGGAAACGGCCAGTACCATCACTTTAGGAGCCGCCAGTCGTCGCAAACCATCATGGGAGGACTCCAGATCGGTCTTCCACTTCCGTATCACGGGTAGATCTAAGACGCGGCCACCGGAGCGAGAGGCGAACAGCGCCAGGGCGGCGAAGCAAAGCAGGAGCGCAGCGGCCAATATAATCATCAGGTACAAAGGCAGAGAAGCTAGCCCGATCGCCGCAAGAAGAACTACGGACACCACGTCGGTCAGTCTTTCCATCACCACGATCGGCGCGGACCTGGCTACTGGGACGGAGGCCCGGTCCCGCAGCAGGTAACTCTTTAGAAACTCACCGGCTTTTCCGGGAGTGATCGACATAGCCAAGCCGGACAGAAAAACTAAACAATTCAGGCCCAGCGGCACCCGGATATTGAGCACCTTCAAGTAGTAGGACCACCGGAGATACCGCAGTGCGTAATTCATCGCCGCTAGACCAAGAGCGCCTAACAGGTAGGTGATGGGGAATCGAGACAGGTTTCCGAAGGTTTCCCGGAAGTCACCGTACCCGGCCACACCCACGAACACCACCACCACCAGGATTATCAGTAGTACGAGCTTCCAGTTGGTCACGAACTAGTTAGTCCATCATGTCGATTTCACTGGCTGACCCCGGTTCGTTGCTTCCGTATTTGAGTCATGCGTAGAACGCCGTTCACTGGGCTGCACGGAGTTGGGAGTACATCGCGCCCAGAGCGCCCATGCTGGATGTGTAGAAAGTAAATCCAACCACCGGGGCCCATATCAACCATGGATTAAGATCGGTCAGTATTGTCAAAACAACGGCCGATGTTGCCGTTGTCACCAATATTATCAATCCCAAAAGACCGCCAAACACCAGTGCCCTCTTTGCGGGAGTAGGGGAGTATCCACCGGCGGCTGTGATGCCGAAATACCCGCCGATAAAGGGACCGAACGGAATCCCCACAAAATGCACTATGGGAATCAAAGCCAAGAGCAGCATGATTCCGAATCCAACTAAGACACCCTTTACCACAGTACCTCCGGCGCAGGTCAAGAACGCTTCTGACATTATAGACGGTGAACTCGATGCCAATCCATGCTCTTGACGGTCTGTTGGCGTAACTTGAGAATAACCGGTGCGCCGTCAAGACATCCCTATCCCGGTGGCGCCTGCCAAAGGCCGCAGGTATACTTGGAAAGTTTCCAAGACTAGGTGATGTCGCGCCTTTTCCCACCTAGATCTCCTATCCCAGACATCTCAGGAGCCAATCACTTGCCCTCAGAAACGCCGGTTGACCCCAGCCAGGACGATTTCGAATACGAGAGCCCCTTCGCCCGATTGATGAGCATGCGGCACCACCCCACTGTGGATGGGATGGGTCTGGCGTCAATGACCATTAAGGACGAACATCGCCAGCTCGCCGGAGTAGTCCAAGGCGGAATCATCGTCGCATTGGCTGATTACGCGTTCCACTTGGCATGCCGCCCTTACGTACGTCCCGGACAGATCGCGGTGACAGTAGAACTGAAAACCAACTTTCTCGCTCCGGCTGTGGAAGGTGAGTTAACGGCTACCGCCCGGGTCGTCAGCTCGGGACGCCGCATCATAGTGTGCGATGTTGACGTAGTCGGAGATGAAGAAACGCTGATTGCCCGTAGTCTAGGCACATACATCATTACCGGACAACCAACCTAAAGAGCAAGTCGAACCAGCTTTCCAGACGTCTTGAAGCGCCGGTAAATCACTCCGGTGTTGAATATTTGACTAAGTGGGTAGACAAAGTTGGAAATACAATTCTGTGATGCTATAATTTCATCTGATTGAGCCGGAGGTGGGCAGGATGAGAATCCCCATGAAAGTCGACTATGGGGTGCGAGCCCTGGTGGAGCTAGCGCTGCACTACGGGGAAGGTCCCGTCCAGACTGCGGAAATCGCATACAAGCAGGGAATCCCTGAAGCCTACTTGGACCAGTTGATGACTACCCTGCACAAGTTCGGCTTCGTGCTCAGCCGCCGAGGACCCCAAGGCGGCCACCGCCTGGCCTCAGAGCCGCAGGATATAGACTTGGGAATGGTCATGAAAACCCTGGACGGAAGCTCCTCTCCCCTCGACTGCCTAATCAACCCGTTGGACTGCGTGTTCTCCGAAACGTGCGCCCAACAGGAAGTGTGGAAGTCGGTGGAGGAAGCCATACAGAATGTACTCAGTGACATCAGTCTAGCGGACCTCGCCCAACGTCAACGACTCCTGGCCACCGAAGGGGTATTCTAGAACCCAGCCTTGGAGAATGTCTCTCCGGTGTTGAGCGGCTAGCCGCTGGTAAACTCAGAGGCCATCACCGGCCCAACACCTAATAACTTGACAAGGTCAGAGTGCCAAGGATAGACTCAAAAATAATGACCCCNAGTATCTACCAAATAACGCACAGCTGTACCTGTCCCCAAACATAGGGGGCGGTTAAATATCGGCTCCCATCAAGCCTGCGCCACCAGAGCGAAAACAGATCTGGGAAAGCGCAGGTTTTCTTATGGGAAGCCTGAACCGCTGGAGTACCAAGGGAATCTCATATAACAGGCATGTGGGCCGGGGACCCAAACAACCCCAATCAACGAAAAGGTTACTTAGGAGTATTTAAGATGACCCAGCAGCCAATGGTCCTAACCCCTGACCAAGTGAATCGGTATAGCCGGCATATCATAATGGGCGATGTGGGGAGCAAGGGCCAACGCAACCTCCTACAGGCAAAAGCGTTGATCGTCGGCGCTGGTGGCTTGGGCTCCCCATCGGCCATATACCTGGCCCTAGCCGGCGTGGGCACCATCGGAATCGTCGATTTCGATGTCGTAGAGATTTCCAATCTACAGCGGCAGATCCTGCATCACACCAGTGACATAGGACGCCCCAAGTTGGAGTCGGCCAGGGACAACATCAATTCCTATAATCCGGACACCAACGTGGTGCTCCACGAAGTAAGGCTGGAATCGGATAACGCCCGGGAAATCATCAGCCAATACGACTTGGTGATTAACGGAGCCGACAACTTCGCCACCAGATATCTGGTGAACGACGCTTGCTATCTGGAAGGCAAGCCCTTGGTAGACGGCAGCATACTCATCTTCGACGGTCAGGCGACTCTGTTCCTGCCCGGTCAGGGCTGCTACCGCTGCCTGTTCCCCGAGCCGCCGCCTCCCGGATTGGTGCCGAACTGCGCAGAGGCCGGAGTATTGGGTGCGCTTACCGGACTGGTTGGCAGCATCCAGGCCACAGAAGCTTTGAAGCACTTCCTGGGAATCGGCGAGTCATTGGTGTCGCGGCTGTTGCTTATCGATGCCCTCAGCATGAGCTTCCGAGAAGTCCGGCTGAANAGGAATCCGTCGTGCCCGTTGTGCGGNGATAATCCCACAGTCACCGAGTTGATCGACTACGAGATTTTCTGCGGCTTGACCGCGCCGGAAGCCGCGGGAGTTTCGTCAGACTAGTTAGATAGGATCGGCCAGATTCCGGACGTGCGGCTCATCGGATCAGTACACCCGCCGGCGTCCCGGAATCATTGGGCTGGGCCATCAAGAAGAACCGAATAGTGATTGGAGCGATCTGATCGCTTGGCAACAAACGGCCCGCCCTGCTTAAAGTAACCCTGTGCCCCGCCTAGACGCGGCCCGGCTATGAGTTCAACCCCAGTCGAAAACCGAGAGGTTATGGTTACAAGGCTCACGTACAAAGGTATATTAACGACCATCGGCAACACGCCCACCGTGGAACTCCAGAATCTGAGTCCCAAGGAGAGCGTCCGGATATTCGCCAAGTTGGAAGGGCAGAACCCGACCGGCAGCGTGAAAGACCGCATCGCTCTCAAGATGATAGAGCAGGCCGAGCAGAACGGGGACATTTCCTCGTCCCGTACCATTCTGGAGCCCACCAGCGGCAATACCGGTATCTCCATCGCTATGATTGCCCGGATCAAAGGCTACCGGGTTAAGGTAGTGATGCCGGAAAACGTCAGCCCGGAGCGCACCCAACTTCTGGAAGCCTACGGCGCTGAGATTGTTTATTCCGAAGGATCCGAAGGCACCAACGGGTCCATCGACGTTGCCCAGGATATGGCTGAGAAAAATCCCCACGATTACTTGTTGCTGTACCAATACGGCAACAGCGGTAATCCCAATGCGCACTACGAGACCACGGGTCAAGAGATTGTTGAGGCAGTACCGGACATCGACATGTTCATCGCCGGTCTGGGCACCGGAGGAACATTGATGGGAGTTGGCCGCCGCCTCAAGGAACACAATCTCCAGGTTAAGGTAGTGGCGGTCGCTCCGGAACCCGACGACCTCATATCGGGTCTTCGCAGATTGGAGGATGGGTTCATCCCGCCGATTCTAGATCTGAACATGCTGGACGCCCGCATCCTGGTCAGCAGCTTCGATGCCTTCAGCACAACGAAAAGTTTGCTGGAGAAGGAAGGCATCTTCGCCGGTGTGTCCTCAGGTTCGGTGGTTTCCGCTGCGTTGCGCCAGGCCGAGCGGATGGATCAGGGCACCATCGTCTGCCTCCTAGCCGACGGGGGTTGGAAATACCTGAGCACCGGTCTATGGACCAAGGACTACGAACAACTGGCCAAAGAGGCTCAAGGCAAGATTTGGTGGTAGGCGGAATCCTCCCGGCTCGCCCTCGATAAATCCTCTCCGAACAAGCCTGACGGACACCTTTGGTATTCCCGTTGGTGTCTCCCAGAATGTCCTTTTAGCCGCATCTCAAAAGGGCGTACCATTCCACCCCGTGTTAAAGCTTCGCTCAAAGCCAAGCCCAAGCTAGCCTGTCGCCTTGAAACCACCCATTTCCGATGCTATAATCCTACGAAATGGTCCGTCTTATCAGGAAAGCGGGAAGTCTCCCGCTTTCTTGCTGATGGATAGGCTCAGAGTCCGGGTAATTTCACCCAGGGGGCTTGGCCGTGAAAAGCGACTTTTTAATTGCGTTGACCCAGTTGGCAGCAGAACGCCATTTGCCGAGAGAACAGGTTCTCTCGGCGATTGAGGTGGCGTTGGCTTCTGCTTTCAAAAAAGATAATCCGGCGTCGGGGCAGAATATCTCTGTCAAACTCAACCCCAATACCGGGGACGTAAACGTCTACGCCCTCAAGATGGTGGTTGACACCGTCGAAGACTCGGACAAAGAGATTACCGTTAAAGATGCCCAAAACATCAGGAAAGGCGCGGAGCTTGGCGAAGAAGTGGCGTCGGAAGAACCTCTGCCGCACAACGCCAGCCGCATCGCTGCACAGACTGCCAAACAGGTGGTCCTCCAACGGCTCAGGGAAGCTGAGCGGGAGCTGCTGTTCCAAGAGTTCTTGCAGCATGAAGAGGACATCGTCTCCGGCGTCATTGAAGTCAGCGAGCAAGGCCGGGCCATAACCCTGGATTTGGGCCGGGCTCAAGCTGTTCTGCCCTACGAAGAACAGGTGCCCACGGAGCGGTATCGCAAAGGACAGCGGGCAAAGGTCTACGTCTTGAGCGTCCGTAGCGCCGCCAAGGGTCCGGAAATCGTAGTATCCAGAAGCCATAAGAACATGCTCAAACGGCTGTTTGAGATTGAAGTTCCGGAAGTCTATAACGGCGTAGTTGAGATTAAGGCCATCGCCCGGGAAGCCGGGTTCCGCAGCAAGGTAGCGGTCAGCGCTACCCAGCAAGGAATCGACCCCGTGGGGTCGTGCATCGGGGTGCGGGGAAACCGTATCCAGAGCATCGTCAACGAGCTTCAAGGCGAAAAGATTGACATAGTGTCCTGGGATCAGGACCCGAAAGTGTTCATAGGCAAGGCTCTCAGCCCTTCCGAGGTCGTCGCAGTGGAACTCTTTCCCAGCGACATGACCGCCATCGTGGTTGTCCCTGACCGCCAACTTTCTCTAGCGATAGGGAAAGAGGGTCAGAACACTCGTTTGGCTGCCAGACTCACCGGATGGCGTTTGGACATCAAGGGCATGACCGAATGGGAAGAGATTCGGGAAACTAGACGGCTTCAGATCGCCGAACAGGCGACGGCTGAAGTCGAAGCACCGGAAGAAGAAGCCGCCGTGGCCGTGCTCGAAATACCTGAGACTGAAGTCGCGGAAGCGGCTGTAGCCACCGTCGAAACCGTGGAGGAATCCCCGGTAGAGGCCGAGGCAATCGCCGAACCGGCCGCCGTGCCGGTGAACGAGGACGAGATTCTCGAGGCGCTGATACGCGAAGAGGAAGGGAAGGAAACCCAGGAGGCAGTGGCCGCCGGGGCGGAGGCTTCTCCCAGCTTCAGCGTTGACGACCTAGACTCCTTTACTTTGGGAGACGTCGGAACTATCGAGGACGAGGACGATGACGAGGCCGAGGAAGACGGCGAAGACGAATTGGTTCTAGTTCCGGATGTCGCCCCAGCGATGGCGATAGTGACTCCCGATGCCGGGAAGATTCGATTCGCTGAGGATCTTATGGAAGATGGTCGCGGCGGTGGACGCCGGAACAACAACCGTGCACGCCGCGGTGGAGCGGCCCGGAGAGGACCGCCAGGACCCGCCAACCGGGGACCTGCCGGCCGGCGCTGATCGACGCTCACACTCTACAAGGATAATATTGCTGTTGGCTGATCGGCGCCACATACCGGAGCGTAAGTGCGTTGCTTGCGGCCAACGGTTCCCCAAGCAAGAGTTGATTCGCGTCGTGCGAACGCCTGAAGGGTCCGTTCTAGTTGACCAAGCAGGGAAACGACCTGGCCGGGGCGCTTATGTCTGCCGGTCGGAAACCTGCTGGCAAGGGGGCGTTCCCAAGACCAGTATTGAAAGAAGCCTGAATATCACCATGCCGCCGGAGAGCCAGGCCCAGATAGCGGCGTTTTACCGGAGTATGGTAGATGACCCAATCCCAGTGGAGCAGTAGATGACTACTGAACGACGTTCCAGCCAACCACGGCGTAGGCAAGCCAGGGTTCTGGTATTGCCTCAAACCCTTACCGTCCAACGACTGTCGGAACTCACCGACCAAAATCCCATCGACGTCATCAAGCAATTGATGCGCAACGGAATCATGGCGGCGATGAACCAGGTCATCGATTACCAGATGGCCACCCTGGTCACCTCCGCGTTCGGCATCAGTACCACNATGGCGGAAGATGACGCCTCGGATGCCAGTCAGGATTCGGAACANCCCGAAGAAGTGGACCAGACGGGCCTGGTCACCCGCACCCCTGTCGTTACTATCTTGGGTCACGTAGACCATGGCAAGACCGCTCTGTTGGACTCTATACGGGACTCCAGCGTGGCTGAGCGGGAACTCGGCGGCATTACCCAACACATCGGTGCCTACCAAGTCGAAGCCAACGGGCAGCTATTGACCTTCCTGGATACGCCGGGACATGAAGCGTTCACCGCCATCCGCGCCCGGGGTTCAAAAGCTACCGACATAGCGATTCTGGTGGTAGCGGCCGACGACGGCATAATGCCCCAAACCGATGAAGCCATCGACCACGCCAAAGCGGCCGGCGTCCCCATCGTAGTGGCCATCAACAAGATGGATATGCCAGCTGCCGATCCAGAGAGGGTTAAACGCCAACTCAGTGAACGGGACATGCTGGTAGAGGATTGGGGAGGAGAGATAATCTCGGTAGAAGTCTCCGCCAAGACAGGAGATGGCATAACCGACTTACTGGAAAATATAGCGGTCGTCGCTGAGATCGCCGACCTCAAAGCCAATCCGGACAAGCCAGCCAGCGGCGTAATCATCGAAGCCAAACTGGACCGGCAAAGAGGGCCAACTGCCACGCTTCTCGTTCAGGACGGCACCCTCTCAGTGGGTCAGCACGTCACTGCCGGCGGGACCTGGGGGCGCGTTCGGGCCATGAGTAACGATCGCGGAGAGGCTGTAAAGCAAGTCTTACCAGGCACACCCGCTGAGATATTGGGATTCGGCTCTCTACCCGAGGCCGGAGACCTATTTTCGGTTGTGCCCAACGAACGCACAGCGCGCGCCATGGCTACTGACAAGGAAAACCCTTCTTCGTCCCAACAAGCCCAGGCTCGGGCCCTGACCCTGGACGAAGTGGTCAACCGGACACCGGCAGGAGAACTCAAGGAGCTTAACCTGGTACTCAAAGCGGACGTTCAGGGCAGCGTTGAGGCTGTCAACCATTCATTGGAGAACCTGGCCGCTAACAATATCAAAGTTCGCATCCTCCACGCCAGCTCCGGCGGTGTGACAGAAACAGATGTCCTACTAGCCAGTGCTTCGGAAGCCATTATCATCGCTTTCAACGTGGGCACCGAGCCCGGCGCCGAGCGGTTGGCCCGCCGCATGGGCGTGGAGATTCGCAATTACGGCATTATCTACCAACTTATCGACGACGTTGAATTGGCCTTGCAAGGCTTGCTGGAGCCAGCCATTGTCGATGTAGTGCTGGGACGAGCCGAGATTCGAGAAGTCTTCCCCACCAGAGGTGGTGTCAAGATAGCGGGTTGCCGCATAGTTGAAGGCCGCATGACCAAAGGTGTCACAGTGAGAATCACCAGAGACGGCAAGATTCTGGAGGAGTCTACGGTGACCAGCCTGCGCCACTTCCGTGATGAAATCAACGAGGCGGCTCTTGGCACCGAGTGCGGTGTCGTGCTCCAGGGCTTCAATGACTTTGAAGAAGGGGATGTGTTGGAAGCCCATCGCGAGGAAAGAGCACGGCGTTAATCCGCTACCTACGATGGTCTAAACCCATATCCTAACTTTCTATCTATCCCCCCGGCGCGGGAGGCAGTTATGTCCCGACGAGTCGACCGAGTCAATGAATTACTGCGCCTTGAAATCAGCCAGTTATTGGCTCGCCAAGTAAAGGACCCCCGCCTATCTGGCGTCATTACCATCACCGAAGTCAGGGCCGCCCCTGATCTGCGCACTGCCTTGGTGCTCGTCAGCGTTATGGGCGACGATGAAACTAAGAAAACTGCCCTGGCCGGGATACAGTCCGCCGCGAAATTCATGAGAAGGGAACTTCGGGACCGTGTAAGCTTGCGCTACGTTCCCTTTCTTAGCTTCACTCTAGATGACTCTTTGGAGACTTCCGACCGGCTTATGGGGATGTTGAATCAGATCCACCTCGACCAATCGGGTGGCGACGCAGAAGTCTCGCCCGCTGCGGATGGCTCCCACGTTAACCCGGCGCCGGCTACAAACAACTGAACCATGCCTAGACCACGAAGCTCCCCAATACCAGCGGTCAACGGGTTCGTTAACCTTTACAAACCTTCAGGAATCACCTCCATGGACGCTTTGCGCCAGGTGAAGAGAATCACCGGCCAAAGGAAGAAAGTCGGTCATGGGGGCACCATGGATCCACTGGCAACAGGCGTCTTACCCGTATGCTTCGGACAGGCTACCCGCCTCATGGATCATGTCGTGGGTGGCAGAAAAGTCTACTTGATGGAGATTAAGTTCGGTGTCACTACATCCACTTACGACGGCGAAGGCGAAGTGGTCAAGACTGGGGATCCCAGCGGACTGACACGGGAGACGATCGAAGACGCGCTGGAACCGTTCTTGGGAACTATCCAACAAACACCGCCCATGTATAGCGCAATCAAGGTAGGAGGCCAGCGTTTATACAAGTTGGCTAGGGCCGGGATCGAAGTGGAAGTAGCCAGCCGTCCGGTAGAGATTCACGACATCCGCATCGTGGAATTTGATCTACCGAGTTTGATCTTGGAAGTGGAGTGCGGGAAAGGCGCGTACATGCGCTCTCTAGCCCATGACCTGGGTGAGGTTCTAGGCTGCGGAGGTCACGTGGCCGCATTGGAGCGTCTCACCTGCGGGGCATTCAAAGCCGAATCCTCAGTTACACCTGATCAGTTGGCATCAACCGGCGATGCTCCAGATGATTGGCAGAAACACCTGCTTCCGGTCGACTGGGTACTGCAGAACTTGAACAGTATTACGGTGGGCCAGCAGGCCGAGCAGTATCTCCGCCATGGTCAGTCCGTAAGCCTGGGCCAAGCACCCCAGAATGCGGGATACCTAGAGGAGTTCCGGGCCTACACCAGCGAAGGTTGCTTCCTGGCTCTTGTCCGGTTCGATCGGAGCGACAACTCCTGGCGCCCTACTAAGGTTTTCGAGGTAGATTCGCCTTCCCAGTATGCCCCTCAATCGGCCTGAACACAGCCTTAAGTACGCCGTCCAGGGCATCCGCCATCAGCCTGTAACGTCAATCTTCCCCAGTCTGCTAAGGAACATTCTCACGCCTTGACAATCTTTCTGTTCCCTGTATATTGAAAAACGTCACGGTTCCCATCACAAAATCAGCCTTAGCAGAGTGACTCTGCGTCGGCCATAGGGTTGAACGGCAAGACAGTCCAGATGGATCCACAAGCGCATCCGTAGTCCTCTTAGACCCTGCATTCGGAAAAAGCTTCCAACCCGGAAACCATCGATAGATTATCCGTCCAATCATGCCTAATCAGATCGGGGGTGNAGATTATGGAAGCCTATTGCTTCAAGTGCCGCGGCAAGCAAGAGATTCGGAACCCACAGCAAGTTACCCTTAAGAACGGACGCCCGGCCACCTCGGGTGTTTGCCCCGTATGCAGTACAAAGGTGTTCAGGATCGGCAAGTCCTAGTTGTTTAGTCGATAGCTACCGTTACGCCAAAGTGTTNAAGGAGTTCNGNGTCTAGTATCNGACGCTNGGACAGGGCCGAAACCTAGTTTGGCCAGCAGGTTTTGCGGATTGGTTTGCAATAGGGCGTGGGCTTCTTCTTTGTTGAGGCCCGCGCCCTCTGCGATTTTTTCGACCAGATCAAGTGTCAACAAATCTTCGGGCTCGTGGGCGTCCGAGTCCAACACCGTCACCGCGCCCGCTTCCCTGGCNGTATTAACCACGTGTCCATTCGCAAGGCTGTGACCTTTGCGCGCCGAAACCTCCAGATACACCCCGTTCTCCGCCGCCAATCTAGCGACTTCATAGCTGATTAACCCGGGATGGGCTAGTACATCCACAAAGGCCGATCTTACAGCTGCTTCATTGGTCCCNGGTTCAACCGGCTCTACTATGGTTTCCCCATGGACAGCCACTAACTTGGCGCCCAGTTCCTTGGCCATCCTGGCGACCATGTCAATGTCGTCTTTAGGAACATGGGTAATCTCCACCCCGGGCATCGCCAGGATGTCCCATTGTTTGGTCNCATTGGCGCAGTCCGCCACCAGGGTTTTGACCACATATTCTAGATTGCCGAACCCCACGTGGTCCGTGACACCGATGGCTTTGTATCCCCGCACCAACGCCCGCCGGATCAACTCTATGGGAGACAGCACGCCGTCGCTGAGAAACGTGTGGGTGTGAAAGTCGTACATCTATCCTCTCAATCAGAACCCTTAATTCGGTTCCCTTCATGCCTATTGCCGACAACAGTATAAGACGGCATCAGAGTCAGGAACAAGAACTCCTCTATCCGNGGCATTGACTCGGCGGCCCCTGCNGACGTATCNCCATGAGNTANCTCCCCCTACCAGTCACGACGCGACGCTTGAANCATCCATTTCAAAGCGATGACATCTAATTTTTGTNTGGCCNTTTAGGAACATTGTTAAGCCGGCAATGAATCNATTCTCTATAGTCCCANCATNTGNNTAACNAGTTCCNGTATTTNATNGNCNNTCNTNCACNNATCCCNTAAGTTTTAGTNTCATCCAATAANAAATACCGAAAAACAAGGATTGNGGTGAATNATGACCTGACCAGGGACCCGAACATCTATTTCTATACCAAGATGGGAACAAGGAGGTAAAGGTTTGAACAATCAANAACTAANAAAGCAGGCTCAGACATCGGNCCCGCAGNTAAAGATNGNCGGGNGACTATGGGTCATGGCAATGATGATTGTTTTGGTGGCCACTGTTACCTGGTTGGTGATTTCGGTCGCATGGACCAATGATAATTACGCTTTTAACAAAGGGGCACGGGACAGAGCGAAGGCCGGTTCGCCATTGCTGGTTAACTTCGCCAGCATTCAAACCACCAAAGCTTGGGTGATGC
>PANP01000054.1 GCA_002708395.1 Dehalococcoidia bacterium
GGTGAATCGATATGGTAGTTTTTCGCCCTTTCCGCGGTTGGAAATACAATCCCGACGTGGTCGGCGACCTGAACAAGGTTGTCTGCCCACCCTATGACCTAATCACCCCGGAGCTTCAAGAGTCGCTACTTAAACGCAGTCCCTACAACGTGGTCCATCTTGAAGCGGGCGAAAACCTAGACTGGAACGCACCGGGAGGGAACACCTACCGCAGCGCCACCGACCTATTTGAGGAGTGGCTACGGCGGGGAGTGTTACGCCGAGAGTTGGAGCCCTGTTACTACCTGACCCGGCACATATATCAATATCAGGGTCAAACCAAGAGCAGGATCGGCGTTACCGGATGTGTCCGCCTGGCCCAATATGACAGCCAAGAGGTTTTCCCCCACGAGTTCACGGAGGAGCCTGCGGTGATGGACCGGGTAGCCTTGATGGAGGCCTGCAACGCCAACTTCAGTCCGATAATGAGTCTGTACTGCGACCCATCCCAGTACCTCGCAGATACGTTTGAAAAAGTGATGTCGGACCCTCCTGCCATCCAGGTCCACCCCGACGAGAACCAGGAGATGTCTCTCTGGATAATCTCCGAGTCGGATCAGCAGATTCGGATACGCCATTTCTTCAACGATACTTCCGTTTTTCTGGCGGACGGGCACCATAGGTACGAGGCGGCGTTGCGCTTTCAAGCCAAGCGAGCCCGCGACGGTGGCTATCAGATCGCCTCCGCGGAAGATAATGACTCGGTGATGATGACCCTGATCGAATTCGATGATCCGGGGTTGCTGGTTCTGCCCTACCATAGAGTTGTCAGTGGTCTGACCGGCGAGATGCTGACTCGGTTGCAAGAACGGTTGCTGCAGCTATTCGAAGTGAATCCCAGCGGTCTCCCGTCAGCAGACACAGCGGACGGGCTATTGGAGCAGGTGGTTAGCCTGGGCGACGACGCCAAGGCGTTGGGTGTATTGGGACCCGCAGGAGAGAATCTCCGGTTGTTGTCTCTCAAGAAAGACGTTAACTGGCAGGAATGGGGTCCTCTAGCGGTCTCGGAAGCATGGATTTTGGAAGAGCAGGTCTTGAAGCCGGTTCTAGGAGATTTGTTAGCGGACCGGGTGACCTACATCCACGACCATGAACAAGCGATGGAACGGGTGAATTCAGGAGACTCCCAGATGGCGTTTCTGGTTAAACCCTTTCCAATGAACCAATTCTACGATGTGGTGAGTCAGGGCCAAAGACTGCCCCGCAAATCCACCTTTTTCTATCCCAAGCTGCCCACTGGACTGGTGATTAATCAGCTTGAAGGGGCTTTTTAGGCGATAAGGCCTCGCAGGTGGTAGCTACTCCAGTCCCTGCCGCTCTTGGTAGCTGTCGGTGATGGCCAATTCGGCCCTCTTGCTGTACTCGGCGATGAACTTTTCCAGGCGGAGAATCTCGGCGGCTGATTCCTCCGTCTCCCCGGACAATAGGTTTTGCTGTCTGAGAGAAGATAGAGATCGGCGAGCCTCGTCCACCTGTCCTACCAGTTGCAAAGCTTCCAGTTCGTAGATGGCTGTTTTCTTAAATTCCAGTAACCAGCGGTGAGTGGCAATGGCGTCGTTCAAACGCTCTTCTATCTCGCCCATGGCGGCCAGAGAAGCGTCCAATGAGATTGTTCCGTAGACGACCTGCCGAGGCAATCTGCGCAGCTGGGTCCGAAACTGGTTGATCAGCGTCTCTGCCTGATCTTCCCTGCTCTGTATCTCTGCCAGTCTGATACGCAGGCTGGACATGGCTATTTGCAACTGGGAAGTCGACAATGTCAGGTCCTTACTTCAGAGGCCCTTGGATAAATGGAACGCAAAGGCGGGTGGAGCGCCTAGCCCGCCCGGAAGCCGACCTTGGGAAGAACCGTCTTCAGCGTCTCCAGGACCTCTTCGATGTCCTCGCGAGTAACGTGACCCAGATGACCGATGCGGAAGATGCTTCCAGAGAGTTTCCCCTGGCCCCCGGCAAGAACCACGTTGTGTTCCTCACGAGCCAGACTCCTTAACCTACCCCCGTCAACGCCCTCGGGAACTTTGATCGCAGTCACGGTGTTGGAAGCGTAAGCTTCGTCAGATACCAACAGATCCAGCCCCAGATCCTTGATGCCGTCCCGGGTTATCTGGCTGATGCGGGCATGCCGTTCGTAGACGTTCTCCATGCCTTCTTCAAGCAGCTTATCCAAAGCAGTGATCAAGCCGTACATCAAGGCAACGTTGGGAGTGAATGGAGTCTGCCCACGCTCAAGGTAACTTCTGGCAGCTTTCAGGTCGAAATAGAAGCTGGGCATAGTGGACGTCTCACAGGCTTCCCATGCGGTCTCGCTCATGGTGATGAAAGCCAGACCCGGCGGGATCATGAACCCTTTCTGAGATGCCGTACCCACCACATCGCAATTCCAACCATCGACCGGCAGGGGCACGCACGCCAAGCTGCTCACTGCGTCTACCAACAGCAGTTTCTGGAACTCCCCCTTCACTACTTCCGATATCTGTTGAAGAGGATGGGTCACTCCGGTGGATGTCTCGTTGTGGGTCACCAGAACCGCTTTTATGCCGGGATCAGCGCGCAGGGCGCTACGGATCGCCTCAGGCTCTATCGGAGAACCCCACTCAAAATCCAACCGCTGAACATCGGCCCCAAACGTCTCCACCATCTCGGTAAACCGGTCGCCAAAGGACCCGGCGGAAGCCGAGAGTACTTTGTCTCCCGGAGACAGGGTGTTTACGATAGCCGCCTCCAGAGCACCGGTTCCCGAAGCAGTCAGTATCATCAGGTCGTTGGTAGTCATGAAGACCTGCTTCAACTGTTGGGTGGCAATCTCGATGATTTCGTGAAACTCTGGGCCACGATGGTCAATCATGGGATTGGACATCGCCTCGACGATATCCGACGGGACCGGCGTGGGTCCGGGAGTCCGTAGGTTTTGCTTGGGGATATTTACCATAATTTCTCCGCTGTTAGCGCATCGGCGATCCGGACGTTATCCTTCTCGACGCTGGAATCGTGCGGGCTACCAACATGAAAACGAGCCGGTCGAGTGGACCGGCCTCGTGATACCGTAAGCCCGCTTTTTAATTTTCCTCTCTGTCTAGGCAGAAAAAATTATAGCATGTACCCTTTCAGGCTGCCAAACTCGTCTCATGCCTCGTTCACTACGCCCGGTGATATAATGGCCGAAGCTGTCACAGTCACCGGGAGATAGCCATCATGGTCGACGTAGCTTTTCTCACCAGAGTGCGAATATTCGCCAATCTGAACGGAAAGCAACTCCAGTCTCTGCCCGATAAGTTGCAGCCCCGCCGGTACCAGCGCNGNGAGGTAATCTTCCACGAAGACGACCCTGCCGACCGGATGCACATCGTCGTCGACGGCCGGGTCAAGATTTCCATAGCCTCGGAAGACGGACGGGAAAGGGACATCGCTCTCTTCCAATCCGGGGACTGCTTCGGTGAGATGGCTTTGTTGGACGGTTCCAACCGCTCGGCGACAGCAACAGCGGTGGACGCCACCGAGACTATGGTCCTCTTCCGCCAGGGCTTCCTCGATTTCCTTGGGGAGAACCCGGAACTGGCCGCAGACGTTAACACCATGCTGGTCCAGCGATTGCGCAACGTCAACCAGATGTTGGGAGACATGGTCTTTCTGGACGTGCCTACTCGCGTCGCCAAGCAACTGTTGGCCCTGGCCGAGACCTATGCAGAAGACGCCAAGCCTGGCGATCAGATCGTCGTTCCCTTGGGTCAGGACGAACTGGCCCGCTTGGTGGGGCCAGCCGGGAAACGGTGAGCCGGGCTCTTAACAGCTACCGGCGCCTGGGAATGCTGGACACCTCCCACCGCCGCATCACCATAACCGATCTGGCCCGACTGGAGAGAATGGCCTCGTTCTGACCTTCCCCAGTCTCAACCCCATGCTATAATTTCGCCATGACGCTTACCTCGGATATTCTCGAAGGATTGAACCCAGAACAGAAAGAGGCCGTCGAAAGTATCGACGGCCCTTTGCTTATCATCGCCGGACCAGGCAGCGGCAAGACCAGGGTAATCACCCACCGTATCGCCCACCTGGTTCGGGATTACGGAGTTAGTCCATACCGTATCCTTTCGATGACCTTCACCAATAAGGCCGCCCGGGAGATGCGGGACCGATTGGAGCGTTTGGTTGGACCACGCTCCGAATCCTTGACCGTGGGTACATTTCACTCCTTCTGCGCTCGATTTTTGCGGAGGGAAGGCGAACCGGTCGGTCTTTCATCGTCATTCTCGATATACGACGCCGACGACCAGCTTTCGTTGATCAAGCAGTCGCTTCAACTGGCGGATCTGGACCCCAAGCAGAATCCTCCTCAAGCCATCCGCAGCGTTATCTCACGAGCCAAAAGCGTGATGATGGACTCGCGGGGGCTGTCCCAGCATGGCCAGAGCTACTTCGAAGAAGTATCGGCCCGGGTCTACCACCACTATGAAGAGTTGCTATCCCGCAACAACGCCGTAGACTTCGACGACTTGCTTATGAAGTCCGTCCAGCTTCTCCAAGAACAACCGGCGGTGCGGGAAAGATACCAGCAGCGTTACCAATACCTGATGGTGGACGAGTTCCAAGACACCAACGTCGCCCAATACCGGCTGGCTGGCTTGCTGACGGGCACCGAACAGAACATCTGCGTGGTCGGAGATCCCGACCAGTCCATCTACTCTTGGCGCAGCGCGGACATCCGCAACATCCTCAGCTTCCAGAGCGACTACCCTCAGGCCAAGACAATCAATCTGGAGCAGAACTACCGCTCCACCAGCAACATCCTGGAAGCCGCCCAGAAGCTTATCTCGGTTAATGGAATACGCCTGGAGAAAGGCTTATTCACCGAGAACGGCAAAGGCGAGCCGGTGGTGGTTCACGAAGCTTACGATGAACAGGAAGAAGCGGGCTTCACCATCGGCGAGATTGAGCGGCTCGTGCGCCAGGAAAGAATCAAACCCGGAGACTGCGCGGTCATGTACCGGGTCAACGCCCAGTCTCGAGCGTTGGAAGAGGCTTGTCTGCATCGAGGCATGAAGTACCGCTTGGTTGGCGGCGTCCGGTTCTACCAACGGCGGGAAGTCAAAGACCTGATGGCCTACCTCAATCTACTTCAAAACCCGCTGGATGAGGTCAATCTGACCCGGGTGATTGGCGTGCCGCCTCGAGGTATCGGGGCCAAATCCATGCAGGACCTGGCCAGATGGGCTAGGGAACAGAACGTTTCTCTCATCAGCGCCATGCAGCAGATCGCGGCAGCCCGGTCCCAAGGGCAGCCCAGTCCGGTTCCGTTGACCACACGGGCATCCAACGCCATCGGCGACTTCGCCGATATGGTCGAAGGACTGGTCCAAAGCGTCACTCAAGTACCCATAGTGGACCTGATCGACCAAGTGTTGGACGACACCGGTCTCCGTAGATTCATCCAGAACAGCGACGATCGTCCCGACGAACGCTGGGAGAATATCCTGGAATTTCGGGAGACCGCCCAGGAATTCAACGCCGAGGACCCCGGCGACGGTCTAGCCAGCTTGCTGGAGAAGGTCTCCCTGGTGGCCGACGTGGATAATTACGAAGACTCGGCAGAGTCCCTTACGTTAATCACCTTGCACCAAGCCAAGGGACTGGAATTTCCGGTGGTGTTCATCGTCGGTCTGGAGGAGGGTTTGCTCCCCCACAGCCGGTCGATGGATAGCGAGGAGCAATTGGAAGAAGAACGACGGTTGTGCTACGTGGGCATCACCCGTGCCCAGCGCCGGCTCTACTTGCTAAGGGCTTTCCGGCGGGGCTTCATGGGCAACAGCGGCCCCACTCTATCGTCCCGATTCCTACGGGAGATTCCAGCCGACCTGATAGCCCCCGCCAAACAAGATCAGACCAGGGCCAGAGGTTCCACGCCGCTTGCCCGTACGCCTCTAGCCAACGCCCCCGCCGCCGCTCCTGTCCCGGTTCGGGAAGTCCCCAGCATCGGCGACTTGGTCCGGCACTCCACCTTCGGCGAAGGGGTCGTCATGGAATGTCTAGCCGCGTCGGGCGACCACGAAGTAACCGTCCACTTCAAAGGCGAAGTAGGCATAAAACGCCTCCTCCTAAGCTTCGCTCCACTGGAGAAGATCGACGGCTAGCGCGGTCAGCGAAGGATACGCAACCAAACTCTCCTCCCTTCGTAAAGGGGGACACATGGGGATTTCCCCCGCACCCCAACCCCCACCACTCCCAACAACCCACCCACGCCCACAACCAACTAATAGCTGACGCCTGAAAGCTAACAGCCTCGTCCGCATTGACAGATGNCGCCACCAAAGCGATGATGATTCGGCATCTTCCATATCAGGAGGCACCATGGTCAAAGCCGCCGTTTTCTACGAAGTAAAGCAACCTCTGGTGATTGAGGAAGTCGAGTTGGACGACCCCAAAGCCGGAGAAGTCATGGTCAAGGTCGGGGCCGCTGGCATCTGCCGCTCGGACCGGCACTTCATGCATGGCGACGCAAACATCGCCCTACCCGCAGTTCTGGGCCACGAGGGCGCAGGCACCGTGGAGAAAGTGGGACCCGGCGTCACGTCGGTCCGCCCTGGTGACCAGGTCATTCTCTCCTTCGTACCCGCCTGCGGCCGTTGCAAGTCCTGCCTGGAAGGGCATGCCAACATCTGCGACAGCCACATGGCCACCGGGCCCTTCATGTACGACGGGACCACCCGGTTGCACAAGGGTGACCAGCGCATCCACCACATGGGCAAGGTTGCCTGCTTCGCCGAGTACGCAGTGGTTCCCGAATCCGGTTGCGTGCCGGTTAGGTCTCCTATTCCCATGGACAAAGCCGCAATGATTGGCTGTTGCGTACCCACCGGAGTGGGCGCCGTTCTGTTCAGCGCCAAGGTCACGCCGGGCAGCACTGTCGCAGTCATAGGCTGCGGCGGCGTGGGACTGAACGTCATCATGGGCGCCAAGCTGGTTAACGCCGCCAAGATTATCGCCGTGGACATCCGGGAGAGCCAGTTGGAGTTCGCGATGAAGTTCGGCGCGACTCATTCGGTCAACGCCTCGGACCGTGATCCGGTTGCTCAAGTGAAAGAACTGACCGACGGCAAGGGCGCCGATTTTACCTTCGAAGTATTTGGCTCGGCCGACACCACCAAAGCAGCTTACGAAATGGCGGGGAAAAGAGGCACGGTCACTGTGGTGGGCATCGCTCCNACGGGCGCCGAGGCAGGAATCAACGCCGTCGACCTGGTACGCAATGAGAAAACTCTGCGCGGGACCTACTACGGATCAGCACGCTCCCAAACCGACATGCCAACCATGGTGGACATGTACCAGTCNGGAAAGCTGAACCTGGACGACTTGGTGGTCCGCCACTACTCCTTGGACCAGATCAACGAAGCATACGGAGACATGGACAAGGGAGAAGTTGGCCGGGGCGCGATAGTCTTTTAGGGGCTGACAAGCTGAAAGCTGATGCCTGAAAGCTCAAGCGACATCATCGTTAAGCTGGTGGAAACCGAGACGGAGTTGGAAGCGGCCATCGATATCCGCTTCCGGGTGTTCGTTGCCGAGCAGCANGTGCCACCCGAAGAGGAGTTGGACGAAGAAGACGCCGGCGCCACCCACGTCATCGCGTTGCATCATGGCAGCACCGTCGGCACCGGTCGTCTTCTGGCTAGAGATCCAGCCATCGCCGTTATCGGGCGCATGGCGGTGGATCAGAGTTGGCGCAGACGAGGAGTCGGGGGCCTGATCCTAGATTTTCTGGAGGAAGAGGCCCGAGCCCAAGGCTTGCGCCGCAGCGTCCTTCACGCACAGGAATACGTCAAGAGCTTCTATGCGGCCCATGGCTATCTTGAACATGGGGAACCTTTCGACGAAGTGAACATTCCCCACATCGAGATGCGCAAGGAACTTTAGTCCGCCGTAACTGGAACTTCCTGCTCGGCGGGAGTATCGGCGGTAGCAGCCTTTTTGCGGCGTGCGGTGCCTGTTCCAGAGGTTTTTCTGGCCCGAGGGGTTTTTACCGGCGTGGCTTCAGCCCCGTCATCACTGGTCATTTCACTAGTAACTTCCTCAGCAACCGCCACCGGTTCTTCGGTTTCATCAGTGGCTTGCGGCGCAACCGCTTCCTCCGGCTTATTGAGCACTTCATCGCGCAGGCTTCCCGCAGCGCCCATCACCTGATNCACCAACTCAGCCGGTANATTGAGGTCTTCCACCGTGGATTTGATGTGCCCGGCCATTGCGTCGAAATGTTCGTCGTTCAGACCCTGATCCACCAGATGCTTATGCCCCTGCCGCAGGGCTTTTCCAGCATAATCATCGGGTCCGCCAAAGCCCATGGTCAGAAAGGCCTTCAGCATCCGTCCTTGCCGTTCCATGCCAACGCCTCTGAAAATGCTGCTTACCCTATCGTCGGTCAGCACCTTATCGTATAACGCCGGGACGAAGGCATCCAAAGCCGCTTGCCCACCAAGATTCTCGTATAGAGTCGCCATGTAACTCTCTCCTCCTTAGGTTCTCCTATCCTGTTCTAAGCCGGGTTCGTCGTAAAGGACTACCTAAGGGTAAGGCAACAAAAATGGGCGGCGGAAGGGTGCCGGCACCAAGGAGGTAAGGATTTGTTCCTAGATTTCGACCGTTAGGCTGCGGCCGGAACCTTTTCTATAACCCTGACTTCCATCTTGGCGATGTGGCTGGTAGGCAGGTCTCCCAGGGCCGAGCGGCCCGGTGAGGCGAAGTAGGCGGCTTCCTTCTCCGGAATCTCTTCAACGGTGTTGAAGCTTCGGACCCAGAGAAACTCAGTTCGGTCGGCGTTGACCCAAGTGGCCTCTATCGGAATGCCCAAACCTTGATGGATGGGCCGGATATGCTCGTCGAACAACTTGAGCCACGAGTCCATCATGCCCCGATTGATTGTGTAGATGCGCAGTTGTGAAACCATTTGCAGCCTCCTTGATGTAGCGGTGGGCTATTAGCTTTCAGCAATCAGCCGATTGAGCCGATACCCTCTGCTCCCGTCTANCTATAATCTTATACAACTGTTTGGTAGCCCTCTGAGTGAATAAGCGTTCTAGAGGACCACTCTTGCCCCTGATAGCTGACTGCTGACCTCTCCCAGCTATGCAACCTGATATTGCTTTATGGCGTCCTGACTGAACTCTAGCCCCAATCCCGGCTTATCCGGCACTACCAGATTCCCGTCTTCCATTTTGGGCATCTCTTCCCACAGGCGCTGGGTCCAAGGCATGTACTCGATCGTCAGCCCGTTGGGTATGGCCGAGATCAAGTGCACGTGAATCTCAGGCACTAGGTGGCTGACTACCGGGATGTTAAAGGCTTCGGCCATGCCGGCCACTTTTTTCCACTGGGTGATTCCCCCCACTCTGAGAAGGTCAATCATGACGATGTCGATGGACCGGTTCTCCAGCATCTGACGGAAGGGCTGGATCCCATAGACGTACTCACCGGCAGCGATGGGAGTGGTTAGGGAATCGGCAACACGGGCTAGGCCNTGATAGTCGTCCGAGGCCACCACGTCTTCTAGCCAGAAGAGATTGTATTCCTCCACTCGCTTGCCGATCTGTATGGCCTGGTTGACGTTCCAAAGCTGGTTGATGTCGCACATCAGGTCGATGTCCGGGCCGACAGCTTCACGCATCACCCGCATCCGGTCCACTTCCTTGGCGGCCGTGGGTTCGGCGCCCATCTGGGTCTTCATCTGTTTGAATCCCATATCTACCAAGCGGGGGCCTGCCTCGGCCAGGTACTCCAGGTTCATGGGACGCATCAGCGCGCCGCTGGCATAGGTGGGTGCCCGGTCCCGGTAACCACCCAGCAGAGAACTGACGGTTACGTTAAGCGCCTTGCCCTTGATGTCCCACAGGGCCATGTCCACCGCCGAAAGGGCCAACGAGAAGATTCCACCAGGCCCGGAACCGCTGGCGGCGGCACGCAGGTCACCNNCGATNGCTTCTACCGGCATGGGATCTCGTCCGATGACCAATCCGGCCAGCGTATCCACCGCCGATCTAAGGGCGTTGGTTAACGCAGCCCCGAAAAAGGTAACGCCCACACCCTGGATGCCATCGTCTGTATCTAGTTCCAGTGTTACGAATTCCCTGGTGGCGTCCCCCACAGGAACTCCCACCACCCAAGGGTGNTCCGCCGGGGTTTGGATGATTCGAGTTGTCGCGCGTGTAACTTTCATGTCTCTTCTTCTCTAAGGATAGATACTTGGGGATTCAACTCGAACGCAAGGTTGGCAAGGTTCGAAATTGNAGCCTCATTCTACCACAGGGTTTAGGCCAAGCTTCCCGCCTATGCTACCGTCATTCCGGCGAAGGCCGGAATCCAAAGATGTCCCAGGTTTATGACAATTGCCGGTTCCAGCCAAGCCACTATCTTCCCGCATGCGCGGGAATGACGATGGAGGTGTTGTACCTGCAGCGCCATTATTCCGGCGAAGGCCGGGATTCATCTAAGCATCATTTCCGAACCGCAAGTTCCTTCTGTCCGACCCTCTCGTCATTCCCGTGCATACGTGAGTCCATGCCCGTGAGCGAAAAACCCCGGCCCTACCGGATAGTTGACACGGTAGTTTCGACCTTGTACAATACTTAACGTGGTTTAGTAAACCCGGTTTAGTTACGGNTGCTTTGAAGATATGACGATCCAATTAAATAAACTCTCGATGCGGAACGAAGCCTATTGGGAAAACCTGGTGAAGCGCAGCCTTTGCCGGTTCCTATTGTTGGGCCAACTGGCCAAGGGTCCGGTCCACGGATACCAGCTTAACCTGGCCATAAGGGACGCCTGCCAAGGCTGCTGCGAACCGACCGAGGCCATGGTCTATTCCACCATGAAGGAATTGGTGGAGGGCGGGTACGTGGTTTGCCGGATGGAAGAACACTTGGGGCGCAAGCGAAGAGTTTGCTGGCTAACGGATGAAGGACATGATGCTTTCCGAGCGGCCGGATTGGTGTGGCAGAAGATGCTGCCCACAGTAGAGGTTACGGTGGAACAAGCGCTTGGATCTCAAGCTGATGTTCCAACGGGCGAAGAAACAAAAGTTCAGGAGTAGGTCGATGACAACGAATTCAGATTCCGAAGAAATCAAGCGGTTGGTCCGCGAACGATACGGGGCCCGGGCCAAGGGGGTCATCGAACTCACCGTTGTCCAGCCCGAGGGTGGCAGCTATCCCGGATGTTGCGGCCCGGCGGACACCGAGCGTGCGATGCGGCTTTACACCAACGGACAGCTTGCCGGTCTGCCTGCGGAATCCATCGCCGCCTCGGCCGGTTGCGGCAACCCCACCGCCCTGGCGGGTCTTCAACCCGGCGAGCGAGTGCTGGACCTGGGTTCCGGCGGCGGCATCGACTGCTTCCTAGCGTCCCAGCAGGTGGGTCCGGAAGGTCACGTAACCGGCCTGGACATGACCGATGACATGCTGAAGCTGGCCAGATTGAACCAGACCAACCTGGGCATCACCAACGTGGAGTTCGTGAAAGGCGAGATGGAAAAGATGCCGCTGCCCGATGCCAACGTGGACGTGGTGATTTCCAACTGTGTGGTGTGCCTGTCCCCGGACAAGGATGCCGTCTTCAGTGAGTCCTTCCGGGTCCTATCCCCCGGTGGGCGCATCCATCTATCGGACATGATGTCGCTGACCACCGAAGGACCGGCCCGCACGGACCCCGAAGCCTGGGCTTCCTGCATCGCCGGGGCCGAGGACCGGGACGTCTACCTGGAGCGCCTGCGCAAGGCCGGTTTTGTGGACGTTACCATCGCCGAAGAGAATGTCCGCTTCGACGACGACGGTATCCCAATGAACGTGGCCAGCGTTAAGGTTGTGGCCAAAAAACCCGACTAGAACCCAACCGAAATCACGAATCCGAAACGTAGGGGCACGGCAAGCCGTGCCCCTACGCGCGTATAACCGAGAAGGCATCCAACTCCGTCCCCCTTTTGAAGGTGGGACCAAAGGGGGGTCGTTCCCTCGCCGCAAAACCTCCCCTATATCCCCTCCTTCGTAAGGAGGGGACTACCCAATTACCCCAGTTGGAAGACCTTGAACGCCTCGGCGAACTCCATCCCCACTTTCTTTCCGGTCCCGTTACGCCAACGCCTCATGTGGATCTCCGCGTCTTCGTCCGTCACCTGGGTCTTATGGGCCTTCAACGCATCCACCGCCGTATCCATATATTCACCCACGTCCACGAACTTGTTGGCGTCTTCACCCCATTCCATCAACCACAATTCCTTAACCTTGTGGGGTTCAAACCCTTCGTCAAGCAACTCCGGGAAGGTCAATCGGTCCCGCGCGCTGGGGAAAACCGCCGACATTGCAGCTTCTCCGGAGGCGTTGTGGTCCGGATGTCCGACGTAACCATCTTCATTGAAGGTCCGAACAGAACTCATACAAATCAACACATCTGGCCGGTGGCGGCGAATCTCCCGCGCGATATCCCGGCGTAGGTCTAAGGTAGGCTCCAGCATGGAATCTTCGTAGCCTAGAAAAACTACGTCCTTTAGCCCCAGCACCCTTCCGGCATCCAGTTGCTCCTGCTTACGTATCTCCACCAGACGTTCGCTGGTCATCTCCAAGTCGTCGCTGCCCTTGCTACCGTCGGTGCACAGGACGTACACAACCTCCCAGCCCTCGGCACACCACTTGGCCACCGTCCCGGCGCAGCCCCACTCGGCATCGTCGGGATGGGCCACCACCACCATGGCACGCTGATAAGGCGCTCCTTCACTAGCCATTGGATCCAACCTCCACCATCTACGATCGAACCGTTCAGACTCAGAAAACGACCCTCAGGCGTTGGCTGCGTGAGCCAGACCTGAGGGTACGTTGGCTGGAATCATCCCGGATAATTAGCTCGTTCCAGTGTAGCACAGGGTATTCCCGGATCAGGCTGAAAGTCCTTGCTAGGAACCGGCTCCGGTGCTAGCCTTGGCTTACTTAGACACTATATCTTGCGTTCGATATGGAGTAGCTATGCCCAGATTATGGGCCCAAACTGTGACCTTCGATTCGGTCTCGGTGGGCGACCAACTGCCCATCTTGGTCAAGTTGGGAACCGAAGACGGGATCTGCAGCGCCGGCGCCCTGTTGAAACCTGGAACAGANACAGAATCTTCTGCTCCCATCGACGACGCACAACCTCCCGCCCCCGACCTATCCGCCTACCTCTTGGAACTACTGGGAAAGGGGTTCCCGATAGAAAACATCCAAGCGGAAGGCAGCAGCCTAAAGATTGAGTCCCTGCAGCCAATCGACGCAGGGGACACCATTTCTTTGACGGGCAGTGTGGTGGATAAGAGAGAGCAAGGAGAATTGAAAGTGGTGGCTTGCCGGATGGTGGTCGAAAACCAGGACGGCCAGATATTGGCTGAAGCATCAGCCGAGGTCTGCCTCTAGTTCTTCATGCTTCAGTGGGGATGGCGGGAAGACCGTCCAGGTCTCGACCCCCTTCTGTGTTGCCGCCGGACCTGCCTTGGCGCCCGGACCCGAGACGGCTTTTTGTCGCCATCTGTTCCTACTTCACTACCGTTCAGGTCGAACTTNTTCCGGTCCCTATTCCAAAAGAATTGGGTTATCGCGGCCAGTAACAAACCTGGCGCGATTATGACCGCCGTGAACAAGGGATGCATTTCATCCGTATAGAACTGGGTTATGACCAAGAACCCCCCGGACATCAACATCGCCCAAGCCGTGGTGCCAGTGATGAAATTCCGGTGCCAGGGTGAGCGCAGGATNAGGATGGCCCACACGGGCCAGAGAAGGGGGACCGGCAAGAGAAGTATGAACTGAAGTACCGGCCACCCAAGGATGAAAGTGGCCGCCAAGAACCAGGTACTGTAGTACCAGGGGCGTTTTAGTTCTTGAGGTGCGGGCTGTTCTTGGTCCATATTGTCCATCCGGACGGGCGTTATTCGTAAGGATGCATGGGCTTGGATCTNACTCTGGGGCGGTATCGTGACCGAATCAACTTACTTCCAGTAGCGAAGTGGTTTCCCGCTCGGTCAGTTGCGGGCCAGCAACAGGTGNAATTCCAATATTTCGATGGGGCGCTGCTTCCTGATTGACTCCACTGCGTACTCCACGCACATGCGGGCGAAACCGGAGAACTCAAAGATATTGGATCCTAGGACGACCAGAGGAGTCTCCCGTTCCAACTCCACCCTAAGCTGGNTGCCGTCCTCGATGTCAATCTCCAGATCGATNCGGCCTTCAGTCAGCCTTTCGATCTTATCGTGCAAACGTTGCACGAACTGCTGGTTCTCCATATCGGTAGTTCCCGTGCCTAGAAAAGCATTAACGCCGAAGCCCAATCAGNNTAACACACGCCGGNGCTGGTCTAGCCCAAGCTTCGCCNTCTATGTCTCTATCAATAATATCTAGCATTAATTATTGTGTCTTGACACCCTTTTGAGGCTTAACGATAATTGACGGAAGATTCGAAAGACCCTTTCCCAACNTGCCNATNTGTAATAGAAAGGGTTGACGCCGGACACTNTGGAAGAGATCGGCGTCANCTTGCGTAATAAGCCTNTGATTACACTCACATGATATGCGATAGATTCACCAACGAAGCAACAGATATTCGCCAGGGGGTGTTGATGGCCACCGGCGAATCTTACCTAGACACCAATGGCCAGAACGCAGGCCACCGATGGTAAACCTCAACGAAACTCCAACAGCGGGCCGCCTCAGTTCCTTCCAGCACTATGGTTGGGCGATTGTCGCCATGGCCACAGTACTCCAAGTAAGCACCAACTTCATCAGCCAGGCGTTCTCCATCCTCATCGTTATACTGAAAGAAGATTTCGGTTGGTCTCTAACTGCGATTGGCCTCGCCTACTTCTTCCGCAGCATCATCAGNGCCGTGCTCTCGCCCGTCGCAGGAATGATTGCCGACAGACACGGGGTGCGGCGTTCGATGATTGTCGCAGGCATCTGCTACACCGGCGGCATGTTTTTGCTTAGCACCATCAGCGCTCAGTGGCAGCTATACCTCTATTACAGCGTGATTCTGGGAATCGCCCAATCCTTATTCAGGGTAAATATCCCAACTACCGTCGCCGCCTGGTTCAAGACCCGGCTGGGACTGGCGGTGGGCATCCAGCAGTCCGCAGGCGGAATGGGTGGATCCATCATGGCCCCGGCCCTGGCCTTGCTGCTATCCCGAACCGATTGGGAGACCGCTTTCTGGATCATTCCGGCAGTGGGAGGAACCATCGTATTCTCCCTGATATTTCTGTTCCACGGCGACCCGGCCGACCGGAATAAGAAACCTTATGGGGCCACTGAGGACGATCCTCNCCCAGTTGCCTCCAGCGATCCTGCCATCACCAAACTGCGGAGCAAGGTCTTTCTATCGCAGGCCAAGCAAACACTGTCTTTCTGGAACCTGATCGCCATCCACCACCTAGGTTGCGTAGGACATTCCATNGTCATGGTGGCCGCTGTCGTCTACGCCACTCAAGTAGGCCTTACCCTGCAAGCCGCTGCGTGGATCGTGAGTATCTACTCCCTGACCAGCGTAGCCAGTCGNTTCGCTACCCCCCTGTTGGCCGACATNTGTGGCCCAAAATGGGTCATGAGCCTGGCCTATACCATCCAGGGNATCTCGGTGGCTTTGCTCTTTTGGACCCAGGAACCCTGGCAGTTCTACCTCTTTGCTGGGGTATTTGGAGTGGGCTTGGGCGGCGAGATGTCCGCATTCCTCGTNATTAACCGTCAGTACTACGGAATGGGTCCGGTTCGCGCCATCTTTGGATTCCAGAATATGGGTTCGGGGGTTGGGATGGCCATCGGCGGATTTATGGGCCTCGTCATCGCTGATCGCTATGGATTCGACATCGCCTGGATAATATCCATCGTTGCCAGCCTGGGTGGAGCCGTCTGCATATTACTCCTGCAATCCACCGCTCGGGTACTCATTCCAAACTGGGAAGACGCCCTGCCTGCGGAAGCCAGAACCCCGGCTCCCGCAGCTTCGAGCTAAGGTCGTTGATAAAGTACGTTTAGACCGCTAACATAGCCCTCACCCCGCCTCGACTTCGTCGAGACATCCCTCTCCCAAAGGGAGAGGGGCGAAGGTAAAATTCACACTCCCAGTCTCATCGGAGGTTAACCACCATGGTCAAGCAGATAGCTCCAGCAGACCTGAGTTCGTTGCTGAATGGAAACAGCCAGTTCGCGCTGATCGACGTGCGAGAAGCGGGGGAGTACAACAGCACACACATCACCGACTCCAGCCTGATTCCCCGCAGGCACCTTGAAGCTCAGATGTCATCGGCGGTGCCGGTTAAGGGCTGCCACGTAGTTGTCTGCGATGACGATGGCCGACGGGCCGGACTGGCCGCCG
>PANP01000055.1 GCA_002708395.1 Dehalococcoidia bacterium
TTCTGGAAGGTAACTAGATCCTCCCATTCGTTTATGCGGGTGATGGTATTCGGTTTGCGCCACAATATGTACCAAAGATATTTGTAGGCCCGTCCCAAAGCCGTCTTGGGCTCCGGTCCAATGGTGTACGTCCACACCCGGCATGTCTCCAGAGTCACTGGGACCATCCACCGCATGTGAAGGCTGATTGCCGGCTTCACACTGCCGCTGCCAGTACGGATCTTGGAAGGCAACTCCACGCAGTGGGAGAAGCTGGGTATGCCAAGCAGGCTGGCGCCCTCAGCCCCCATCAGGGAGAAGTTCCTGCGCTTGCGCCGGCCGAGAAACATGTACCACCGCTTACGCGGCCAGTTGGCGTTTACGCCGGGATGGTAATCTTCGCCGTAGGCAACATTGGCCGGGTCGCTGCAAACCCGCTTCTCATCCTCGTGGACTATCTTAATCCCACCGTAGTTGGCAAGCCTGGCCCTGAAGAAGGGAAGTTCTTTGCTGAGTAGACCATGGAATTTGAACTTCCACGGTTTGGTCCAGCCGCCCATGTAGTTGAATGTCTTGCGGTGTAGATAGGCCTCATGGTAGTCGATACCTTGGTTCACCGGCTCGGTCCAGTTGGCATCCCATTCGCTTACGTGTTTGTAGCTGTGGTTGCGCGTATCAACTATCTCCGGCGGCAAGTCCTCTTCCAGGGGCACGGGTTCGGTTTCCCCCATCCAGACGTACACAATGCCGTCGTGCTCTTGGGTGGGGTAATATTTGACCCTCATCTTGCCGACGATGGGGGTGTCCGGAGCATCGATAAGACCCGCTACGCACTCCCCCTCACCATCGAAGGTATAGCCGTGGTACTCGCAAGTGATGGTGCCGGGGAACAGGGACTCACCCTGGGACAGCCTCGCGCTGCGATGGGGGCACCAGTCGAACAAGGCGTAGACTTTGTCCGCCTTGCCACGAAAGAAAACGATGTCCTNNCCAAGCATCTTCACGAACNCTGGCTTCTTGGGACCGACATCCTTCTTGTACACGCCCGGGTACCAATATTCCCGGAATCCCATGGGAGGCACGTAGTCGAAGGGGCCGATCTGTGAGGCTCCCTGCGCCTCACGCCAGGCCATCTCGGCGTCGTGGGCCAGCGGGGAGCCATCGATGGTGCGGCCATTGCTGCCGTTGGTTCCTGGTCGATTAACTAGCTCTACCATTTTTAACCTCCCGCCGGATGAGTACGGTTATCTAGTTTTCTCCGGGTAATCTCCGTTGGGTATCCGATAGAGTACACGCCCNGCTTGTTGCATGCAAGGAAAAACGCTAGTTCGCGCAATTATTCATCGCGTTCCGCTTCCCGAATCGCCCGCCACACCTTTTCCGGCGTCAAGGGCATATCCAGATGGGTTATTCCGAAGGGCGANANAGCGTCGACCACGGCGTTGACCACGGCAGGGGTCGATGCCACAGTCGGCGACTCACCCATGCCCTTGGCCCCCAGGGGGTTAAGAGGCGTTGGCGTCACCGTTCTGCCCAATGTGAAGTCGGGTAGTTGGTGGGCCTTGGGCATGGCGTAGTCCATAAAGCTGGCGGTGACCGGTTGCCCGTNAGCGTCGAACGCCGCTTCCTCCCACAATGCCGCTCCGATTCCCTGGGCCAAGCCTCCGTGGATCTGACCGTCGACAATCATGGGGTTTACGACGTTCCCGAAGTCGTCCACCGCAACGTAACTTGTCAGTTTCACGACGCCATTGTCTTTATCGACAAGGACCGTCGCCACGTTGGCGCTGTAGGAGTAGGTATAATCGGTTGGTTGCCAATAGACCGTGGATTCCAGACCCTTGGACAAACCACTGGGCAGTCCACCNGGGCCGTAGGCTTCTCCAGCCACTNCGGCCCAGGTAACATGACTGTCGGGTATATCTTCAACGAAGAATTTTCCGTNTTCCAAGGTAACGTGACTGGCTTCAACCCGTAGTAACTCGGCCGCGATCTGGAGCGCCTTCTGTCTAACTACCTGGCTAGCCTCCGCCAGGGCACTGCCGCCTACCACCAAAGACCGGCTGGCCCTAGTGCCCACGCCGTAAGGCACGACAGAAGTATCACCGTAGAGTAGCTCCACGTCCTCGATGGGCACTCCCAGCTTGTCGCTCACAATCTGACCGAATGTGGTTTCCATCCCCTGTCCGTGAGGCGAAGAGCCCGTCATGGCGGTTACTTTTCCGGTGGGCTCCACCCGAACAACGGCGCTTTCATAGCCGCCCCGAGCGCTGATTCTGCTGGGCGGGCCATAGCCAGACCGGTCCACGTTGGTGGCGAGACCGATGCCCATCAAGATTCCCTGCTCACGCAGACGTTGTTGTTCTTCCCGAAGGTCATCGTATCCGGCCAACTCCAAAGCCCGGTCCAAAGCGACCTCGTAGTTGCCCGTGTCGTACTGCCGCCCAAAAGTATTCATGTAGGGGAAAGCGTCTGGCGGGATGAAGTTCTTGCGCCTGACCTCTGCCGGGTCCATGGCAAGCTTGCCGGCTATCAGGTCCATCACCCGCTCGATNAGGTAGGCGGTGGCATGCTGGCCGTAGCCACGATAGGGTCCGACCGGCACTTTGTTGGTAAAAACCCCGTAGGTAGTCCACTCCATGTTCCTAACCCGGTAGCCGCCCTGAGCGCCCGCAGGAGTTGAAGCATCCACGATTGAGTGAGTGCCACCGGTGGAATAAGCGCCCAACTCGGTGTAGTAACGCAAACGCATGCCCAACAGAACGCCGTCGTTTGTGTAGGCGGCATCGACGTATTGGACCTCGCCCCGTCCGTGTATCGTGGCGATGAAGTTTTCCTGGCGGTCCTCCACCCATTTGACCGGTTTGGCCAATTGGATGGCAAGAATCGCTGCGATTACCGTTTCCGGATAGGTGTCTATCTTGCAACCGAACCCGCCACCCACGTCCCTGGACAAGATCCGCAGCTTATTTTCCGGGAAGCCAAGTACCTGAGACACGAAGCTGCGCTCCAAGTGGGGGGTCTGGGTGGACAGCCACATTGTCATGTTGCCGGTGCCCCGTTCGTAGCTGGCCACCACGGCCCTCGACTCCATGGGGCTGGGCACCAAGCGAGGCTCAACCAACCTTACCGACAGCACACCGTCGGCGTCTCGAAAGGACCCATCGGGGTCACCAGCGGTGCCGGTAGTCTTAACGCTTACATTGGTGCCCAGTTCCTCGTGGACCAAGGGTGAATCATCCCGAACCGCCGATTCCAGATCAACCACGGCGGGAAGCGGCTCGTAGTCTACGTCGATCAACTCCAGAGCATCTCTCGCGGCTCCATCGCTGTTGGCTACCACCACGGCCACCGGCTCTCCCACGTACTTGGCAGCTTCCACCGCCATGGGCCACCGGCTTCGGGTAAGGGTCTCTTCCTTCACTGCAAACAACAGAAACTGGTACTGGCAACGTTCCTTGATTTCTTCGCCGGTGAGGACAGCCAATACTTCAGAGTGAGACAGTGCTAGGGATACATCGATTCCCCGGATGAGGGCGTTGGCGTACGGACTACGGAGCACGGCCATGTGGACCATGCCTTTGAGGTCCACGTCGCCGGTATACACCCCCTCGCCCATGAGCAGTCTAGGGTCTTCTTTACGCCTAAGCGCGGCACCAATCATCTGGGTTTCCTGGGTCGACTCCATGGACAGCCTCACAAATTATTGGAAGAAAAATCGGTTATATTGGGCACCTGGATGCGGGGGGTGGTGGGAATCCCCCGGTATCCCCCATTATCAAAGGGGGACGAATCGGCGCGTCTTCTCCCTGCGCCGGGACTATTTACCTGGCAATGTTCCCCTCCCGAATCAACTCAACCAACCGGTCGGGGCTCAGGGGCAACTCGCGCACCTGTCCTCCCAGTGACGATAGAGCTTGGGACACGGCATTGGACAAGGCTGCCCCGGTAGCGACTATGCCTATCTCGCCGGCGCCTTTGACGCCCAAAGGGTTGAGCGGCGACGGCGCAAGGTCTACCACTTCGCTTTCGATACGAGGTATATCCCTGCTGGTGGGCAGCAGATAGTCCATGAGACTCCCGGCCAAGGGTTGTCCACCCTCGTCGTAAACCAATTCTTCCAGGATAGTCGCACCGATTCCCTGGGCAGTCGCTCCGACGAGTTGCCCCGTCAATATCATGGGGTTTATCACGTGGCCAACGTCTTCGGCGACCACGTAACGCTCTATCTCTATCTTGCCCGTCTCCGGGTCTACCGTCAGGTGGACAGCGTGAGCTCCACATGGAAAGCACTCTTCGTCGGACCTGAAGTAGCTGGTTACGTCCAACCCCATCTCACCTTGATTATAGCGGCTGGAAGGCCTGGCCAACTCCAGCACCTGCCCCAAGTCCAAACGAGGTTCGCCACCGGAATCAGACTTGCCTTGCACCTTGCCTGCGGAAAATTCCAACTCATCCGTGGCGACATCCAGGTAGGCTGCGCTGATGCCCAGGATCTTTTCTCGCAACTCCAGGGCCGATTTGAAGACAGCGTTCCCCGCCATGATGGTGCCGCGGCTGGCGTGGGTGCCGCCGCCATAGGGCATCAGGTCGGTGCTTCCNTGGTACACCGATACGTATTCAATCGGCACTCCCAGCCCCTCGGCGCAGATCTGGGCCATGGAAGTTTCGTGCCCCTGTCCCATCGTAGCGATGCCCAGGTAAACGGCGACCTGATCTGCCCCGCTCACAACGATCCGCGCGCCTTCGTAAGGCTGCCCGCCGCCGGTGCTCTTAACAAAACAGGCGACGCCAACTCCGTGATATTTACCGTCTTTTAACTGACCTCCCAGGGATATGATCTCCGCGTAATCGATCAACTCCAGGGCTTTATCCAGCACCGCCTGGTAGTCGCCGCTGTCGTAGACCATCGGTGAAGAGTCGGGCCGGGTGACACCCACNTCATAGGGCATGGCAGAGGAAGGAATCAGGTTTTTCGATCGTAGTTCCACCGGGTCGATGCCCAGATCGGCGGCCACCATGTCCAACATCCGCTCTCGAAAGAAACAGGACTCGTAGCGGCCGGGGGCGCTGAAGGTGCCCATCCCCACCTTGTTGGTCAGCAGGCTCTGGACCCGCCACCGATAGTTGGGGATGTGGTATGGGCCCATGAGCATCGCCCCCACCGAGATCGGCACGCTGGCTCCGTGGGTCCGCACATAGCCGCCCAGCGCACCGTAAATCTCCGCGCGCATCCCCAGGATTACCCCGTCGTTGGTGGCGGCAATCTCCAACTGACACACGTGCTCTCGCGAGTGGTTGGCGGCAATCAAGTGTTCCATACGGTCTTCGATCCACTTGACTGGACGGCCCAGCTTCATCGAGCAGAAGGGAACGATGAAGTTTTCCGGATAAAACTCGCCGCGGATGCCAAAGCCCCCTCCGACGTCGGGCTCTACGAAGTGGATGCGGTGTTCCGGTATCTCCAACAGCGAAGCTAGGACACCCCGGTTGAAGTGGGGTACTTTGGTTTCGCCCCAAACAGTCAGGTCGCCGGTCCCAGGGTCGTAAGATGCCACCAGGCCCCGCGTCTCCAAGGGATTGCCGGTATGACGATGACAGCGAAACTCCTCTTTGCGAGTGTAGTCCGCCTCGGCGAACACGCTGTCCGCGTCCCCCAACGACCCTTCATACTCTAGGGCCAAGTTGGTGCCATGCTCCTCGAACAGCAGAACATCGCCTTTCATAGAACCCCAGACATCGACGATGGCAGGAAGGGGCTCGTATTCCACCTCGATGGCGTCCAGAGCGTCCTCTGCCAGATAACGGCTCTCCGCCACCACCACCGCCACCGGCTCTCCCACGTATCGAACTTTCTCTCCGGCCAGGGGGTATTGCAGAAACCGCTCCAACCCGGAATAAGCGCCCCGGCGCATGGGGATAGGGCGGGGCGCCACGGCCTGCACAACATCTTGATACGTGTAAACTGCCGCCACACCTTCCATCTCCAAAGCCGCGGAGGCATCGATGGAAAGAACCCGGGCGTGGGCGTGCGGGCTGCGCAGGATAGCCGAGTGAAGCATGTGGGGCAGCTTCACATCATCGACATAGCGAGCCTTCCCCATCATGAACCGCAGGTCTTCTTTGCGGAGGACGGAAGAGCCGATGTACGTCTGGGCCATGAAATGCTCCACTAGGCTGGTAGATACGGCGTGTGGACCTGCAGGTAGGTGCCGGGAATCTGTTGCCAGCACAGGAAGCGCAAAGGCTCCGAATAAGGATTTAGAGTTTCGTGCCTGCTTCCCGCTGGAATGCAGGAGAAATCCCCTTCCTTCACTTCGATACGCTGGTCCTCAATCACCTCAACGCCCCGGCCGGACAGGTAATAACAGATGGCATCGCCGGAGGTTTGGGCTTGTCCCTGCTCCGTTCGCGGAGCGACATGTTCCATGAACAGGTTGAAGGAGTAGATATCGAACCCCAGTTCAGGAGACATGATGTGATGGCGGCCAGGGCCCCACTCCATCAAAGGAGCCTCAACGGCGGGCAAGAAAAGGCGTTTCTGCTCCCGGCGGCGTTGCATCTCGAGGGCGACCTTGCCGAACTCCAATTGCTCTTCTATATACCTGAGATACAGCAGCCTCGGTTCCAGTTTACCCAACTCTTCCAAGGAAAGGTCCTTCACTTCAGGAGGCTTGTCGGGGTACTCCAAGCGGATGAAGGGAGTGGTGACCTGGCGGTAGGTCCCGGGGAATTGCTGGGCTGCCAGGAAGACCAAAGGCTCCGGGTTGGGGTTTATCGTGCCATGCCANACGTTGGCGGGAACATGGCAGAAGTCCCCTACTTTCACCTCGAATTTCTCGTCGCCGATCTCCTCGAACCCGCTCCCCTGGACGTAGTATTTCAGGGCGTCGCCGTGGGTATGGTACCGGTCGGAGCCGCCCGCCCGGCCCGAAGTGAAAACGTGAATATTGTGGATGTTGAAACCCAGTTCCGGCCCCACGATGATTCGTTGGCCCGGGCCAGCGCCAGCCACGTTAGCTTCCTCAGCCGATACATGAAGACGGTTCTGCTTACGGCGCTCGTCGATGGCCTGGGCTGCCATGCCGAAGTTAACCTGTTTTTCCATGTAAACCCGGTACAGCTCCTCCGGCGATAGCTCCTTCAGGTCNTCTCGCATAACGTGTTGAATCGTAGCCATGACTAACGTCTCCTGCCGGTGGAATAGTTATGCAACGTAAAGAACAACTTCATATGGTCAGGCCAAACATGACCTCACGAAGCATTTGCTTNCTATCGGGCGCCCCTCTCCCAATGGGAGACGCCACGGGGCTGAGGTCCGCTCCGGATCAGCGCGCCGGGTCGAATTCAAGACGCTTGGTCCAAGTGAGGCTATCGGCATCATGCTGCAAGTCAACCTTCTTGCCGGCAGAATCTTCAATGCCCAAAGGATGATGTACTAACTCGATGGTATTGCCGTCGGGGTCTCTGATGTAAGTGTAGTGGTTTCCCGTATAATCTCGGGAACCCCACGACGTTTCAGCTCCAGGAGCTTGCCGCTGCATCTTGGAGTAAAAAATCCCGAGGTTATCCATGTGGGCAATCATTTCATCCCAGTTGGCTATTTCGACAGCGAAGTGGACCCCGCTGACCTGGACCGGTTCTTTGGTGTCATTGGTGTGAATCTCCGCATTGCCCAAACGGAATTGAAGTTGCCCCCTGTTTAGGGACGGGCTCCGGTCCAGAAACTCGGCATCCAGCACCTTCTCGTACCACTCCCGAGTTCGCTCCCGGTCGCTGACTTGCAGGTTGACATGGTGGATTGTGGTTACCCTGGACATCAGGTGGCCTCCTTAGATTTCAGGCTAGCTTTCGGACACATACTACTCTGCGGGTACTGGTAAAACAATTGCGATATCAGTTTTCGGACCGGCTATTAGGCGAAAGCGGGAATCACCTCTTCACCGAAGAGCTTCAACGAGCTGGACACCTGGTCGAAGAGCATCGTTCCTATTTGATGATTGGCGCAGAATGCGTCGTATCCGAATGCCCCCAGGTTTTTTCCAGTTTTCGCCGCACAGTTTCCGGGCTCCCTACGATAGCCAAGCCGTTCTCTATCCGCCAATCGTAGGAATTCCGCTGCTCGGAAGAACCCCGGGCGAGGTCACTGCGGGTGGCGGTATCCGTATTTCCTCGGAAGCCGATACGAGTCTGGGCGATACCTCTACTCCCGAGACTGTCGGCCTCCAGAATGCGCGGTTCGGCTTCGGCTCGGGCTTTTTCGTCGGTCTCAGCGACGTGGACCGGGCGCATCAAGAATGTTTGCGGCATAGGTCCGTCGTGCCCGCACTGCTTCCAAACTTTCCGGTATAGATCGAACTTTTCGGCAATCACTTCGTCGACGTCGAGGTTCTGGGAGACATGGAAGTTTTGCCTGGCGGCGTACTCCAAGGATGTGGTGCTGTGGGCGGCATACCATACCGGGGGATGGGGTGTTTGGTAGGGCTTGGGGAAGGGAAGGGCTTCATCAAGCTGCCAGTATTTTCCGGCATAAGTAACGGTGTCTTCGGTCCATGCTTTCAGGATGATCTCCAACGACTCGTTACCCATCTCCCGACGNTCTTCAAAGGGAGTGTTCCAGCGCATGAATTCGTGCTCGTGGGTACCCAGTCCCGCCCCGAAGTCAAAGCGGCCTCGGGACAGGTGATCCAGCATGGCGGCTTCTTCGGCCAGGCGCATGGGGTTATGCAGGGGAAGCTGGTAAATCATAGTGCCGATTCGGATGACGCTGGTGTGCTGAGCCACGGCGGCCAGATACACGCTGGGTGCAGTGATTTGGCCCACATGGGAGTTCTGATGTTNGATGATGAAATAGGAGTGTAGCCCAGTTGTTCAGCCACTTGCACCTGCCGGATGTGCTGCTCGTAGATGTCGGCAGCTACCGGGGACCTGGCCATTTCGTTCACGCCAAAGGAATCCCAAAGTCCAAACTGTAGCTTCCCCATGTTGTTAGCCTCCTGCTCCGGGCACATCGATTTTAGGGGATGGAAGAGCAAACGGCCGAATCAGGGAATGCCCCGAGCCGGCCGTCAGTTGCCTAAAGTCAGTGCCTTCGGAAGTTTACGGCTACGCCGGGCTTCCAACCTGGAAACGGCTGGTAACCGGTTGATTCCCACCGTTCTCTACATAAGGCTCTTCCCGGTACAGGGCCATGGATTTCATTATCGGCGTGTCCTGGATGGAGAACAGAATCGCCTCTTTCCCCTCGGCGGCGGCATGTTCGTGCCACGCCCAAGACGGTATCACCAGGAAGTCTCCCTCGGCCCAGTCGAAGCGCTGGCCGTCTATGACGCTGTAGCCCTCGCCTTTGAATACCTGGTAGACCTTGCTGCTGGTGTGGCGGTGGGCCTTAGTGCGCACGCCGGGACGAATCATCTGTACCCAGCACGTCATGCTTCGCAGGACCGGCCCTCCGGTGGAGGGGTCGCTGTATTCCATGGCCACGTCGTCAAACGGGTCGGAGCCGAGTTCGGACAGATTCTTCAGCGCCTCGTAGGTCTTGTCCCACTTGTAATGGAACAAGGGGGAATACGGGAGGTTCGGCTGCTCCCAGGTGGGTCTGAGGGTACCGGAGGCGAATTTCTTGAGCGATTCGCCGGTGCCGACGACCGGTTGTGTGTCTTCAGGGAACGCCTCATAGAAGTTGGCTTTCAGAAATCCCACGAAAGGCACGTCCAAACCGTCCAGCCAAATCATGGGCCCGTTGCCTTCGTTGGTGTGGTCGTGCCAGGTCCAGGACGGAGTCAGGATAAGGTCGCCGGGCTCCATCCAGCACTTGTCGCCTTCCACTGTGGTATATGCGCCTTCGCCTTTCAAGATCCAGCGTATGGCGGTGGGGGTGTGGCGATGGGAGGGAGCGGTCTCCCCGGGGAGCAGTAGTTGCAGTGCGGCAATCATGGTGTGAGTAGTGCCGCGATCGAGTCCAGGTGTGGCCAGACGCATGGTCCGGCGTTCCACGTCCCGGTCCGGGGTAACAATCTCGCCGCTTTTCAGCACCAGGGGTTCTACATCGGACCAGCGCCACATGAATGGCTCAAGTTCCGGTGCCTTCCCGTGCTCTCTACCGACCCAACCAGGGCTAAGCCTAATCTCATCGGACGAGTTGTAATACTGTTTCAGCTCTTCGGCACCCAGCTTGTCTTGCACTGCCATATCATCACCTCTTGACGCTTATTTGAACGCCGGTAATCTCGCTAAGTTGCTTCGGCGGCCAGGTTTATAGATTGAACTGGGGGTCCTTGTAGCCCTCTTCTTTCTGGTAGATCTGGATGCGGTGCCGCATGGTATCGCAGACCATGAGACGGTTGGTCTCTTGGTCAAAGGCGCAGTAGCTGGGCATGCGGAAGTACTGCTTCACTTCCGGGTTCTTGGCCAGACGGTGCCGCCGGCTCATGTCCGGGTTCGCATCCAATCCCATCTTGGCCCACTTGGANATCTCGTGGGCATCCCCGCGCAACGTGGCGAGAGTCTTGCCCTCAGCATCGAAGATGACGACTCGCTCGTTCATCCAATCGGCCACGTAAACGTCTCCATCTCCGTCCACAGCCACACCGGCGGGGTGGTTGAGATCTTGGGGGGCGACGCCGATGTCGTGGACCAAGGCATGCATATACGGGGTGCTGCCGTCGGTGGCGACACCCGTAACCTTGCCGGACCCGAAGGTCAGCAAATGGGAGCCGTCCGGACTGAATTTCTGGACCCGATGGTTGTTCCAGTCGGCGACGTAGACGTCACCTTTATTGTCTATCGTCAAACCCCAAGGCATGTCCAATTCGCTGGGCCCGTTGCCTTTGACACCGAACCCGCTGATGTACTTGCCGTCTTTGCTGAACTTCTGGATACGGCTGTTCAGGCCATTGACCACCCACAGATTGTCATCGGCATCGAAGGCCAATCCGGTGGCGCCGTTCAACTGTCCCGGTTCGTCGCCTTCCTCACCCCAGGTGCTCAGCACGTTGCCGTCGTAGTCGAAGATTGTGATACGGTTCCGCGCTTCGTCCGAAGCGTAAAGGTTCTGGTCTTTATCCAGGGCGATTCCGGACAGAAATTCGAACTCGCCGGTACGGCCGAATTCGTGGATGAACTCTTGGTTCACCGTGAATTTGCTGATATGGGGGGTCCGGTTGGCCACAAACATCACACCGTCTTTTCCCACGGCCATGGCCACGGGCCAGTTGAACCCCATCCCGGCGGTCGCCCTGCGGCCGATGTTGTGGCTATATGTCCAGGCTCGCCCGGCAGCTATCGTGTCGAGTGGCATATTCCCTTCTCCTCCAAGTTCGTCGTGGCCAGGTTTCGCATCAGGTTCGTTTAACCGAACTGGTACTCGGTGGTGGCGCCTACCAAAGCCAGCATCTCGCCGACCCGAGTGTCCGACTTTGCGTCGTTCCAGTCCAGGTTACCCTCGGACTCGGCATAATCCAACAACTGCTGGCGGGTTTCCGGACCCACCTCCAGATAGCCCATGTGCTCCAATGCCGAGTCCACAAAATCGCCTGGGGTTTTCACGCCGTCGGACTTCATGTACCCAATGATGTTCTGAACGCCGGGCAGGCCGGTGTTGGCAACGTGATCGGCCACGAAGTTGATTCTGGCCAACAACGAGCCGCTGTTGATCCACTCTTGTCCGGTGTACCAACCCTCCACGCTGGGCGGGTTCAGCAGGTCTTGACCCATGTAGGCGGTCTGGGGGCCGATCTCCGGCAGGTCGGGGCCGGGGAACATGTTGGACTCGGTGAGCCGCAATGTACCCGCTACAACCTCTGCCGGGCTCTTGATTTTCGCGTACTGGGCGTTCTTGAAGAACTCGGAGTTGAAGATGGTNCGCAGGACGGACTTCATCTCATAGCCCGACTCAATGAAAGAGTCAATCATCATTTCAAGAGCTTCCTCGTCTCGAGCGGGTTCGATGGTCCAAGCGGGAACCTGCACGTCGTCAGCGACGAAGAAATTATAAAGATGCCGGCATATGAACCGGGCGGTGGCGGGCTCTTCCAGAATGATGTTGATTATGTCCTCGCCATTGAAGTTGCCGGTGCGGCCCAGGAAGGTCTTCTCACCATCATCATGGTCCTCGGCCCGGTACTCAAACTTCCAGGGGAAGCGCCAATACGGCTGGCGGGGCAGCCTGGGCTCAATGTTCCAACCGGTGAAGGCACGGGCGGCCTCACGGACATCGACTTCGGTGTAGTTGCTGACGCCCATGGAGAACAGCTCCAGAAGTTCCCGGCCCCAGTTCTCGTTGACGGCGTAGCGATGGTTCTCGTTGTTGTCAAGCCAGAAGAGCATGGTTGGGTCTTTCGAGACCTCCAACAGGATGTCGCGGTAGCTGCCCATGCCAATCTTACGGAAGAGGACGATCTGCTCGACCAGTTGGTCCGCTCCGTCCAGCTTGGAGTTGGCGGTAGCGAACACGTGGTGCCAGAAGAGGGACATCTTCTCTTCCAGCGGCCGTTGGGTGGTAATCATGTGGTACATCCAGTTGTACTGGCCGGGGACGGTGACACCGCCTGGCAGCAGGCTGCTGGGGTTGTACCGGATGAGCAGGGCGGTCTTACCCGCAGCATTTTCATCGGGAGGATTGATTAGTTCCTCGACGGTCGCTTCGTACCCCTGAGCCGCGTATCTTTGCAACTCCTCCCGCGTTGCGCCAAATCCAGCCCGGCGCAGCAGGTGAGAAATCATCGCTAGGTCTGCTTTACTTGCCATCTGGTGGCCTCCTATCCTGCGATTGATATCTAAGCGGTAGCCGCTTGAATTCCCTAGTGATTATTTGGTGGGGATTATAGTGGGAACCCCGATTCAATACAACCGTTTCAGGAGACAAGGCGGATCCACTATGGGAAAAGACGGTTGGTAGCCAGTTTGGCCCCTTCCACCAAGGACGCAAGCTTGGCCCAGGCGACGCTGGCATCGACCCGCCGGGACATGATGAACGTCCCGTAGCCGCAATCCGAACCGGCGATCACGTTCTCCCTACCGACGCACCCAGCATAGCGGGCGATTCTATCGGCAATCAATTCCGGATGCTCGATGAAATTGGTGGTCGAGTCCAGAACACCGGGAATGATGACTTTACCCTCGGGCAGTTTCACGTCCTGCCATATCTTCCACTCGTGCTCATGGCGAGGATTAGCTCCCTCGAACGAGAGCCCGGCGGGACGGGCTTTGAGAACGATATCCACGATATCTCTGAAGGGCACATCGTGGATATGNGGGCCTTCAAAGTTGCCCCAGCAAAGGTGCATCCGAAGCCGCTCCGGCGGTATCCCGGCTAGGGCGTGGTTAAGCACCTCGATATGCAGCTCAACGATTTTCTTGAACTCGTCCACGGTCAGGTGGCCGAATTGGGTGTTCCGGCTGGAGGCCAGGTCCGGGCAGTCTATCTGGAGCAGGAAGCCAGCATCCACAACGGCGTTGTATTCGTTCTTCATGACGTCGGCCAAGGCGTACAAGTAGGCCTCTTCGCTATCGAAGTACTGGTTGGGGAGGAACCGGGCAATCACCCCCGGAGAGGCCGATGTCATGAAGACTTCCTCGTNTTCCCTACCCTGAGTGGCTTTCTTCAGCCGGTCCAAGTCACGTCCCACCGCCGGCCAGTCGCTCCAGGCGATGGGTCCGTTGCAGGCAGGCCGGTGTACGACATTGGAAGAAGGACCGACATAATCAGCCGCCCATTCGGGAAAATCAATATCGTCCAACCGAACCCTTGGCGGCTCCGACGCTTGGCCATCAAACCCGGTGAAGCGGTCTTTCACGTAGGTGGCATAGCTGGGTTTGCTCTGTTCACCATCGTTGATGACGTCCAAGCCGATGGCGATCTGCCGGCTAACGACCTCGGCCACCGCTTCCTCCGCTCCGGATTCGAAGGCCTGCGGGTCCACCTCGCCGTTGATGTCTCTAGCCTCCAACATGCCAGCGACGCTGCCAGTCCTCGGCAAGCTGCCCGTATGGGTAGTGAGTATCTTGGATGTACTCTGCTTCATCGCTAGCCCTCTTCCAGTCGAATTAGACCAAGTACCGGAATACCTAATCCAGCAAAGGCATCGCCACGGTGACCGTGGCAACCGGGAACCTGGTCCGGTGCCCCTTGCCGGTAACGTCTTCCCAGAGCCGCAGAGACTCGGGCCCGAAGCTGTGGACACTGCCATCAGCAAGTTCGATGTCGATCTGACCGGTCAAGATGGTCAACCAGCGGCGGCGGGGGGCCGGGTGGAAGTCCGAGAATTCCCCGGCTTGGGTAATCTGAAGCGAACAACCGGTCACGGTGCCCAAGGACGCCAATTTGGGGTCGTCGGGCTGCAATTCTTCGATGTGGCTCTCGCCGTCGTCTCCGGTGTACATTCTGTGGATGCTCATACCTACTCCTCTTTGAATTTTGCTTTGTGCCAACAGGTCCCTCCCCCCAACCTGATTCCATGGGGGCACCCTTCTCCCTAAGGGAGAGGGACCGGGGGTGAGGGCCAGCCTTTCATATCGAAGCTACGCCATATGAAGAATATGCTTCCCCTGGCTTCTAGCCCCAGACTTTCCAGGCCGTATCTACCACCAACTCCAACTTGCGCCGTTGCTCGTCCCAGGTCAGCATGTTACCGGGAGCGGTTGACGCGAAACCACATTGGGGGCTGATGGCCAGATTCTCCAACGGTAGGTACTTGGCCGCCCCGTCGATGCGACGCATCAATGCGTCCTGGGACTCCAAAGTAGGGTCCTTGGAACTAATCAGGCCCAATACCACGGTCTTCCCAGCGGGAACGAAGCGCAATGGCTCAAACCCGCCAGCCCGGTCAGTGTCATATTCCAACAAGAAGCGGTCCACATTCAAGGAGCCGAAGGCCTTCTCCGCGATGGATTCGTAGCTGCCTTGGGCGCCCCAGGCACTACGGTTGTTGCCGCGGCACATGTGCAGCCCTACGGTTACTCCCGCCTCCCTGGCTTCTTTGATGGTGGCGTTATCGGCGGCGATGGTTTCGTCCATCTCCCGCTCAATGTCCTCCCCGGCGTCAATCATCAGTTGGCGGCGGTCGGCATCCCCGATCTGGATGACGTAGCGCAGGGAGTCCAACTGGATGTAAGAAACCCCTTCTTCAACCAGGGCCGTCACTTCTTTCTGTAGTATGCCCACCAACTCATTTACCAAGTCAGGCCGGGTGGGGTAGAACTTGTCGGTAAGGCCTCGCTTGTACCAGCCCACCGCCCGCTGCGTGGCGCCGGGCATGTTGATCTTAAACGGCCCGGTAGCATGTTGCTTCAGGAAGCCGGTTTCGTGGGCGGTAAGGCGGAGCACCTGCCGTAACTTGGCTCCGACCACCTGCTCTCCGAAGCCGATACCTTTGGCCGTAGCATCGGCTAGATCTCCGTGCTCACCCTTCCAGCGCGACTGATATACGGCATCGGGATCATCAACGATCCCCTCCACCGCCTCGGCGATTCCGCCCGACCACCAGCCACGCCGCATCTCNCCGTCAGTTACCACGTCGATGCCCGCTTCCTGTTGCNTCTTCAGAGCGGCAAGGACGGCTTTATCTTCGATCTCCCTCAGTTGTTCCAGGGAAACNCTACCCTGTTCGTGGGCCGCCCTGGCCTCAAGGCCCTCAGGCGAACGGAGCAGGCTACTGACGTGTTCTGCCCGTTATTGTGAGGCCATCGTCTTAATCCCTCTGTGTACAGGTCATGAGGATAGAAACTTAACCGGCTAGCCCCAGACTTTTCGAGCGGTCTCCACGACCAACTCCAGCTTTCGCCACTGGTCATCCTGGGTCATCAGGTTGCCTGCGGCGGTGGATGCGAACCCGCACTGGGGGCTCAAGGATAAACGTTCGATCGGAACGTGTTGGGACGCCTCTTCGATCCGGCGGAGCAAATCGTCCTGAGACTCTATCTGGGCAAGCTTGGTGCTAACCAATCCCAGAACNACATCTTTGCCAGGCGGCACGAACCGTAGGGGTTCGAAAATCCCCGCCCGGTCGGTATCGTACTCCAAGAGGAAGCGATCCACGTCAAGGGAACCGAACAACTGCTCCGCTATGGGCTCATATCCGCCCTCGGCATACCACTTGCTTTCGTTGTTGCCCCGGCAGATGTGCAGGGCCACGGTCAGCCCTTCTCGCTTGGCTCCATCTATGCAGTGGCTATCGGCAGCCACGGCCTCCATGAACATCCGATCCGGGTCTTCACCCAATCCCCGGAGATGTTCCCGCCATTTTGTATCCACGTAGTAGCTGTATCTTGGAGCATCCAATTGGATATACGCCACGCCATCTTCGGCCAAGGCGGCGACCTCAGACTTGACGATTCCCGACAACTCCCGGATGAGGTCCGACCGGGTCGGGTAGAACTGATCGGTGATGCCGGCCAGGTAGCTGATGGCCGGGAATTGGCTGGGACTGGGAACGGTCACTTTCACTGGGCCCGGAGCGTTAGCCATAACGAAGGGCGTTTGATTGCCGGTCAATCGCCTGGTCTGCCGCAGNTTGGCTCCCACCACCTGCCGAGTTCCCTGCTCTTGGGGCNCTCCACCGGGGCCCAGCCAGGTCCTGACTACCGCCGGTGAATCGGAGGGCATGAACCCTTCTACCGCTTCAACCAAATCATTCTGGAAGCCGCCACGCCGGAACTCGCCGTCGGTGAAGACGTCTATACCGATGCTTTTTTGCCGTTCCAGAGCGGCCAGAACAGCCTTATCCTCAACCTCTTTAAGTTGATCCGAGTTTATGCTCCCTTCGCTGAAGGAGACCCTGGCTTGCTTAACCTCGTCTGGACGAAGCAAGCTTCCAACGTGATCCGCTCGATAGCTTCCGGGCATGTCATGTCCTCCCGAAGAAAATGGTGGCTAATCTTACGCTGACCGCTGGAATCAATTCAAGCCCAAAGAGTCTCTGACCATGGCGGCGGCGGATGTCATTGCCTGCAGCTTCCCGAACGCCGTCTCCCTGGGTAGGTATTTCATGCCGCAGTCGGGAGCCAACTGAAGCCGATCTGATGGGATGTACCGGAGGGCTTCACGAATAGTCTCGGCGATTTTGCCCGGTACTTCGACGGCCGCGTCGCCCAAGTCCAAGACACCCAGGATAATCGTCTTGTCGGTAAATTCTCGCAAGACGGACAGGTCTAGCTTGGGCTGGGCCGCCTCGATGGATATCTGCTGCACGCAGCAGCCCCTTAATTCCGTCAGGAAGTCGTATGCGGCGGGTTTATCACTAACGACCGCAGCGTAGCCGAAGCACAGATGCAAGGCGGTAACGCCAACCACGCCTTCCAGCGCCTTATCGATGACCCGCACCGCATACTCCCTTGCCCCATCGGGATTGACCCGAAGCCAAGGCTCATCCAGTTGGACAACATCGGCGCCGGCTTGGAAAAGCTCCTTAACCTCCTGGTTCACACAGACCGCATAGTCCATGGCCAGGCTTTCCGTATCCGAGTAATATTCGTTCAGGGCCTGCTGGGCCATGGTGAACGGCCCCGGCACGGTCACCTTGATTCGGCCTTCGGTATTCCAGCGCAGAAACTCAACGTCGGCCACCTGCACCGGCCCAGACCGGCGGACCGTTCCCACTACGCGAGGCACCAGGGTGATATTGCCTCCGCTGCCCGCAATCTTACCCGGTTTCTCGATGTCGATGCCTTCTAACGCCGTGGCGAAACGGTTGGAGTAACTCTCCCGCCGTATCTCCCCGTCACTGATGATATCCACTCCGGCCCGTTCCATGTCCCGAATGGCCAACAGCGTAGCGTCGTTCTGAGCCTCTGCCAGGAACGGTTCCGGGATACGCCAAAGCCCCTGATAGCGAACCCTGGGCACTCGGGTCGATTTCATGGCTTCACGGTCGATCAGCCAGTCCGGTTGGGGATAGCTGCCCACCACGGTGGTGAGCAGATTGCCTTCAGTCATATAAAGTCTCCGGATTCATCGAGTGGGGTGACCCATGGTGCTAATTGTTATGTTGACCGAAATTCGGTGTCAACGACCGGGTTACACTACCGTGATACAATTTCCCAACCACGAGCCTAGCAGCTATCCCCCAGTCTGGATCGCGACTCGCCGAAAGTGTAACCAAACTTGTAAATTCAGGTATCAATAATGAAACGTAGCACCGAACGTATCCTGACCACCCACACCGGGAGCCTACCTCGCCCGGCTGACTTGGTGGAGATGATTCAGGCCCGGGAGAACGGTGAGNCCTNTAACGACTCAGCGTTCTACGCTCGTGTTAAGACCGCCGTCGCCGAGATTGTAGCCAAGCAGATAGAGGTTGGAGTCGATATCGTCTCCGACGGCGAGATGGGAAAGCCCAGCTTCGCCAGCTACGTGAAGGACCGGATCGCTGGGTTCAGCGGCGAGAATCCGGAGCCAAGAGTCTTCACCGACCGGGCCGAGTTCCCCGAGTGGAACGCCTCACACACTCCCAACAGTCCCGCCCTATTTGTCAGACCCATGTGCACCGGACCTCTTTCTTGGACGGACAAAGCGGCGGTCCAAGTGGACATCGACAACTTCCATGCCGCCCTGGACGGCGCNGACAATGAGGACGCATTCATCCCCTCCGCGTCATTGGGCATCATCTCCGAGATTATGAACAACCGGCACTACCCCAGCGAGNAAGNCTATCTCTACGCTTTAGCCGANGTCATGAAAGAGGAATACCAAGCCATCGCNCAGGCAGGGCTCGTCCTACAGATCGACGCTCCCGACGCAGCCATGGGTAGGCACTCCCAATTCGGCTTCCAAACCTTGGCGGAGTTTCGGGCGGCGTTGGCCCAGCGGATCGAGGCCCTCAACCACGCTCTGGNGGGCATTCCTCAGGAGCAGATCAGGTTTCATCTGTGCTGGGGCAACTATGAGGGACCTCACCATCACGACGTGCCCTTGCGAGACATCGTGGACCTAGTNCTTCAGGTGAACGCAGGAGCCTACTCACTCGAAGCGGCCAATCCCCGCCACGAGCACGAGTGGCGTGTCTGGGAAGATATAAAGCTGCCCGACGGCAAGGTACTGATTCCCGGTGTCATCGATACGACGACTCACTTCATCGAGCATCCCGAATTAGTCGCCCAGCGCATCGTTCGGATCGCCCAATTAGTAGGCAAAGAAAACGTGATTGCCGGAACGGATTGCGGCTTTAGCACCTCCGCAGGCGTGCCCAGGGTTGATACGGATATCATGTGGGCCAAATTCCGCACTCTCGCTGAAGGGGCCAAACTGGCAACCAAGGACCTCTGGTAAACTCACCACTGAACACGNAACAACGGAATATTCATCGACCGTAAAGAAGGAGATGGTTTCATGGCTGATTTAGTTATGCGCACCGCCATCGGCAACTACGGCCACACCAAGGGTCTGAAGGACGGCTCCGCCAAGTCCGACAGGTTCGACATGGAGCACATCGAAGTCTCGCCCATCACCAGCGTATTTCGGCGCATGGTTCGGGAATTGGAATTCGACGTGTCCGAGATGGCCCTCTCGACCTACNTGTGCGCCCGTGCCCACGGGAAGAAATTTACCGGTATCCCCATCTTCCTAACCCGCAGCTTCTACCATGCTGGCGTCACGTACAACCAGAAGTCGGGNATACAGGTCCCGNCGGATCTGGCGGGGCGCAAGATTGGAGTCCGAGGTTACACCGTAACTCCCGGTGTATGGACTAGGNGAATGTTGCAGACTTTTTACGGGTTAGACCTGNACTCGGTCACCTGGGTTCTGTCCGGCGACGAGCACGTGGCGGAATACGCCGCCCCGTCCAACGTGGTGTCGTCACCCAACAGCAACCTTAACGAGATGCTACTGTCCGGCGAGATCGATGCCGCCATTGGAGCAGGAGCTTCCGATTCCCCCGACATTAAAGCCCTCTTCCTTGACCCAGACGGCGCCGACGCCGATTGGCACAACAGCACGGGTCTTTACCCGATAAGCCACATGCTGGTGGCCAGGAACGAACATCTGGAGAGCAAGCCGTGGCTGGCCG
>PANP01000056.1 GCA_002708395.1 Dehalococcoidia bacterium
AAAGCTGTTTTGTGCTCAGGCTTGATGTTAATGGTGACTATTAGACCAATCATTTTTCTCCTACTCGGGCTTCTGTTGGCAGTTTAGAGCGGATAGCCCAGTAGATCTAAGACTCTCTGGTCTCGAGGGTTTATGGGTGGCGAAACCAGAGCTATTGCGGGCCTCCGCCGAGGCAGCGACATTATAGCTGGGCAGGCTGGGGGACACAAGACGACGGCGGCTTGAACCGGGTCAGCACGCCCGGCATCGCATGTCTGGATGACAGGCATCACACTGCGATGTAGAATGGCTTCAATAGCCGATTGGAGGACACCCATGGCCGATATTCCAGTGGTATACACGCTGACCGTATGCCCCGCCTGCGACCACCTGCGCAGTAGTTGGGCGAAGCAGGGCATCCAATACGAAGAGAAACGGGTCGACCAGAGTCAGGATGACCTGGACGAAGCGCTGATGTATGGTGACACCGTTCCCATAATTCTGTATCCGGATGGCCGGGTTGAGATCGGGTTTGAGGGCCACCACGGTTGAGAGATCGGCTGATGGGCCGTAGGTTCATCCCAAGTCACCGACTGAACGGCAATCCCACCCCAACGATAATGGAGGACAATCATGGCTAGTGAAACAAGCGTCGTAACACCCGAAAGGTTCCAACAAGGCTTTAGCTACAGCGACTACATAGACCAGATCAAGGTGAACAAGGCCAGGTTCGAAGAGTTCTATAAGTTCCAGGTTAAGCCTGAAGACGCCAAAGACTTGAAGGAACTGGCCAGCCGGCCCAATGGCCCAGCCAAGATGTTAGTACTGGGCGAAGACTGGTGCGGCGACGTGATCCGCGGGATGCCGATGCTGGCCCGGGTTGCAGATGCGGCAGGCTTGGAAATGAGCATCTTCCCCCGGGATCAGCACCACGACATCATGAACGAGTACCTCAAAAACGGCGAGTGGATGTCCATCCCCGTGGCTGTTTTCTACACCAAGGAACACGATTACATCTGCCACTGGATCGAGCGCCCCGTTTCCGCCGAGTTAGAGATCGCGGAGATTGGGGAATCTATCCGGGCAGAGAACCCGGACATCGACGAGCAGGCCTTCGGCCGGGCGCGCCGGGAGCGCACCGCCGCCCGAGCTGCGGATTGGCAACAAGACTCGGTTACCGAGTTGAAGGAACTGCTGGCCGCAAGCATCAAGTAGCGCGCATCGCAAACTGGTTCCACCAGAGGCCCGACCCCCCATCCTAACCTTCCCCCACAAGTGGGGAGGTTAGGATGGGGGGTATTTATCCGCCCTAAACCTATCCCGCCTTCAGCGCAGGCTTCCCCAACAGCAAAAACATCGTTGACCCAACAAAACTGGTCACGGCCAGTGCCGAGAACGGAATCATATAGTCCCCCACTCGGTCGAACATGATGCCCGCAAACAGCGGAAACGCCAGCATCAGCACGTTCATCGGAATCATGGAGACGCCGGTGATACTGGCGAAGGCACGCCTCCCAAAATAGACTCCCCGTATGGCCGTGGTCATCGGCGCACGCCCACCAAACCCGACACCCATNACCACGGCGAACAGAAACATCNATGGGACAGTNTCCGCCGCCAGCAGAATCACCACCGCCACGGACTGGACGATTGAGAATATGAACAAGGCCAAGTGGATGGGCACCCGGTCACCGATGTAGCCGCCTATCAGTGTGAATACAGCCCCCACAGCGGTATAGGTAGACACCACCCAAGCCACCATCTGTAGTGAGTACCCCTGGTCGGTGAGCATCGGGCCTAGGTGTACCGTCAGCGTAACGACAACTATTGAAGTACCCGCGTGGCCCATGGTAATCAGCCAAAAAGCNCGGGTGCGGACCGCCTCCTGCCAGGTGTAGTCCCCNTCCGCCTGGTCCCCTTGGTTGGATCCCGTTGCCTCGGATTCCAGTTGACTGTTTCTTCGCCCATCTGGGACTTCCCCATACTCTTCAGGACGGTTTCGAACCAACCTAGAAACCGGCCCCGCCAGTACAATCAATCCCAGTCCTATGATGGCTGCGGTTGCCCGCCATCCCAACCGGTCCGGCTCTTCGGGGTCGATAGACCAGGCCAGAACCGGTATCACGAAAACNCCGCCCAAGGCGAATCCCTCCATCGCTAGGGACATGGCCAAGGAGCGTTTCTTTTGAAACCAGTGATTCAACACCGTCATCATGGGAAGCCAGGTGCCGAACCCNGCCCCCATACTCGCCAACACAAACGCTCCATAGAATTGCCACAGATNGTTTACGCGNCTGAACAACAAGAACCCAACGCCCATAACCAACAAGCCGCTCAAGACCATACGACGGGGGCCAACTTTGTCCACCAGATATCCGGCAACGGGCCCCATAACGGTCCCCTCTGCCCGAGTAAGCGAGAATGCTAAAGACAGCTGGGCGCGGTTCCATCCAAACTGCTGCTCCAGCACCACGAACCAAGCCGTCATGCCCTGGAAGATGGGCACGGTGCCGATAACCATGACAAAGGCGGCGATACCGGTCAGCCACCATCCGTAGAATATCCCTTGCCTTGGACTTTGGAGAGCGTCCGTTTCTTTTTCCTGGTTCAACTAGTCTTGTTCCGGGACAGTCGATGCATCTAACGGTCCTCCTTCAAATATCGATTCCGGTCGCGTCATTCAGCGGAACCCTCAAGAGTGTAACCCCAGCGTGGACATCAGGAAAGCTATGGCTAGACGGGGTGACGGACCCGGAGTAGTATCCATGAGTCCCCCTTTTGGTAAAGAGACGTTGGGGGGATTTCTACCCCGTACGCTGGCACCGAGCCATACAGGAGGATGCTATGAGATACGGAATGTTTATGATGCCCTCGCATCCACCGGAACGAGAGTTGTTCCAAGCTCATCAATGGGACTTGGACTGCTTGTNCCTGGCCGACGACCTTGGCTACGACGAAGCCTGGATCGGAGAACATTTCACCAGTCCATGGGAACCGATCCCAGCGCCGGACATAATGATTGCCCAGGCATTGATGAGGACTAAGAACATCAAGCTNGCCACCGGGGTCCATCTGCTACCTTACCACCACCCGGCGGAACTGGCGCACCGGGTGGCCTACCTGGACCATCTGGCCCAAGGCCGGTTCATGTTCGGCATCGGCTCCGGCGGACTGCCCAGCGACTACACACTTTTCGACGTCGANGGCAACGCAGGCGAGCACCGGGAGATGACCCGGGAATCGCTTGACATAATCTTGAAGATTTGGGAGAACANGGGTCCCTTCGAATACAAGGGTAAATTCTGGAACGTCAACCTTCCCGACACCATGTACGGCACCCTCAAGTACTTCCTAACCCCCTACCAGAAACCCCATCCACCCATCGGCGTGGCGTCCGTCAGNATCGGATCTGAAACCTTGAAGATTGCCGGCGAACGAGGCTTCATCCCCATGAGCCTAGGCTTGAACAACGAATACATCGCCAGTCATTGGGACTCGGTGGAAGAGGGCGCCGCCCGCACCGGCAAAACGCCATCCCGCCGGGAATGGCGAATTGTGCGGGACGTTTTCGTGGCGGGAAGCGACGACGAAGCCTACGAGCGGAGCGTCAACGGTATGCTGGGCCGGGTGTGGCGGGACTACCTGCTGCCCTTGTTCGACGCTTTCGACCTGCTAAAAGTCTTCAAACATGACCCGGATATGCCGGACTCATCGGTCAGCCCCGAATACATGGCCGAACACTTGTGGCTCATCGGCTCGCCAGACACGGTCGAGAAGAAACTGAGAAACCTTTACCAGATGTCCGGAGGCTTCGGCACTCTGCTCACCCTAATCTACGATTACATGGACGACCAGACCGGCTGGGAAAACTCCATGCGCCTGCTGGCCCAAGACGTCATGCCCCGGCTGGCGGAATTGGTGCCGGAGTAAATCCCCCCGGTCCCCTTTACGAAAGGGGGAGTTAGTTGCGGAATGTTCCACGATGCCGGTGCGAGGGGCGGCGTAATGCATGGCGAACCTCGCTCCGAGTAAATCGAGGACCGCATAGGCTGGGGAGACTCTATGCACCTACTGTCTGACCTAACGCGGGAGTAGGGTAAATCCCCTAGCCCCCTTTACGAAAGGGGGGAATTAGTAGTGGGATTATTCTAAGATTCCGATGCAAGAGGCGAGGCAATAGATGACGGACTTAGCTCATATTATTGGGCGATTATCTTCGTCTATATGAATAACCAAACCGGCTGGGAGAACTCCATGCGCCCGTTGGTCCATGACATCCCCCCAGCTAACAGACCTAGTATCAGAGTAACACCAGAAAAGCCCCACTTTCGTAAAAGGGGGTTGTGGGGATTCCCCCCCCTACAACCAATTACTAGACTTTCAAGACGAGGTAAGAAAATGTCAGACCTGCCACCCATCTCCGATGCAACTTTGGAAGTATTGAAAGGAATCCCCACCCAAACTTTGATTGATGCCCTGTGGGTGAAAAACTGGCCCATGGGATACGTGGAAGGTTCACGCCCCCTCCAATTAGGCCAGAAGATGGCGGGCNGGGCCGTCACCCTTAGATTCGTCCCACACCGTCCCGACCTGGTTGACGACAAGCCCAAAGGCGACCAATCGGCAGAATACGTGGCTTTTGAGTTGTGCGGCCCCGGCGAGGTACTGGTCATCGACGCCATGCGGTGGACCTACAGTTCCATCGGCGGCGACATTAAGTTCTTCCGGCTGATGCAGCGGGGAGTGGGCGGGTTGGTAACCGACGGAGGGGCCAGGGACAGTGTGTCGCTGAAGGAATACGGATTCCCCGTCTACAGCGCCAGCACCACCGCCAAGCAGGGGCCCGCCGAGTTCTGGCCATGGCAGGTCAACGATGCGATCCAATGCGGAGGAGTCTTGGTCCGCCCCGGCGACGCCGTAGTGGGCGATGATGACGGAGCAGTGGTGGTTCCTCATGCCATCGTGGACGAGGTGATTCAGATCGCCCACGAACGGGAAGAGGTTGAGGAAGTGATAAAGGCCCAATTGGCAGTGGAGAAATGCTCTCCGGGCAAGTACTATCCATTCAATGATCGGACCTGGCAGCTATTTGAAGAAAAGACCGGGAAGAAGCGGGGAGGCTGACACTAAGCAGCCTAGCGCACCCGGTCTTACTGCAGATCCGGCTCTGTCGAGGCTCCGATGCCAATCGGGGCTCAGGACGAACGGGACTAACTCTTCCTCAGCGGTGCGCTCGTCTCGTTGAAGTACCCCAGAATCTCCCGATGGGACTTGAACACGCCGGTTTCATGGTAAGGCAGGGACCGCTCCAGGCAGAACGCCCGCACTATTTCCTGGGCTTCGCCCAACCGGTTGCGAGGCATGTTGGGGAAGAGGTGGTGCTCGATCTGGTAGTTGAGCCCACCGTACATGAAATCAATGAATGGACTCGCCTTGATGTTCCTGGCCGTGACCACCTGCTGGGTCAAATAGTCAATCTCGCTACCCTTCTCTAATACGGGCATCCCCTTGTGGTTGGGGGCGAAAACAGCGCCCATGTGCAGGCCGAACAGCAATTGGTGAATCACGATGAAACCAACGGCATGCCAGGTGGGCAGTAGGTAGAACAGCAGACCGAAGTAAATCACGAAGTGTCCGGCGAACAGCAACTGCTCAATGCCTGGATACTTGCCCTTATTGTGCAGCAGGTATATGAAACCCGCCAATCTCAACCCAAGCATGCCCTCCATGGACAACATGGGATAGAACAGCCAAACCTGGTAGCGGACTATGAGGCGGTAGAGGCCTCGTTTAGACCGGGCATCATCTTGGGAAAAAGCCAGAACCGGAATGTCCATGTCCGGGTCCATGCCCATCTGATTCGGATTGCTGTGATGCCGGTTGTGCTTTTCAACCCACCAAGTCCGCTCCATACCCAGCAGAAGCGCGATTCCCAGACCCGTCATGTCGTTCCGTCTAGCCGACCGGAATATCTGCCGGTGCCCCACATCGTGGCCTAGAAACGCAAGCCGTGCGAACACCGTTGAAAGAAGAACGGCGTCAAGCAGATGCACCCAAAGAGCATCGGTCACCGCCAGGATAGCGATACCAAAGCCCATCATACTCAGGGTGATTAGAAAGTTGGCGGCATAATACCGGGGTTGTTTCGCAAGTAGGCCTTTTTGCCTAACTAGCCCGGTCAGTTCCTGATAGTCTTTCGACCAGGAACCCACGTTCTTCGCCTCCCCGTTCGCTCCGTTAATCGCGCCGTCGGAAAGGAGTTCCTGGATTCCCTGGCGTGAATCCGCAGCAGGTTCTTCCGGAATATCCTGGAAAATGCCCACTGAAGACAAAGTTGTATCTTCGGTCATATGTTTATATCTTCTCGGTCCTACGTCCTGATTTGAATAGAGTCAGTCGCAAAGACGGCTCGCGTGTCCCACCACGATGTGGTGAATATGGTCTCATGGATTCGCCCTCAGATTCCCCCGCAAGCTATACGAGTCGCGATGTGCCGTAGGTCTACGCTCCGGGTTCGCTATTGGGATGGAAAGAGGACCGGCTGCCTACGCAGAGAGGAACCATCGCATATGTTAACACAGGCTTCCAGTTACAGCCTCAAGAGTTTCAGCCCGGATTATAAGTAAATTCGACGGCTTTTTCCGGGTGGAGGGATTCTTGCGATAGGATAATCGGACGCATATGATTATACAGTCCTATGCTATCGGTATATCNATGGCAGTCGGCCCAGGACTTAACTTTCAGTTTTCGGCTGCGGTTTCCGGGCTTGTCCACACCGCCCGGCCCAGCCAGTAAGGAGGGACCCCATGGCTCTGGACGCTACTTCCGCTCTCGGAGCAATGACCGGTGCCCGGTTCATCGAAAGCCTCAGAGACAACCGTGAAGTTTGGCTGGACGGCGAAAGGGTCCAAGATGTAACTACCNATCCAGCTCTAACCGGCATGGTCCACGAACTAGCCCGTATATATGACCTCCAAGTGAGCGACGAATATAAAGACGAGATGACTTTTATCTCCCCGGAGACCGGGAACCGTTGTAGTCTGTCCTGGCTCTTGCCACGGTCCATGGACGACTTGAAAAAGAAACGCCGGAACAGCGAACTCTGGAATGAGCAGTCATGGGGGCAACTGGGCCGCAGCCCCGACATCTTGGCGCCCCACATCATCACGCTGTACAACACCAAGGATGCCCTTAGCGCAGTGAAAAACCCGCATTGCGACTTTGGCGAGAATATAGTCAACTACCAGCGCTTCTGCACTGAGAACGACCTTTTCCTGACCCACGCTTTGGGGGACCCCCAGGTGGATCGTAGCGAACAGCCCCAGAACCAGCAACGAGCCGCCCTCGAAGAGGAAGTCGCCCTGCATGTGGTGGAGGAAACCAAGGACGGCATCATCGTCACCGGTGCTAAGCAACTGGCCACCGCCGCTCCCATCAGCAACGAGACCTATGTTTCTCTCTCCGCAACATTCGTCAGGCGGGCAGACCCCCGGTTCGTGCTAGCCTTCTCCATCCCCACCAACAGTCCCGGCATGAAGATTCTCTGCCGCGAACCGGTTTCTCAATGGCCCGGTTCATACGGCCACCCTCTGGGTAGGTTGTATGACGAACAGGACTCGATGCTCTTCTTCGAAAATGTCCTGGTGCCCTGGGAGCGGGTTTTCATGCTTTACGAGGCCGCCCCGTTGCTCCAGCGGTTCGGCGGCGGCATCAACTTTATGGGATGGTCTAATCTCTGCCGGATCCACGAGCGAATGAAGCTCATGACCGGGGTCGCCACCATGGTAGCGGAAGCGATAGGAGTGAAAGAGTACCGGGAGGTGTCGGCCAAACTGGGTGAGATGGTTACCTACACNGAGATGTGGCGGCATGCCATGGANGGTCTGGAACACACCTCATTCATGACCGAAGGTGGGCTGATGTCCCTGGGGCCAATGACGGGGATGAATATCTACTTCGCCCAGACATCAGCTCGGATGATTGAACTCCTACGGGAGATATCGGGTTCCGGATTGATTATGCAGCCCAGCGAAAAAGACTTGGCCAATCCCGAGCTTCGCCGCGACTTAGAAAGGTACATGCGCGGCAAGGGAGTGGACGTTGAGTACAAGTCCAGGCTGTTCCGAATGGCCCACGACTTGGCCGTCTCCTCCTTCGGCATGCGCCAGGAAGTCTACGAATATTGGCACGGCGGAGACCCCAACCGGAACCGCATCAATCTGCTGAACGCCTACGACCAATCGGACATGACTGATCGGATAAAAGACCTGATATCCCGCCCTTTACCCCACGGGTAAATCGACTGATCCGGCGGGATCTACAGAGACAGATAAGATGGACAGGTTGTAATGCCAAATCGCACTGTATGTCAGGACAGTAGCACCGTGGTCTGCTCAAAATGCCGAGGACTGGGAAAGATTGGCAGATCCGGCGACGAGATATGCCCCGAGTGCGAAAGTTCCGGGGTCATGAATTGTCCCAACTGNTATACGGAGCCGGTGTTCNAACCGGAAGNCGAANCAGAGCCGNNANCGNAANCGGAAGCGGCACCGGCNCCAGAGGTCCAGGCAACCAGCGTCAGAGGCGACNGTCANGTCCGGNCAAGATTCGTGTCCAGTATCGAGTACAAGGCGAACTTCCTCGCCAACGTGCAGTTGTTTAAGCACCTTAGTCGGGAAGTTCTACAGAAACTGGCGTCCAGGATACATCTAGTCGCCCTCCCTACCGGCCACGTCATCAAGGAAAACGAGCCCANCGACGGGCTCTACATCATCAAGTCCGGGATGNCCCAGGTAACCAAACCGGCTGCCAGCGGCGATNTGGCCGTAGACCTGGCAACTCTGGCCCAAGGAGAGTCCTTCGGGGAGATTGGGCTGATCGACGGATTGCCGCGCTCGGCTACCGTGACCGCCATAGAACCGATGACCNGTTACTATCTGCCACGGCCCGTGTTCCTGNCGGCGGTGTCTGAAGACCCCGNGATTTCTCTGGGNTTGCTACCCGCCATGGCCNCCATGGGCCNCAANNCCGANGAGATTGCCCAGACCATCCTAGCNATGTTCGTCAAAGAAAAGTAATCCCGCGCCGGAGTTACAACTAGACCGGTTTTTCTACCACGATTCGACGCATCCTATTGTAGTAGGCCACTGTAGTAGGCAACTTTATACCTGAGATCAGATAACATCTTGGCGCCAAGGAGATGATATGACCAGTTCCGGAGGCAGCGGCAACGGGCCGCTATTGAATCTGGGCATCATCGGTTTGGGGGGTGGCGCCAGCCAGATGCTACCCGCTTTCGCGCGCCATTCCCGGGTCAGCGTCACTGCAGCGGCTGACATCGACCAGGAACAGTTGGACAAGTTCCGCACCCAATATGAGGGCGAAACCTTCCTCAGCGCTGAAGCCCTCTGCCAGAGTCCCAATGTCGACGTGGTATACATCGCCACTCCCAACCAGTTCCACACCGAGCATGCCCTGACCGCCATTGAAAGCAAGAAGCATGTCTACATGGAAAAGCCCATGACCCTGACTCTCGAAGAAGCCGATGCCATGATTCAGGCGGCAGAGCAGAACGGCGTGCAACTGGCAGTTAACGTTAAGCACAGCTATGAACCCCGGGTCCGGAAGATTCGAGAGATGGTGGTGAGCGAAGAACTGGGCAAGCTGCGAATGATTAACTACTGGTATTACAACGACTGGCTATACAGCCCCCGAACAGCGGAAGAACTGACGCCGGAGTTGGGAGGGGGAGTGCCCTGGCGGCAAGGCCCCCATCAATTCGACATCTTGAGGACCATCGCCGGGGGGCTGGTGCGTAGCGTCCGGGCAATGACCGGCGTGTGGGACGAGACCCGCCCGGTGCCGGGCTGTTATTCCAGCTTTTTAGAGTTCGAGAACGGCATTGTCGCCACGGCAGTTTATAGCGGCTACGACCACTTCAGCTCCCGTGAACTCACCTACCGGGTGGACGAGGGCGACGCTTGGCCGGACCCACCCGTCTACGCAAGGGCTCGCACTGCATTGCGGGAAGCGGGCAGCAAAGAGGCGGAAACGGCTCTAAAGAGGGACCGCCGCTTTGGCGGGACGAACCGGGACGCCTCGNGAGCAGCGCCAGGTCAACGGCGCCCAACCCCGTGGATATTGGGCGGTCCGCTGGTTGCCAGTTTCGACAAAGGGGACGTTCGCCTCACCCCAAACGGCCTGATGGTCTACGGTGAGGACGAAAAGCGGGAGATTACCCTACCCAACACTCCCGACGGACGCGACGGCATCATCGAAGAAGTCTACCAAGCCGTCGTGAACGGCCGCCGCCCCGCCAACGATGGACATTGGGGCAAGGCCACTCTAGAAGTGCTGCTAGCTCTGTTCCAATCCGGCAAAGAACGCCGGGAGATTCAGATGTCTCACCAAGTGCCCACCCAGGATTAACCCGCATCCCCGCTGGGCGGCAGGTCCGATTTCACCACAGAGTTCACGGAGAACGCAGAGAAATTATTTGGTCCTGTCTCCGTGGCCTCTGTGTCTCTGTGGCAAAACCACCGTCGGCTAGGTGTTCAGTGTAGTCCGGAAGTAGAGATCTTCCAGAGCGATGGGCTTGGTGATTAAGCCTTGCTCTAGGGAGCCTTGAATCGCCCTCTCCACGTTCTTCCCCATGGCCCTGATTCCGATGGGATACGGGTCTTCCCCCAGGGCTTTAGCCTGGTCTTGGAAGTCCTGGCCGGGAAAGTACATCAATACGGATTGGGCCCGCCTCGCTCGCTCGTAGGCTATTTCCTTAGAGCGCTGTAGGGCTTTGAATAGCTCCAACGCCGCCCAGGGATGTTCCCGCAGGATGCGGTTCTGCATGATGACGTGGTGGTTGCAGTGGTAGAACCCGGTCTTCTGGAAGTACTCGTAAACAAGAGCTTTCCCGTCATCTGGGAGAAGTTTGCGGATGTTGGGGTTGCCGGTGGTGGGAGTGCCGCCGTATCGGTCAATCACGGTTGTGTCGCCGGTGGTCACCGGGCCGGGACGCAAAGCGGTGTAAACGTCAATCTCACCTTTATCCAGCATCACGTCCAACGTCTGGTCCGCAGTCAGCCAGTGATGTTCCACCCCTCTGGGACCGGAGTCGTCCAAACCCAGAGCGCCGCCGTGGCTGAACTCTATGGTCCGGCCGTTGTACCAGGTGTTGTCGCTGGCTTCGATACCATAGAGGTCCTTCAACGTCGCCCGGAACCATAGGGCGGCGGTCATGTCGTAATCGGGAACGCCGATGCGCTTCCCTTTGATATCGGCCAGACTATCGATGCCGGACGACGTGTTGACATAAAGGTTAGGCCAGACATGGCCCCGGCTCAAGAAGCAAGGCAGCGCCGACCAGTCCCACTTGGTGCCATCGTTGCGCTCCTTTGCCAACAGAGTTTCGGATATGGACATCTCCGATGCATCGAATTCGTCGAACGCCAGATTGCGGTAGAAAAGATCGCTGGGCGGGACGGTAATCATCTCCAGGTCTATGTTTTCCGGTTTGACCGTGCCGTCTCTTAGCGGCTGGATGCGGGGATTGTCCGAATAGGCCATGGTGATGCGCAACGCCATTTCTTAATCTCCAAATCGATGGGATGGTCCGTCTCATATCCGTACTCCGTAGGAACAATATAACCGGACAAACTTATCGGAGAACGAGGGGAGGCGAATGCACCTCGGTTCTAACATTGAGGCTTATAAATGTCAAACAATCTCTACGAATACCGGCACAAAACGTCGTCAACCTGGGTAATCGCTTGCAAATCCTGTCCTTTGTCCTTACTCTATTTTCTCAAACGGCAAGTCCGTTAATGACAAGTCCGTTAGTAATCAGTCGACAAGAACGCGGAGGAACTTATGGCAGCCAGGACTTATCAGTGCATCTCCGGGGACTCGCATCTTGAAGTGGACTCCAAACGTTGGATACACCGCGTTCCGGAAAAGTTTCGGGACCGCGCGCCCCGGCTCATCCGCACCGCCACCGGCGGCGATGCTTGGCTCATCGAAGGTGAGATTGCCCGGGAAGTGCCGTCGGACTTATACGGAGGCAAAGGCCGAGACAACTGGACTCCTTTCGGTCAGACCTATGAAGGGACGCCGGGCACCGGCTCTCCCCAGCAACGCATGCAGGAACAAGATCGGGACGGGATCGACGCCGAGGTATTGTATCCCTGCCAGGTGGGCGGACCCTGGTTCTGGCGTAACGTCCCCGACGACGATGCTTATCTGTCCATCGTTCACGGATACAACGATTGGCTGATGGAAGAGTACTGCGCGGAGTCGCCGGAACGCTTGATTGGCCTGGGAATCATGCCCATGTCCAACGCCAGGGACGCCACCGCCGAGATGGAACGCTGCGCCCGCATGGGCTACAAGGGAGTCCTACTCAGCGCCTTCCCTAATAACAAGGGTTATCCGACACCCGACGACGACATCTTCTGGGCGGCGGCTCAGGACCTGGCCATGCCGGTAACGATACATATCCAGATGAACCGGTTGGGCGAACGCTCCGGCCCGCTGTTGAAATACCCCAACGAATCGCCCGAAGTTTGGAAGAAGCTNGGAACCTCCGGCCTGGCTGAGCAGGTGTCCCGGTTCCACCGGGTCGGCGGTCTCAACGTGGTGCAGATGGTTCTCGACGGTCTTTTTGATCGTTTCCCCACCCTGAAGGTCTACTACGCCGAAACCCACGCCGGCTGGCTGCCCTTCTTCCTGCACATGGCCGACCTGCGCTACGAGCGGCACCACTGGTGGGCCGAAGATATGCTGGGCTTCAAGGCTTTGAAGCGCCTCCCCAGCGAATACATCAAGGAACACATCTACTGGGGCTTCCTGGACGACCCCATCGGCGTGGAGATGCGCCACCACGTGGGCGTGGACCGGTTGATCTGGGCCACCGATTTCCCCCATCAGGAGTCAGACTACCCCGACTCTCAAGCCGTGATCGACCGAATCTTCGAAGGTGTCCCTCAGGACGAGAGGCGGAAGATGCTGGTGGATAACGTTGTGGAGTTCTTCCACCTGGACGCAGCTTAATCGATATCCTGAAAACTACGGGAGATGAACGCCATGTCGAGAGTCAGCGACATCCATCATATAAACGTCGGCATACGGGACCGGGAGCGGACCAGCGAGTGGTATCAGAAAGTCTTCGACGCTGAACCCATCGAGCATCCCAGGCAACTGGAGCTGCGCTTGGGATCCTCGGAGATTCACTGTCACCTAACGCCGGAGCCGACCTATCTGGAGACCAACCACTTCGCCGTGGAGATTCCAGATTGGGAAGGGATGATGGCCCATCTGACGGCGATCCAAGTACCCTTCGACGGTGGCCGGCCACCGGGAGTGAGGGACTACGACGGTCACTACTACGCCTACCTCCGTGACCCCGACGAAAACCTGATCGAGTTGATCCACCATCCGGACAGATACTAAGAATAGCCCGGCCCGCGGGGTCACAACCTGAGGTTAAACTCAGATAGAACCCCGGTTCCCTGCTTTTGGACTCAGATATACATCGTCGTTCTAGGATCCCAAAAGCAGAAGATCCAAGGGTTGTATCCATCGCGGTAAAACCGACACACCGCCCTAGACCCTCCACTGCACCAAGCACAGCCCCCTTTCGTAAAGGGGGCTGTGGCGATTTCCCTCTTTTCAAGATGTATAATCCCCTGGGATCCCGTCAGGTAGCCTGCCTATCCCTGTGCTAATGCTACTTAGCAGGCCAAGCTGTCTGCTAACCATCGGTATGATTCGATGAAAAGGCTCTAGAAGTTGCTGCAGACACCCGTCCGGAAAATAAAAGGCAATGCCCACTACGGTTGGGCGATATTCTCACTAGCTTTCACCAACCTAGCTGTTGAGGGCGGCATAAAAAACAGCGCGCCGGTGCTGTTCCTTGCTCTGCGCGATGGCTTCGGCCGCAGCGCAGCGGCGACGGCGGCGATATTTTCCGTGGGCGGATTGACTGCGGCGCTTATCGCGCCCCTTTTGGGAAACCTATTGGACCGGTTGGGGCCCAGGTTTCTATTCCCGGTGGGCGGGGCGTTTATTCTTCTCGGTTTTCTACTAAGTAGCCTTGTATCGGATTTTTGGCAGCTTTTCATTTGCTACGGCGTGTTGGTCACCATCGGCGAGACCATCGTTTCGTCCTTCACCGCCACGGCTGTCCTGGCTCCTTGGTTCCCCAAGTCACGGGGAAGGGTTCTTGGCTTGGCGGACGCCGGCAATCCATTGGGACAAGGCATCTTTACGCCACTATCTCAGATACTAATCTTGGCCTTCGGATGGCGCCTAGCTCTCAGAACCCTGGGTCCCATCTTCTTCTTGATGGTGGCCCCGGCCAACCTGATATTCCAAAGACGTCCACCTTCCCAAGACGAGCAAATAACGGTAGATCCCGTGCAAATC
>PANP01000057.1 GCA_002708395.1 Dehalococcoidia bacterium
GTTTACCGCCCAGCGCCTCTATGAAGTTGGGTTCATCAACCGTCTGGTCGAACCTGAAGAGCTTTTGCCCACCGCCTTCGGGATGGCTGAGCACCTACTGACGCTGCCTCCGGCATCCCGGGTCAACACCTTCCACATGATGCGGCAGATGCGTCCCAACGTTGCTCCAAACCTGACCCGGTTGGCGGCGGCCCTTCACGAACACGGCGATACATCCGATCAGATGGAATCGAGAATGGCCTTCGCCGAAAAGCGAACCCCCAATTTCAAGGGATGGGTAAATCCCGAAGACCGTTACAATATGCCTAGGTTGGAGTGATTTTCACCAGCTTTCCGCATGCGCCTGACTATGGCGAAGCACATACTGGCATCGAAATCTTAAACGTTCTCTCCGCAGGTCTTCGGTTTCCAGTCGTTCCGAATGCCGACGGAGTTATTCATGGGATAGATATAGCTTGATTAACCGGCTCGCCCACAAATTGCCCTTCTACTACGGCTGGGTTATCCTCTTTGCGGCTGGCGACGCCATGTTCGTGCGGAACGCCGCTGCCAGCCTCACCCTGGCAGTTTTCATATTCCCAATTTCTGACGACTTGGGGTGGAGCCGCACCTTGATCGCAGGCGCCGCCAGCCTTGGCGGATTGGTGGCTGCAGTCACTTCTCCAATAGTCGGCTGGGCCTCTGATCGATACGGCGTTCGGGTGATTCTCACGGTCAGCGTTNTAGCTCTGGGCATATCTACCTTCTCTTTAGCCTGGGCCACCTTTCCCATTGCGTTCTACCTGGCCTTCGGAATGAGCCGGGTTTTATTCTCCAGTTCATTCCAGATAGGACCCTCTGTAGCGATATCCCGGTGGTTCGTGAGACGGCGCGGTCGGGCTACCGGCGTCCTGTTCCTATCCCATTCTTTGGGCATGATCATATTTCCGTTGGTGGCCGGATTGGTAATTACTTACTGGGGTTGGCAGGCTGCTTGGATGGTTCTAGGAGTAATCGTATGGGCCGCGGCCTTGGGACCGGTTGCGTTATTTATCCGGCAGTCCCCNGAGTCACTGGGACTGACGCCCGATATACCACAAGAACGGAAAGAGGAAAAGTCGCAGGTGGAAACCGCACCGGCCGAAGAACCCAACTGGACATTGGGAGACGCACGCCGGACCCCTACTCTTTGGCTTCTTGCGCTGGCCACGGGAATGCTTTTCTTGATGCAAGCAGGCACGAACACCCACCAAGGAGCCTACTTCATCGACCAAGGCCTCGGGGTTGCTATTTCGGCTCTGGCCATCAGCTTCAATGCAGCGTTCACCGGAATCGGNAGTCTTGTGTGGGGCTGGCTGGTGGAGAGGGTTCCCATCCGGTATTGTTACGCCGCTGTCGCATTGATGATGGTAGTATCGTTGTTTCTATTCCCGTCCGTCACCACCATATGGCAAGCGCTTCTGATAGCGTCGTTATGGGGTGCGTCAGTGGGAGGGATTCTAGTCGTGCCCGCCGTAGCTTACGCCGACTATTTCGGGCGCCAATCCATCGGGGTGATAAGGGGAGTAACCGAGCCTTTCGTAGGTTTGGGACAGGCCGTAGGTGCGATATTCTCAGGGCTGGTNTTCGACGTCTCGGGGAGTTATCACTTAGCGTTTATAACCCTTGGAATGGTGGGGGTCGGGACCATAGGACTCATCTTGCTGGCCAAGCCGCCCCAGTTAAGAGCCACCCCGGCGGCTGCCTGAGCGCTACCGGTCCGACCCCGCCTCTTCCAGCGCGGCACGCAAAGCATCAAGACCCACGCCGCCCGTATACATCTTCCCAGCGATGAGATAGGACGGTACTCCCTTCACACCCCGCTCCACAGCCACCCGATGCTCCTCCATCACTCTGGCACGGTAGTGACCGGATTCCAGAGCCGGCCACATGGCCGACCAATCCAGACCAATCTTGATGGCCGACCGTCGGACGGTATAGATGCTTCCCAGATCGGCGCCCCCTCGCCAGTATTCTCCGGAGACCTCCAGGTAGAATTCCCGATCCTTGCCGTGATCTTTAGCGAACGCCGTAGCCTCGTGGACCAGTACAGTGCTAAGAGAGCGGCTGGAGAAGGGCTCCGCCGCCGGTTGAGCGCCAAGAGGGGCCAATGGAGGACGGCGGCCTGATTCAGTCTGGGATGGTGATGCCGTTTCAGTCGCCCGCTCCTGTGCCAAGACGGTCTTTAATGGAGCGTCAGGGCGGAGCAGATAGGGCCGTCGGTATATGGTGAGGGGCAGTTCACCGGACAGCGTGTCCAACCACGCCAATCCCCGGTGGCAATGGGGGCAGGAATAATCGAACCATACTGTGACTGATATGTTGCCGCTCAACTCCGGTACTCCATTCATTTCCTCCTAAAACCGCTCTTCTACAGTAACCCAGACCGGCTGATTACTCTATAGCCCATCAGCGCTACCCCAGGGCCTATTGTGCTATAAAAGTCCCGCTTACGTTGTTGACGGCGACGGTGTATTCCTCTTTGGAGTTGAAGTCGCTGCCCAGAGGTATGTCCGTCTCCACGTAGGCTACGTCAGCGGTGCATTCCACTACTCCCGCAGGAGCAAGGTAGGTCACCTTCACCTGAATGTTGTTGACGAAGGGACGGGAAATGTCATAACCGTTGAACTGCGAGCAACTGCTACCACTCATTGTGGAGACCACTTTGATTCGGTACTGGGGAGGGAACGACTCTAGGATAATCAATTCAACGCTCTCAACCGGCGACTCCTTCACGACCACCGGGCGACCTGCGGGTTCGCGGCCTACGAAGGAGTTGGTTACTTCTCCGTTAACGATTGCTTTGTACGATTCTCCGGAAATAAATTCCACCCCCAGAGGTATCTCGTTCATCACCACCGGTAGGTCTTTGGCGCACGAGACAATCTCTGTCACTTCCAAGTGGGTTACCGTCAAGTCAACGATTCCGGCGCCCCGGCGGGAAAGGTCGTAACCGTTGAACCCGGAGCAGCTACTTCCCAATGGCAGCCTAGAGACCACCCGCAGAGTATATTCCGGCGGGTTGGAGTCTGAGACCGCCCCTTCCACTATCTCGATCGGTGACTCTGCAACCGCCATCTTACGGCCCCTGGGGTCGCCAGCGGTAAAGGAGTTGGTCAGCTTTCCGTTGACGACGACGCTGTAGGCCTCGCCCGGAGTGAGTCCTCCATCTAGGATGACCTCACCTTGATGTTGGGCATAGATTGTCGTGCAGGGGACGGGCTCGCCGGGNNCCAAGTTGGTTACGGTGACGTAGATGGACCTGCCCTCTTGGACAGTCTCGTACCCGCCGAACTTGACGCAGCCGCCAGGGATACCCGACGTGATTCACAGGGTATAAACCGGCGGACTGGCGTCGGAGACGGCGACCTTAACGCTCTCTATCGGAGCTATCGTTTCCACCATGCTCGGGCCGGAAGTTGACTGGGCCGGCGGGCCGGTGGGAGAAACATCGGAGGTCACCGGTTCTGTGGGTTCTATCGTTGTTGGTGTTGAATCATCCGCGACGGGTGTCCGGGTTACGTCCTTCACCGCATCGGGAGTGATTTTGATGGTAAGAGGCGGTTGGTTGATGCCGGGTCCGGAGTACTCACGGCGCAAGCGACCGACGCCAGCAACAAGAGCATCGCAACCATGCCGAATACCGCCCCAACGTTCTTCTTCATCGGGGTTCTCCTCTCAGTGCATTCTTTGCTTGCTTAATCCTTAAGACGAAACACCCCGTTGATTTGTTCCAATGTCAAAGATGACACGGTATTCTTATGGCCGATATTTGTCGCCCTCTTCCCTGGTTATACGTCCCGACGCCATCAGCCACATGCGGGAAATCTCCGGCCCCATGAACTTGAACTTACTCCGTAACGCCTTCTGTAGCGCCGGATATTCGGTCCCTTCCAGAACGTTGTAGAACCAGTTGCAGAAGCTTCCGTGCTCGTTTTGGAGGGATCGAACGGTGCGAGCGTTGTCGACAGTGGCCTGGATCTTCAGCCGGTTACGGATTATTCCAGGGTCTTCTCGGAGAGCCTCTACTTGGGCCGACCCGAAACCAGCCACGGACCTAATGCTCCAATCATCGAAGGCCGCACGGAACCCGTCCCGCTTGTTCAAAATCATGCGCCAGGTAAGTCCGGCCTGGAACACCTGCAAGCTCATAACCTCGAATAGGACGTCGTCGTCGTCGACCTGTTTGCCCCAGATGGTGTTGACGTACCAGTCCCGCAGNGGGTCCGGCGGGGCAAGGGGGTCGTGGAATTCCTCATGCGGCATAATCTTACCTCGATGAGATCCGGGTTCGGCCTTACTATGGGCAGGGGAAAAACCATTGTCAACACACGTCAACGATGTTAGGTTGTTGCCTATCCGGCCAGGAGGGAAAGCATGTCAGATCAGACCAGAACAATCATCGCCAANGTCNACCGNCTGAACAGATTCATGGANCTAGCAGGTTGTTCCGCCCTGATNTTGCGCTCTGGAAAGAACTTCACCTACCTGGCCGGTTTCTCCTATCCGGGNACTNTGGGCCGGCACCTGGACTTTCCCGATTCTCCCCGGGAGGTGCTTTTGGTGTGGCCTCGCCACGGTGAACCGGTCATGGTTCTGAACCACTACGCTGCGCCGCTGGCCCTGCGGGACTCTTGGCTGGAGAAGATTGTGGTCTACGACGACTACGCCGAATCTCCCTACCAAAAGGCGGCCGAAATCCTCAAAGATCTTGGCATGGACCGGGGAGTTGTAGGCTTGGAAAAGACCTACGTCAGCGCTGCCCGGTGGGAAGAGATGGCCGGGTTATTGCCTGGCGGAGAGATCTTAGATTGCACCGGGATGATGGACCAAGTCCGATGGATCAAAACACCGGGCGAAGTCGAGCTACTTCGGGAAGGGGCGCTGATTCTCGATGAGGCCTACCTGGAAGTGTTTCCCACAGTGCGGGAAGGCGACACCGAGCGGGAGGTTCATAGCCGCATCGTCGCCAGTTGCGTACAGAGNGGCGCCCAGTGGGCCCACGGCATCCTGAATAGCAACCGGAACACCGTGGCTTACGGCGGCGAGAGCGACATGAAATTCCAACGCGGCGACATCATCCGCAACGACTACGTGTCCTACTACCAAGGCTACCCCGGGCATCAATCCCGAACTGTCGTGGTCGGCGATCCCAGCCAAGAACAGAAGGACACCTACCGGCTGATGCTGGATATCTACCGGGCTACAGTCGATCAATGCCAGGTCGGTGTCATAGCCAGCGACATCCACCGTTTCGCCTCGAACAAGTTTAAAGAGGCAGGCTACCAAGACCGGGTCTCCTTGGTCGGACATAGCGTGGGGGCTTGGTAGCATCAACAGGAACACTACATCGTTCCCAATTGCCACCAAGAACTGGAAGAGGGAATGGTTCTAGCATTGGAGCCCCACGTCAGNTTCTGGCACCTGCAAGACATGATTCTGGTCACTCCAGACGGCCCACAACTACTCTCCCCCAGGTTCAGCACCGACGAGATGCTTGCTACCGGTTAATCGCTCGCAGCAGACTCATCCCACGTGCTGGTTGACCACCNCTGGTGTAGAATTGAGGTCGCCAAACGAATGTTCCTCTGGCAGGGTATAAGAACTCATAAACCGTTGGATGGACTGGAGGATGATTCCTTCGCAATGACTCCGCTCTAAATAACTCTAGGAGATTTACATGGCAAACCTTGAGAATCACTCACCGGCAGCCGATGCGGGGACGCCCCAGGAAATAGCCCAGTTCGACGTCATAGTCATCGGCGCCGGGGTTACGGGATTGTATTCGCTGTACCGTCTGCGAGCAAAAGGACTCTCGGTTCAGGTATTTGATGACGGTGGCGGAGTTGGCGGCACCTGGTATTGGAACCGCTATCCGGGTTGCCGGTTCGACTCGGAAAGTTATTCTTACGGATACTCCTTCTCAGAGGAACTCCTACAGGAATGGGACTGGAAGGANCACTATTCCGGACAACCCGAGAACGAACGCTACCTCAATTATGTGGCAGACAAGTTCAACTTGCGACCGAACATCCGGCTCAACTCCCGAGTCATGTCGGCCGTATTTGACGAGGACGANAGCCGCTGGCTAGTCGAACTGGAGGATGGCCACCAAGCCAAGGCCCAATTCGTGATAACGTCGGTTGGTATCCTATCTTCGGGATACACTCCCGACTTTGAGGGCATACACAGCTTCAAGGGACCCTGGTGCCACACCAGCAGATGGCCTCATGAAGGCATGGACCTGGCTGGCAAGCGGGTGGGGGTTATCGGCACCGGAGCCACCGGCGTCCAGCTCATCACCGAGATTGCAAAGGAAGTCTCCCACCTCACCGTCTTCCAGCGCACGGCGAACTTCTGCGCCCCCCTCCGCAACGGTCCCATCGACGATGAGACCCAGCGGGAGATCAAAGCCAACTACCCGGAGATATTCAAGAAGTGTATGGAAACTCCGGGATCGTTCATCCACGAATTCGACCCCCGGTCGGCCCTGGAAGTTTCGCCAGAAGAACGGCTGGAACAGTACGAGAGGCTGTGGCAGGTTGGAGGATTCGGGAAATGGCTGGCCAATTTCCACGACATCATGGTTCCCGGAGAGGCCAACGAGGACTACGCCGAGTTCTTCCGCAACAAGATTCGCGAACGCGTCCACGACCCGGTTGTTGCGGAAATGCTGGTGCCCAAAGACCATATGTTCGGCTCCAAACGCCTCCCATGCGAGAGCGGGTACTACGAAGTCTACAACCAAGACAACGTCTTGCTGGTCGACGTGCGCAAAGCTCCCATCGAACGCATCACCCCGAATGGCGTCAAGACCAGCGATGCCGAGTACGAGTTTGACGTCATCATCTACGCCACTGGGTTCGACGCCGTGACCGGCTCGTTGAACAAGTTGGACATCCGCGGCATCGGCGGGAAGTCATTAAAAGAGAAATTCGCCGGGGGCCCGCGAACCTACATGGGCATCACCAGCGCCGGATTCCCCAACCTCTTCACCGTCAACTCGGCTTCGGTCGGCAACTTCGTCCGGGCCGCCGAGCCCCTGGTGGACTGGGTAGCCGAAGCCATCTGCTACGTCCGAGAGAACGAGTTCGTGCGTATCTCGCCCACNCTCCAGGCGGAGGACGATTGGGTCCAGCACGTCAACGAGGGGGGCGAAAAGATTCTCCGGGGCCAGGCCGACTCCTGGTTCGTGGGGGCCAACATCCCCGGCAAAGCCCGCGTCCTCCTCACCGCCCCCGACAGCGCCCCAGTGATGCGCGCCAAACGCAACGAGGTNGCGGCCAACGGGTACGAGGGGTTTTCGCTGGAGTAGACGGTCGCTATCCTCGAGCCCAATCTACCCNTCAACCGTCTCCGGATCAGCCGTAGCCCCCTCGAAAATCTGGTCGAAGGCCAGGGCCCAGGGGGGCCTTAGGAATCCNAGGGCCCGCACCTCTTGGAGCCAATAGCCNAAGGGTGAGCGGCGGGAGTAGCTCCTCCGCCCATCACCTTGCAGATACGAAGCATGACGGTTTCAGCCNATTGGGCCACAGCTTCTTTGCCCAATCGGGTGTCTTGAGTTCCGCCTTCACCTGTCTCCACCGAGCTGAGCATACCCTCGTAAGCCTGGTGAATCAGTCAGAACTCTATCTCAATCTGCGCCCACTCGGTCTGCTCGTAGGAACGGGCCCAATCTTTTTCCCCATATAACCGCCGCAGTGNTGTATCGATGGTCACTTCNATGACCCCGAGAATCACAGCGGTGAACATGCACTCGGCGGAACCTCACGCNAACTGCNGTTGTTGCCGAAGCCCCGGCCAAGCGGAACGAGTTACCGGAAAATCCTGAAAGGTCATGGCGTGGCTCTGGGTGGCGGTCATTCCCCAACCGTCCCACTCCGCCGCCAGCTTCNCGCCAGCCGATCCATCCCATTGCTGTCCATGAAGAAGCTTTCAATCTCCGATTCTCCTTCGGGGATAGCGGTTGTGATCTTGAAAGAAGTCATTCCCGACCCGCTGCCGAAATGCTTCTCGCCGCTCAAAAGATACTCCCCCTNTCGGACAGTGAGTTTGGCAGCCGNTATCGTCCTACCGGNGTCGCCAGCGCTGCCGCCTTCGGGCACGACGGTGCCCCACTGGCAACCATCCACAGCGNTTTGGAACACCTAACACCTTTGTTTCTTCCAGGCATCGCGATAGNGAGCTNGCGCCTNGGGCAGAAGCAGCCGGTCCCGAAGGTGATGACGGCGGGATGCATGGCTGACACCAGGNCGATGGATGGGCCTCCCTGGGCCAAGATGCTCAGCATGTCGCAGATGGGGCGAGTCGCCTTCTCAACGCTTTCGAAGATTCTCCCCTGGTCGACTGGAACGGCAGTTAGTAGATATCCCGAGTCTCTGATTTTGTCGAAATCGGCCCGGCGCAAATCACGCCGGAGCTGACGCTCTCCTCGCTCATTCGCAAACTCAGACGCGAGAGCCCTAATGTTTTCAACCACGGTTTGTTCGTCCAAGATTNCCGCCTCGATCGGTCTGGACNGGCCAGGTGGAGGGCCTCAGGAGCCCAGTTAACCGGGCCAATCATAGTTACTTTGATTTCGCCGGTCAACNGGATNCTCTNCTNNGNNCAGACAANNANAAACTGGACGGTCCNGTNCCACNGGGATTACTATTCNTTCACANTGNCNTGCNAGTCCGGNCCGGNTNNCCTCTTCCCNCTGAACNTTAGCCAAGGACGAAAGCGGCATGGCAGACCATAGCGAGCGGGAGCGCAATAAGGCGCGCAAGCGGGTCAACGACCACATGTCCCGGTATTTGAAATCCGGCGGTGAAGACGGGCACATCTGGGGCGGGGCTCCCACCCTACTCCTTACCACCATCGGAAGGGAGTCAGGGAACCCGAACACCACGCCGCTCATCTACGGGCGGGACGGCAATCACTATATATTGGTGGCTTCCCGCAGCGGAGCTCCCCGAAATCCTGGCTGGTACCGGAACCTGTCCAAGACTCCAGATGTGGAGATTCAGATCAAGACCTGCCACGTCCCGGCCCGTGCCAGAACCGCGACACCCGAAGAAAAGCCTGCCCTTTGGAGCATCATGGCCAATATATGGCCCCCCTTCTTGGAGTATCAGTCGCGCACCGACCGGGATATCCCGGTGGTGGTACTTGAAGTCAAGGGGTAAGATGGGTAGATTGAAACCGGCCTGAATGGCGGGCGGCATCCCAGGAGCGCACCACGATAAAATTACTTCGTCTTCCCCAGCTGCACACCTTTGAATCCCTCATAACCTACAGGAATTACCGCCTTCTCTGGACCGGCAATTTCTTCTCCAACAGCGCCCAATGGCTACAACTACTGTCCATTGGTTGGTTCGTCCGTGAACTAACCGTGGGGTCGTCCACATCTATTTTGCAGGTCGTCACCGTCGGCGGGTTAAGCACCCTGCCCGTGTTGCTGGTTGGCCCTTGGGGCGGGGTGTGGGGAGACCGGGTGGACCGGCGGCAGCTGCTCATGAAAATCCAGACTTTCATGGCGATACTTGCCGTCCTTTTCGCACTACTCATCGTATCTGACCATGGTCTTGGTCTTACCAATCAACTGCGGGTTTGGATCGCCTATACCTACGTCCTGGCCAGCGGCATCAGCCGGTCCATCGCCCAACCGATGCGGCAGGCACTCATCGCCAATACCGTCCCACCGGAATCCTTCGGGAATGCCTTCGCCGCCAACTCCATGAACATCACCGGGACTCGCATCTTCGGCCCCTTCGTCGGCGGAATCATCATCGCCGGTCTGGGATTCACCACCAACTTTCTGGTCGAGGCATCTCTCTACGCCGCCACGGTCCTGGTGTACCTCCCGATGAAGACCCCATACCAGCGGGAGGTAGTCGCCCGCCGCAGGTCGGCTGTCTCCGAATTCGGTGAGGGAGTCCGGTTCATCCGCAGCGAGAAACGAATCATCCTAACCCTCATCCTTTTGGGTCTGATTCCCAACGTAGTCCTGCATCAAGCATGGTTCCTTCTGCCGGTATTCACCGCAGATGTCCTCCGCCAAAACGCCGACGTGGGTGGTTTTCTGTTGTCGGCCACCGGAGTGGGTGGATTTATCTCCTCTGTTGTCATCGCTTCTATCGGGTTTAGCTTTAACAAAGGTCTGGTGGCCCTGGTATCTATCCTGTTCAGTTCGATCTTCGTTATCCTGTTTGCCCTATCCCCGTGGCTATTACCCCTGTATCCACTGCTGCCCGCCCTTATCCTGATCGGGTTCATGTCCTTGGCCCAGGCGCACTTCCGCACCACCAGCGGAACTCTGATACAGTTAAGCACTCCTGACCGGTTCAGGAGCCGGGTCACGAGCCTGGCCAGCTACGGACAGGGTTTCGTGTTCCCTTTCAGCATCCTGGTTGGCATCTTCGCTGAATTCAGTGGAGTGGTCGTTACCATCACCGTTCTGGGACTGATTGGACTCATCCTCTCAATAATCTTCACGTTAACACTCGGCGATGTGCGCCGGGAGCCGTAACGCATTTCGGTACAATCTAACTTCTAGGCAACCAGACAACTACCCAGCGATCGAGGTTTTTATGATCAACGACCACCAGATATTCGACTTGGGCGATATCGACGTTCAGTCCGGACTACGGATCCGCGACGCCAAGCTGGCCTACAAAACCTACGGGGAGTTGAACGCCGCAAAGGACAACGTCATCGTCTTCCCCACCTTCTTCGGTTCCCAGCATCCGGCCAACGAGCCCATGATTGGCTCCGGCATGGCGTTGGACCCAGCGAGATACTTCATCATCATCCCAAACCTTCTGGGCAACGGCTTGTCCTCATCTCCCAGCAACACCCCACCGCCCTACGACCGGGCCCGGTTCCCCGGAACCACTTACTACGACAACATCATGTGCCAGCGCCGCCTTGTTACCGAGCAGTTCGGCATCGAGCGTATCGCCTTGGTGTGCGGTTTCTCCATGGGCGCCCAGCAGACCTTCCACTGGGGCGCATTGTTCCCGGACATGGTTGAGCGCATCGCGCCCTGGTGCGGGTCCGCCAAGACATCCCGCCACAACTTCGTGTTTCTGGAAGGGGTGAAGGCTGCGTTGCGCGGTGACGACGCTTGGAACGGTGGCTGGTACGACAACCCTCCCGATAAGGGCCTCCGGGCGATGGCACGGGTGTACGCCGGATGGGCTCCGTCCCAGGCTTTTTACCGGGAGCGGGTGTATCTCGAGATGGGGTTCTCGTCCCTGGAGGACTACCTGATAACCGGGTGGGAGGGGCGATACTTGCAACTGGACGCCAACGACATCTTGGCCATGGTTTACACCTGGCAGAACGGCGACATAAGCGACAACCCTCTATACAGCGGGGACTTCCATAAAGCCCTGGGCTCGACAAAAGCCAAGGCAATAGTCATGCCCTCAAGAACCGACCAATACTTCCCACCAGAAGACAACGAGATCGAAGTCGGCCACATGCCCAACGCCGAACTTAGGGTCATCCCAACCATCTGGGGACACATCGGCGGCGGTCCGGGCCGCAACCCTGCGGACACTAAGTTCATCGACGATGCCCTGAAAGAGTTGTTGGCTAGTTAAACCGTGGCTGGCTCCGGAGTCTGCACCGACAGTTTCGGCGGAGTGGCGAACAAGGCTAGTACACCTGCTAAAAGAGCCGAACCGGTGAACACCAATAACGCCAGCTGATAAGAGCTGGTCGCGTCGAACAGGAACCCGGCCAACACCGGGCCGACCGCCTGCCCGCCGATCTGCGCCGACATGGTATAGCCACGTATAGCCCCCAGATGCTCCCGGCCATAGTAGTCGGCCCACGCCAGCCTCACCAACAGATGTAGTCCCCCCACCCCCATCCCCACGGTGGCGGCGGCAATCAACGCCGTGGGCAAAGACTCGCTGATCGATGTGCCAAAGGCCGCAGCGGCCACGACGAACGCCGCCGCCGATAGCAGGAACCTCACTGGGAAACGCCTCCCCAAGGCCGCCCAAAACATGGCGCTGAATATCTGAGAGAAGGCGAAGGTGCTGGCGGTCAACGCCGCCGACGGCCCCGGTAGTCCTTGGTTGATGTAGTGGGCAACCTGATGAAGGCTTACCCCCGCCTGCACCATGAATCCCGCTGCCGTGAAGGCTGACAAAAGCCAGAAAGCGCGGGTGCGGAACGCTTGGCGCACCGTGAAATTCGATTCGGTAAACCTGGTCTCGGTAGCCGGAGCCGGGGTAGATGCATCGCCCTTCGAAGCAGCTCCCACCTCTTCTATATGCCGGTCAGGCACCGGGTCGGGCTCCAATCCCATGTCTTCCGGACGCCGGGTCATGAGCAGGACCGGGGGGATCACCCCGATGGCGAAGGTCAAGACACCCAAGGTGATCCATGCGGTGCGCCAGTCCCATCCGGTGATTATGAACTGGGCCAATAAGGGAATCATGGTGAGACCGGCCCCCTTGGCGACAGCGTCGGCGGCGAGACCCAAGGGGCGGCGGCGAATGAACCAGTTGCTTATAGCAGTGGGAATACCCAACTCAAGGGGACCGGAGAAAATCAACCGCCCCGGCACGTACAGGGCATAGAATGCCGCCGGGTTGCCCACGAACGACAATCCAATAGCCAACGCCCCAGTCAACACTGAGGCAACGGTCAGCAGCAGGCCAGAGCCATACCGGTCAAGCCATTTGCCAACCAAGGGGGAGAGGAACACTGCGCACAGGCCGCCGAGACTAACCGCGCCGGAAAACAATCCCCGTGACCACCCCATATCCTGAGTCATAGGAACCACGAACACGGATAAAGTCGCCACCGCCATGATGGTGCGTGTCGATAGGCTGACCGACACCGTGCTGGCGACGATGACCCAACCGTAGTAGAACGGGAGTGATTGTCCTAGTTTGTTGCGCCATTGCGCTGCGTTCAATTCAGGAGATTCCTTTGGCGGGAGATTGCAGCGTTGTGTTTACACCCATCGAAGCCGCCTCCAAGCCGGTATTCACCACATGCACTCACATCGTCATTCTGGTGAATACCGGCATCCAGCAAGGTTACTTGTCCCTTGCACTTGGCCTTGTCCCGAAGGGTCCCCTGAAGCCCGGCCTGCGCCGGGATGACGTATAGGACGCCGGCTCGACGGTTGTTTTCCCAAATCCTACTAGAGATATGTGATTACCCTGCAAAACGTCCGCATCGTTGGGAAAGATCGCACCGATGCTATACTTGGACTCATTCACCGCAACCTACTGGCATCTGTTTACTACGTCCTGAGAAAAAACGCAATCGCACAGTTGCACCAATAAACCATCCAGCCTGACATCGGAGGTGCGCATCATGCGCCTGGAGAACAAAGTTGCCCTGATAAGCGGCGGCGCAAGAGGAATGGGCGCAGCAGAAGCCATCCTGTTCGCCGGCGAGGGCGCCAAGGTCGTGATTGGCGACGTACTGGAAGACGAGGGCCGTCAGACCGAAGCCCAGATCAACGAGTCCGGCGGCGAGTGCCTGTTCCTTCGGCTGGACGTGACCAGCGAATCCAACTGGCAGGATGCCGTCGCCGCCACCGTCTCCCGATTCGGAAAGCTGGACATCTTGGTGAACAATGCCGGGATATTTCCCCTGGGAACCGTCGAGGACACCAGCGAAGATTTGTGGGACCGGGTGATGGCAATCAACGCTAAGGGCGTTTTCATGGGCACGAAGCACGCCATCCCGGAGATGCGTAAGACCGGTGGCGGCTCCATCATCAACATATCCTCCATCGCCGGACTGATAGGTTCTCGCGGGGCGGCGGCTTACGGCGCGTCGAAGGGAGCAGTGCGCATCTTCACCAAGTCCACCGCAATCCAATATGCCGCCGACGGCATCCGGGCCAACTCGGTCCATCCGGGCATCATCGAAACTCCAATGAGTATTCCAACGATACTCACCACCGAAGAACAACGCGACACTCAAATCAACCGGACACCCCTGGGCCGCATCGGTACCGCCGATGACGTGGCCTCTGGGATTCTGTTCCTGGCCTCGGATGAATCGTCATTCATGACGGGCAGCGAGTTGGTTATCGACGGTGGGTTGACGGCTCAATAGCCCGCCGAAAGCGCTTCGATGAACAAGTTCAACGAAATCAAGATAAAGGAGTCCTGCCATGACCACCAGTTCTGTCGATCCCAACCGGGTACTTCTTACCGGAGAGAACCCCTACATCCGCTTGAGCGAGACGGATGGCGGCCCCAACACCTCCGACGCCAGCTTCTGGCGGATCCTATTCTCTCCGGGCGGCCCGGGCCATGTGCTCTTCCTTCAGAGCGAACTCACCGGCGATGAACCCAGGATATATACGGACAACATAGAGATGACCCGATGGCTCCAGGAGGAGATACAGGGCAGGATAAACCCCACATTCGGCAACCTGCAGATTCCGGCGCAAGAAGCTGACTTCGGAAGTTCGGGAGACCTAAGGTCGTTCTGGACGGAGTCCGTGAGTTCCCAAGACGAAGAGATATCCATGACGTGGCACAACTTGGGTGAACCGTTTCTGAGTCACCGGCTTCCCGGAGGCAACCCGGACCGGCCCCACGGGGTAGCCACGGTTCTGATTCCGGCCGGCGCGGCCCGTCTCATAGTCAATGGCCGATTCGCCAAGGGGACGCCCTTCCCCAGAGACCGGGACGGTAGGGCCCACAGCACCTGCGCTCTCGCTTTCTCCGAGTCCTGGATGCTACCGTACTGAGCCGCACCCATCTCCCGATAAAAAAGCCCCGGCTCTACGCCGGGGCTTCGTCAACGGTATGGCCTCTTGTTCCGGACTAACCAGCCATAGTCCCTGCCATGATTCCGACCATGATTGCCAGGATGCCCACCGCTGCCATCAGCTCAACCGGGCTTATTCCCCCTGTGCTCCAGAAAGCGGCCCGTGGCCATACCTGTGGTACTTCATCCTTTACATACCCAACCCTCATTTTCATCAACCCTCTTGCAAGCTAGCTCTTCGAAGCGGCTAGGGATCTAATTGAAATATTGCGCCATATCGCGGTTTCGGAGATCACCCGTTCGGGTGATATTTGTGGTGACATCGGGGCTAGCCTAGACCAGGGAATCCCGAAGTAGGCAACCCGGATTACTTGCGGAAGTTACCGGCTATCCGCATGCTTCTTGACAGCCGAACTATGCGACTGTACGCTGCCGCACACACACGGCGAAACAATCCCTTAATCAATACTCTCAGGAGGCGGATCCATGTCGGTTTCTTATAACCCTTCCTCCAAATTCGATATAAAATCCTGGGACGTAGAATACCGGCGCGACCCGGTGCGGACTTTGATGGCCCGCATATACCAACCCCAGGGAACTGGCTCCTTCCCCGTACTCCTGGACGTGCACGGCGGGGCTTGGAACGACCAAGACCGCACCGTCAACTCGCTGGTGGACCAAGAACTTGCGGCCAGCGGAGTCTTGGTGGTGGCGATTGACTTGCGCTTGGCCAGCGAAGCCCCCTATCCGGCCTCGGTAGCCGATACCAGCTATGGCATCCGCTGGGTTAAAGCCAAGGCCCAAGAATGGAACGGCGATCCCACGACGCTTGGTGTCCTAGGCAGCTCCAGCGGCGGACACGTGGTGGAGTTGATTGCCATGCGGCCCAACGACCCACGCTACAACGAGTTTGTCTTGGAAGAGGCTCCCGGCTTGGACACCACCATGAACTACGTCATTGGCCGGTCNCCCATCAGCAATACTGCTGCCCGCTATGAGAACGCCAAGCGCAGACAGCGTCAAAACATGATGCACAACAACGAGACTTACTTTGATCCTTGGGACAGCATCCACGAGGCCAACCCCCAAGAGATTCTGGANCGGGGTGAGCANGTTTCCTTGCCGCCCATGTTCATCCTGCAAGGTTCCCTGGATGACAATGTGATGCCCGAAACCCAGGCGCATTTCGTAGATAGCTACCGGAACGCCGGTGGCGACATCGAGTTCGAGGTTTTCGCTCGTGCCGAACATCGCTGGGTTCATACCCCCAGTCCTGAGACTGACCGAGCCATCGACATGATGAAGAACTACATCGCCAGCCGGCTAGAGGCGTTGCAGCCAGTGGCATAACCCAAGTAATAGGCAACGGTGGGCATAAATTATGCCCACCGNCCCTGTTTTTGATAGCAACTGTGTATGGATAACATCTTCAAATCGATCGTCGTGGAAGCGTCCGGCATCTCCGCCAATCATCCGCTGGCGGCGGTGTTGGCCGGGCGTGGCGCGGTCATGCAACTGACCCAAGCCTCCCACGACGCCGCCCTCAAACCGGAACCGCCGGGGGGTCTCAGCCACGGCGAAAGAGCCGCCTTGGCCTGNCGGATGGCCCGGCTGAACGATGAAGCAGCGCTGGCGAAGCATTACGAAGCCATGATTCCCGAAGGTAGTGAACCGCTGTTCATGGCCGACCCCCTTTTCATCGGCGGAGATGACAACCGCGCCAAGGCGATTCTGCGTCACACCGACCTTGTGACCACCAACCCCAAACAAGCATCCGAAGGCGACGTTTCGGCCTTAAGATCTGCTGGCATACTGGAACCGGACATCGTCCGANTGTCAGAATTGATTGCTTTCGTGGGTTACCAGGTGCGTGTGGTCAAGGGACTGANACTCATGGCGAAAGCCACATGACTGACCCGATCACGGATCTCACCACCGTTGTCCCGTTCTGGAANCCCCGGGTTACTCCGGTGGAGTTGGACAANGCCAGCGANGAACAACTTGAAGCCATGAAGGTGACGCCCTCGGACACCGGCGTCGGGGAATACGTGCTGGTCCTTGCTCACGACCCCAAAACGCTGAAAGAGCGGACGCCCCTGTTCAACGGCATCATGTACAGCCACGGTGGCCTGTCTCGAACCGAAACCGAGTTGGGGGCCGTCGCCGCTTCCTTGGTCAACCGGTGCATCTATTGCGCAGCGGTCCACTCCAACCGGTACAACCAATTATCCAAAGACGAAACAGTGATCGAAGGTATCTTCGACTCCGGTGAGGNCGCTGACCTGGACCCACGCCAACAAGCAATCTACAACTTCGCCACTAAACTCTCCCAGTGCCCACCCGAGGCGGACGGGGCAGACTTGAAGCAGCTCACGGACGCCGGACTAGCCATGGATGAAATCTTCGACCTGGTGTTGACGGCGTCGCTGTTCGGATGGGCCAACCGCCTGATGCACGTCTTGGGAGACCCGATACCCCGCGAGTCCTAACCGGTAACGCCGAATTACTCTAGCCGAAGTACCCCGTGGTAAGTTGACTCCGCTGAGGGTAATGCCCTCGCAGCGTACTCGATTCACTTCTCGTGATTCCTAGGACACCATCGGCTCCGGACACCTCGCAGTGTCATTGGCGCAACGACTCGCCGGAGGAGATGATGAAAATAGTTGCCGCTTCCAGGTTGATGTACGGCTGGGCAGCATTGTTCGCTCTAATCGCCGAAGTGTCGCTGGTTTCGTNCACGGCGGTCAGCGATCTGGCTCCTAAACCGGNTTCCGTTGAAACTACAACCCCGGTGCCCACTCCAACGCCCTGGAACACCCCGGTTACGGCCNNGCAAAACAAAATCCCGATCGTGACCGTCGGAATCATCGGAAAAATCGATGGCGACACCATTTCCGTCCAGACGTTGCCAGGCGCTATCCCGGTTCATCTGACCGTAGATTCCGTTGTAACGGAATCTGCGAATAGCTCACCAAGAGACTTTGCTGTGGGTCAAAGGGTGACTGTGATGGGCCAGGAGGGTGAGTCTGGATTNGCCGCCCGCGCCGCGATTGTCACCTTGAAGAGCACCANCCTATTCCAGGANGAGGGCGACTTCCAGATAGGCGAGGCCGTCGCTGATAGGAACCGTAGAACAGATTGACACCGACAGAGTCACGGTTAATACCAAGCTTGGTCCTCGCAGCGCAACGATTGTTGCCGGGGAAACAACCTTCAATACGCCATCTCCAGTCGCGGCGGCGCAACTGTCTGCGAGTTAACTCATTACGNTTACGGGCAGCGATAGCCCGTCGGGCGGCATCGATGCACAATCGGTCTTAATCACGCCAGAACTGGGCGAGTTTATGTCCGCCGGCCGCCAAGGTGGGAGAAGAGGCCGGGGTGGTCTCGCTTGCCGGTGCTGGACCTTGGCCCGTTCCTCCCCCGCGGCNACCACCCCGGCAAAGCCTATCTTCGATACGGAACGAAAGTCTGGCGCATACGACGGGGTGACCTTCGTCGTCACGGATAGATCCAGGGCCACGTTCCAGGTTCGAGAGCAGTTGGGTNTGATTCCTCTGCCCCACCATGCTGAGATGCGTACAACGGCCCTATCCGGCGAGATTCACCTTGATAGCCGTCCTTCTGTGGTTGAGATTGACCTGCACCAGCTATTGGAGGGATGGGACGAGTCCGAAGTGACATGGGAAGAACGCGCCGATGATTTCGAGTGGAGATATGAGGGGGCTGATGGAACGAGCTCCCACAAGGCCACGGCGGTCGGGAAATTCCCGGCTACCAGGAACGGGGCTCAGAACATGGACGTGACATAGACATTACAGAACTGGTCCAACGGAGAGACCAACGGAGGCTGGGTCCTCGCCGACAACTCTAACAACGGAGCGGATTTCGACTCCAGTGAAGCTCGGCGGGACCGGGATCNCCCCAAGCTCACGGTGAACTACACCATGCCCTAACTTGGGCCCCGNGCAGCGAGGCTCTCACGCTATGNNGAGTCGTAGGACTGCAACTTTATCTCGTGCAAAGCGGGAATCACCTCTCGACCCATCAGTTCTATGGACCGCATCACATCCTGATGGGCGATGTTGCCGTCGCTTCCGATAAATATCAGATGGCCGGGGTTAAGCTGCTCCACCGTATTGGTCAGTTTCTGAATCACCGTGTCGGGACTGCCTACCACGATAGCCCCGACTTCCTGTAAATCCTCGTAGGTCATCTTTCTTTCCGGACCACCGGCCCGACGTCTATTCAAGGCACTAGCAACGCGAGACTGGTATCCCGGCGGGTCATTATGCTCCGCCGGCCCTCGCATCCGATGATCCACGTTCCACAAGAAGCCCTTTCCTATCTCCTGGGCTTTCTCATCAGTGTCCGCCACCACCGCCCGGACCTGATAGCCAAAGTGATCCGGCTCGGGGACGAACCCGGCTTGACGAGCGGTATCGATGTAAACCTGCTTCAACTCCAACGTCAGGTCCATCAGCGCGCCCAGATTAACGTAGGTATAACCGCGCTCTGCGGCCCAAGTCACGCTTTCCGGGCTGCTGCCGCCGGGAAACCAGATCGGTGGATGGGGTTTTTGGATGGGCAACACCCAAGGGTTCACGATCCGGTGATGATAGTACTTGCCTTCCCACCGGAATGGGCCGGGGACGGTCCAGCAATTCATTATCAGGTCGTGAGCTTCTTCGAACCGCTCCCGGTTCTCCGTCGGGTCGATACCCGCCGCCAGCGTCTCCACCGCCCCTCCCCGGACGAACCCGGATACCAACCGCCCCCCGGAATAACAGTCCACCATAGCCAGTTCTTCCGCCATCCTTACAGGGTCGTTGATGGGAATGATATTCCCTAATATCGCTATCTTGACATTGTGGGTGATTCGGGCGATGACGGCCGCATCCAGGTTGGCCGATGGCTTCATGTTCCAAAAAGCCGAGTGATGCTCGTTGGTCATAATGCCGTCGATTCCCTCTTCGTCGGCCAAAACATATTGCTCATGGTACTGGTTGTACAGTGCGTGGGCCTTCACCGGGTCGAAGTAGGTGTTGGGAAAACCCAGACGCCCGGAATCGTACCGGCTGATGTCCTCTTCTTTCACGTGAACATAGGGCTGTTGCGAGTGAAAGTAGATGTCAACTTTCTCTTTCATGGTAATCTCCTATAGTTGTCCGGTGGGAACGAACCGATTCTACACCACCGAAGCGGTTCGCAACCGCCCANGGGAACCATGTACGGCAAGATTCCAAAATCACGGCTAACCAAGCCAAGGATGTTGAGGCTGTTTAATCTTTAACCGACGCTGGCCGGGCGCCTTCCAGATAATGGGTATGATCCGGAGAGTAGGGGTCCAAGGCCGGGAAGAACACCAGCATCTCAGCGTTCTGTTCGCCCACCACCGTGAATCCATGTTCCGCTCCCGGTGGAACGGCGATGGTATGGTTCTTCGAGACTATGTGGGTCTCACCATTGATCCGCACCTCCAGCGTGCCCTCCATGATGACAATCAATTCGTCGATGGTGTGGGTGTGCAAAGGGGCGCCGGTGCCTGGTTCTCCGGTGTTGAGACTGAAGGTGCTGGTGACCCCTTGCTCCCGTCCCGTAACGTCCCATTTACGATAGCCGGGCCTCCATTGAACTTCCGGTGCTTGGCTGTGGTCGATGATTGGCATGATTGTCCTCCTGAACATTCAACTCTGAGTCCCTGATTGGCGGGGTAGGCTCGACCCGACACAAAGACGGAACCCCGTTTAAAGATTCATCGCCGCAAGGCCGAANTTTCCCAGGTCTTCGTCGGCGTTATGGCCGCGTAGTCCGCCAACTCCGATCCCTCCCAGGATAGCTCCGTCCTTGATTATGACAACCCCGCCCTGTTCGTAGGTAATCATCGGATCACCGTTCTCGCTTACACTGTGGCCGATGCCGGTCATGCGCTCTTCCCAAGCCAAGGAGTTGATACCCAGCACGGCGGCGGTATAGGCCTTGCGCACAGCGTGCCGCCGGGTGAACAACCGGGCGTTGTCCATCTTGGCGAAAGCTTCCAGGTTCCCCGCTGCGTCCACGATGGCGAGGCATACCGGTGTGTCGGATACGGATTGAGCCCGGTCCATCATAGCCTTCATCGCCGCTTGTACCTGTNCTAGCTTTAGTTGAACATCGGANACCCGCATGCAAGGTCTNACTTCGTCTTGCGGTGTTGTCATATGTTGCTCTCCTTTCANGANTAGATTCGATGTTTTGCACCGTGGATTGTAACAGCAGTGGACGGCCATTCAGGCGTGCGCCCGGATGGACCTATTTTGACACTTCCAGCACACGGATTTATAGTTTTCGTCAGGCTCGCAAACTCCGCTTCCCACATCAACTCATCCAACAGGAGAACTATGACAACCCAAGGATTCGCTCATCCGGAATATCTCGTTGACCCAAATTGGGTCCATTCTCACCTGGACGACTCTGGCGTTGTGATCGTGGACATAGACACGCAAGTTGGCTACTCCAGAGGGCATATCCCCGGGGCGGTCATTCTGCTGGACAACTACGAAAGGGATCCGGAAACCGGGTTGGTGCACACATTCCCACCGGAAAGATTCGCCGCCACGTGTGNGGCTCTCGGTATCGGAGATGACACAACGGTTGTCGTCTATGACAACAATATGAGCCTGAGCGCCGCTCGCTTCTGGTGGGTACTGAACTACAACGGTCACCAAAACGTCAAGGTCCTGGATGGAGGTTGGCGCCGCTGGGCCAGTGAAGGCCACCCGGTGAGCTTTGACCCANCCGTGCTGAACCAGAACGCGGCCTTCACTCCCAGAATCGATGAGTCATTGATCGTAGCGCTGAGATGACGTCAGGGCGGGTTGCAGNCTCGCCGATGTGGTTAACTGGGACACTCGGACATCAGGGGAATACGACGGCACCGTCACCCGCCGCGACCAGAGGAAGGGGCATATCTCCGNAGCCATCCAATTAGAGTGGTCAGACTTGATGGATCGGGACACCCANCGTTTCAAGACTCCCCAAGAGATGCGCCGTATCCTGGATAGCCTTGGAATCACNGCCGACAAGGCCATCTTCGCTTATTGACAAGCTGGGCTCCGCGCGGCGCACGGCACGTTTATACTTCGGGTGCTAGGTTACGAGAACGCCCGGAACTACGATGCGTCCATGTTCGAGTGGGCCAATCTGGAAGACACACCGATGGAAGTGTAAGGCTTATTTACGCTTCACTTCGTTTGGAGAAATAGATGACTGAACCGACTCCCAGCGCCCCGAAAAGACCCNAGGAAATAACGACCCACGGCGACACCCGTATCGACCCTTGGNTCTGGCTTCGCGACGTCGAAGATCCGGCGACATTGGAATATCTCAGAGCGGAGAATGCCCACACCGAAGCGGTCATGGCTCCCGAAGAAGAGCTACAAGAGCGGCTCTTCCTGGAGATGCGAGCCCGTATCAAGGAAGACGATTCCACCGTTCCGGAGAAAGANGGGGAATACTACTACTACACCCGTTTCGAAGAGGGTAAGCAATACCCCATCCATTGCCGAAAGCGCGGGTCCCCGGACGGTCCGGAAGAAATTCTTATCAACGTGAACGAGTTGGCGGAAGGTAAGGACTACACCCGGGTTGGCAGTTGGGAGAACAGCCCGGACCACAAATGGCTGGCCTATTCCGTTGATAGCGACGGGTCGGAGCAATACACNATTGTGATCAANAACTTGGAGACCGGNGAACTGCTGGACGAGGCCATTCCCAACTCCTATTACTCTTTGGAATGGGCCAACGACAACCGAACAATCTTCTACGACGTTCTAGACGAGAATCACCGGCCNGTCAAGATATTCCGGCATCANCTGGGAGAAGACCCTTCTAAAGACGAACTGGTCTATGAGGAGAAAGACGAGCGTTTCTTCGTCGGAGTCGCCAAATCATCCAGCCAACGGTTCATCTTCGTCGCATCTTCGGGCAACAACATGTCCGAATGGTACTTCATGGACGGAAACGATCCGTCCAGCGAATTGACCCTTGTAGAGCCACGCCGCCCGGACTTTGAATACGATATCGACCACCATGGCGAGCGATTTCTGATTCGCAATAACGGCGACGGCGCCAGGGATTTCAAGGTCTCCGAAACGCCGGTCTCCGCGCCGGGCTTTGCGAACTGGAGGGACTTTGTTCCCCACGTACTGGGCAGGCCCATCGGCGGGTTCGGTCTTTCCCAGGATTACTTCGTCCTGTACTACCGCACCAACGGCCTGCCCCAGGTGCAGATGAGGAACCTAGNCTCAGGGGAAACCCATGAGTTAACCCTGGACGAGGAAGACTACGCTGTGAGACTCCAGGGAAACCGGGAGTGGGAAANTTCTAACCTTCGGTTCTCCTACGCTTCCCTGACAACCCCGGCAACTGTCTACGACTACGATATGGANACCCGGGAGCGGGAGTTCCNGAAACAGACCGAGGTCTTGGGCGATTTCTCATCGGANAAATATCAGTCCCGCAGAGTCTTCGCCACTGCGNAAGATGGCACCCAGATTCCNATATCCCTTCTCTACGCCAAGGACACTCCCCTGGACGGCTCAGCTCCNTTATATNTGTACGGCTANGGGTCCTACGGAATCATAATCGATTCCGACTTCAGTTCTGTNCGGCTGAGCTTGGTAGACCGGGGCTATATCTTCGCCATCACCCACGTCCGAGGCGGTATGGACCTGGGTTGGGATTGGTACGAAGGCGGCAAGTTACTCAACAAGAAGAATACCTTCACCGACTTCATCGCCTGCGCCGAGCACCTGATTCAGGAAGGCTACACCACGAAAGGTAATATAGTTTCCTCAGGAGGCAGCGCCGGAGGGATGTTGATGGGGGCGATCGTGAACCTGCGTCCCGATCTGTTCAAGGCCGTTATCGCCGACGTACCCTTCGTAGACGTGCTGAACACCATGTTGGACGACACCCTGCCCTTAACCACCATGGAGTACAACGAGTGGGGAAACCCCAACGACCCCCAATACTACAACTACATCAAGTCCTATTCGCCTTACGACAACGTGAAAAGCCAGGACTATCCCCACATGCTAATCACCGGTGGCCTCAGCGACCCACGGGTGACTTACTGGGAACCAACAAAGTGGGCGGCGCAACTGCGGGAGTTAAAGACGAACGACAACCTGCTGCTCCTGAAGATCCACATGGACTCCGGGCATGCTGGCGCGTCGGGGCGGTTTGACCGATTGAGGGAAGTGGCGCTGGAGTATGCGTTTATCTTGAAGGTGTTCGCGCTGGAGTAGGGGGCGGGTGGAATATCAGCGCCCTGCCGATCCGATACCGTCACTTATTGCGGCAGCACCGCACCCCCATCCCTTCGGTGCGCTCAGGGCAGGCTCTAACCTTCCCCCTCGATGGGGGAAGGGACTAGTTCTCTCCCCTTGGGAAGGGGGAGAGTTAGAGTGGGGGTGACTAGCCTCGCTGCAGCAGACGTCCGGAGAACGCTACAGGCTACGCCTTAAATCAGACGATCTCCTACAGCCGGCCCCCGTCATACAACCCAACAAAGAAGGGCGGAATCTTGCGGTAGATCTGGATGCGGTTCCGCTGGGAGTCTACGATGAAGACTTGGTCTTGGTCGTCGACCACCACGCCCATGGGCCCCCGCAAGAACTTCTCCCGCTCCAGTCCCTGAGCAATGTCCCTCTGCATCTTCATGTCGGGGTTGGCGTCCAACTTGGTTATTCCCCACTTGGACAGAGTGGCGTCGCCGATGATCTCGGTGATGAACCTGCCCTCGGCATCGAAGACCTGGACACGGTCATTGCGCCAGTCGGCGACGTAAATCAGGCCCTCTTTGTCCACGGCCACGTCGGCTGGGCGGTTGAATTGGCCATCCTCCGGTCCGGACTCGCCGAACGCCATCAGGAAGCTGCCATCCGGGGCGAATTTCTGAATGCGGTCATTGCGCCAATCGGCGATGTAAACGTTGTTGTCGGCGTCGAGCCCTATGCCCCAAGGCATGTCGAACTCACCGTCGCCGCTGCCCTGTTGTCCCCACTTGGCCAAGAACTGACCGTCCTTGGTGAACTTCTGGATGCGGTTGTTTCCGGTATCCACCACGTAGAGATTGTCTTCGCTATCGAAGGCTATCCCTGCGGGTTGGTCAACTTCGCCGTCGGCGTCGCCCTGGGTCCCCCAAGCGCCGAGCCATTCGCCGTCTGAGGAGAACATGGCGATGCGGTTGAGCCACTCGTCGGACACGTACACGTTTCCGGCTTTATCCAGAGCAACGGACGTCGGCCAGACCATTGATCCGGGGGCGTCGGACTCTCCCGAGTCCATCATCTCTCCACCCAGGCGGCCGGCGTTGCCAATCTCCCCGATGTAGTCCTCGCCCACCGTGCAGACGGTGATGCGCTTTGAATCGGATCGATAATCATAGGCCCGGCTGACCACATACATCAGGTCGCCTTCACCCCGGGCTACGGAAACCGGGTTCTTGAAGCCGGTTCCGGCCTCTTCACCCCGTCCGATGGTATGGCTATATCGAAAGGTCGCGCCTTGGACTTTCGTAGTCATCATTACCTCTCAAGTTATGTAGTTTGGCTTAAGCTCCGGTACAAGTTAAGCCGGTTTTACTTGGTTATGAAGTCGAATTTCTCGAAGCTGCCGTTGACTATGGGCTTGGAGTCCAGGCCCAGCCAGTCTTCCAAGAGGGTCGCGTAGATCCCCCGGAAGTCGTTGTTGAACTTAAGGTCTCCGTCCACCAGGGTTTCCGGGGCCAGAGACGGGTACTCGGCATACAGACCGCCCTTGACGACATCGCCTATCACGAAGGCCGCTCCGCCAGCGCCGTGGTCGGTCCCGGAGCCATTGTCATGGACCCGTCGGCCAAATTCCGTGAACAGCAGCAGCACAACGTTATCGCTGGCGTTGTGTTCCTTCAAGTCCGCGTAGAAATCTCCCACAGTTTGAGACAGATTGGTGGTGAGTCCGGCATGAGCGGACATCTGTGTGGCATGGGTGTCAAAGCTGTTATAGGGAGCAGTGGTGTACAGGATCCGGGTTCCCAGATCCGCGCAATGCACCTGGGCGATGTTCCGCATGTACTGTGACATGGAACTCGACCCGTACTCCACGGACGAGGAATATTTGGCGGTGGCGGTGGCCAGAATGTCAGCGCCGGTCATGGCGTCCATTCCGGTCTGCGACAGGTACTCCATGACCGGGCCGGTGCCCATCGAAGGGGAGTACATGCGAGCGAAGATATCCAAGGCTTGATTCCGCTCTTCTTCCATCTCGATACTCGTGAGCACACCATAGGATTCCAGGCTGCCCACCGAAGCGACGGGTACGCCGGGCGCGGCCAGGGCTTTAGGCAAGCCCCGTCCGAAGTTCACTCCGGTCAGAACGTTTCCCTTGTTGGGGTCCAGATCACGGATCGCCCGCCCCAACCAACCTTCATCGGCCATTTTTGTCGGCTCGCAGGTGTGCCAGATGTCCATGGAGCGGAAGTGGGAGCGGTTGGGAGTGGGATAACCCACGCCCTGGATAACCGCCACCTTCCCGTCGTCGTAAAGCCCCTTCAGGGCGGACATATTGGGGTTGAATCCCAAAGTATCGTTTATCGGCAAGACTTGGTCTTCCGGGATCCGAACGTTGGGGCGATTGTCGTAGTACAGCGGGTTCGTGTAGGGAACCAGCGTATTCAGGATGTCGTTGCCCCCCGATAGTTGCAGGACTACCAGGACCGGGTCTTTCTTGGTGCTGGTCATTAAACCTCCGAGATTATGCTTTCAGCCTTCAGCGATCAGCAGTCAGGCCGAGCTTAGGCGAATTGATATTCCTGGGTTGAGACAATCAACTGGAGAAGTTGCCCGACCAATTGGGCGAACTCGTCCGAACTGGTGTCCAGATCTCCGGCCCCACCCACGTGATTCAGGAGCAATGACCGGGTCTCCTCCATCAGTCCGTAACCGCCAATCATCTCCAAGCAACCTTCAACCAAACGCTCTGCCGACATGGTGGGGCCCTCGGCGCTCAGACGTTTGATGATTGACCGGATGCCGGTGGACTTGATGGCGCCCATCTCGCCCGCTGCGAAGTTGATTCTCTCCAGCAGAGTCCCACTGTCGATCCACTCCTTGCCGGTATGCCAGCCCTCGACGGTGGGTGGGTTCAGCAGGTCCTGCCCCATATAGCGAATCTCCAACGATGCGTCATACATGCGGGGCCTGGGTTTGGTGAAATCGCCCACCAGACGTAGCGTGCCAGCCACTAATTCGGCAGGGCTCTTAACCTTCGCGAACCGGGCGTTCTTGAAAGCATCGGAGTTGAACAACACTCGGAGCATGGAGCGAATCTCGTATCCAGAGCTGAAATACTCGTCTTCCAGCGCTTTGATTGTGTCCGGGTCTTGGGGCGGTGTGATTTGCCACGCCGCGACCGCAGGCTCATCGGCGACGAAGAAGTTGTATAGGTGCCGGGATATGAACCGGGCGGTACTGGGCTGTTTGGCGATAATCGCGATGATGTCCTCGCCATTGAAATTGCCAGTCTCTCCCAGGAAAGTCTTCTGTTCGTCGTCATGGTCGAACTGGTTATAGAGATAGGTGTTGTTGTGGCGGCCGTAGGGGTACCGGGGTATCGCGTTGGCGATGGTCCATCCGGTGAAGGCCCGGGCGCAATTCTGCACGTCCTCTTCGGAGTAGTTGGCTTGTCCGTCCATGCCGACTCCCATGGAGAAAAGCTCCAACAGCTCCCGCCCCCAGTTCTCGTTCACGGCCTCTTTGTGGCTCAGTTGGTTGTCCAGGTAATAAATCATGGCTGGATCGCTGGCCAGGCCCATGAGCAGGTCGGAGAAGCTGCCGAAGCCGTGGGCACGGAAATTGTTCAATTGAACCAGGATCTGGTTGGCGGCCATGCACTTGGAATCTCCGACGCACAGGATGCCGTGCCAGAACAGGCAAATCTTCTCTTCCAATTGCCGGGGGGAGTTGACCATGCGGTAGGTCCAGTAGCCCTGGTTGGCCATGATGCTGGTCATGTCACGCCAACCGTGCATGTACCGCTCCATCACGTCCATATCCATGTCGGGCTGCTTTTCCGGATGAAGCAACTCTTCAACCGTAGCTTCGTAACCGGCCGCGGCACGGCACTCCAGTTCTCCATAGGACGCACCGAATCCAGCTCTCCGCATCAGGTGGGCCATCAACAAGATATCGTCGCTTGCCATTCCCTTATCTCCTAATTTAAGCCGGCGCCCGGCATTTCTTTAACACTATCTAGAACAACCAGCCCATTCCAACGCAGGCTGGTCTGGTATCTGCCGATATCAGGACGCTCTACATTGTAATGTCTCTCGCAAATATTAGGAATAGCCAGACAATCGATGTGATCAGGGGACATGACTGCTCCGCATGTGCTGTCTTCTGATCCATCNTTTGGGGCTGAGGAACATTCTTGCCGGGGTGGGCTTCCAGGACATTTACCATCACGAAACGGACTTGGCCGCCGAATCCTGCGTGGAGTTGGTTCAAGCCAGGAGCGGCGCTTTCGGTTACCGGGCAGGTGTAGGAACCAAAAACCAGGAGCGCCAGACCGGTCTCGGTTAGGTCTGCCGACCNGAAGCGCCCTTCGTCCAATGTCGGTAGGTCAAAGTCAGGTATGCGGTCGCCGGGGCCAAGGTCATCCGTGCCGAAGGACATGTCACCCAGCACCACCGGCATCGAAAGATGCTCGAGGCGGTATCGCATGCCAGCGGCCACATCTCTATCGGTTGTAGTTGAAAGAACCCTGTCTTCTTGTATCGCGAGTTCCGTCATCGTTAACGCCTCCATCTTTCTGGTATCACTGGGTAAGATGCAGGCGGGTTTTTGGCGATATCATCCGAACGACTGATTTTCCAATCAATCAAAGGGGTGAACCGGAACGATCTGTGCGGATGGGAATTGGGGGCGACTGGGGACCGGGTGTCGAAGCACAGAGGGGTTAGGCCGGACTTACCCGCCCCACGCAGCCAGTTTTTCGTCCAGTTCCATCTTGGTGCGGTCGTATTCTTCGCCCTTNCTGGCAATCAANTCCAGGTCCCGCTGCTCCGAGGCTTCTTCCAGTTCTAGCTGAATCTCTAGAAGGCGCGTTTCGAGACCGTCGATGATTCGAATCATGTGTTCGTCGGCCGCCGGTGAGGGCGATTTCTTTTCTTGTTGGGGCCGTGACCTGGAAGGCCGGGCCTTTTTAGGNGCCGCAGGCTCTTCGGCCTTTTCCTTGTCGCTTTCCAACCACTCTTCGAAGGTGCCGAGGAATTGTTGTAGCTCTCCATCCTCNACGACCCATAGCTCTTGTGCTAACAGCGAGGCGAATTGGCGGTCGTGGGAGACGAAGAGAAGAGTGCCCTCGTAGGCCAACAGCACCTGCTCAAGGGCCTCACGGCTGGGGATGTCCAGGTGGGTGGTGGGCTCGTCGAGAATGAGCAGGTTGGGCTCGTGGACCAGCAGACGTGCTAGAGCCAGCCTGCTGCGCTCCCCACCGCTGCAATCGCCCACCTGCCGGAAAACGTCCTCCCCTTGGAACAGGAACCGGGCCAGATAGGACCGCGCCTCTCCNAATGACATCTCCTTGGCGTCCAGCATGGAGTCGAGTACCGAGGTGTCCAAATCCAGGTCGTCGAGACCCTGCCGGTGATATCCCACCGCCACGTTGCGTCCCAAAGTGATTCTTCCACTGACCGGTGGCAGCAACCCGAGGAGGGTCGCGAGGAGAGTGGTCTTACCGGTACCGTTGGGACCAACCAAGGCNACTCGAGAGCCGCGCTCCAGCTTCATATCCGGGACCGAAAACAACTCGATNGGGGGATCGTTGTCGGGATATCCCACGGTCAACCCGTGGGTTCTNAGNACCGTTTGATCCGACCTTTGGAAAGTCCTGCTTGAGAGCGTGATCGCCCGGTCGTTCTCCACCTGGTCGATTCTTTCCAGACGGTTCAACCGGGTCTGCCGCCCCTTGGCTTCCCGGGCTCTTTGGCCGGCATGGTATCGCCGGATGAAATCTTCTTCCTTGGCTATGAATTCCTGTTGCTTGGCATACTCCCGCTGGCGAGTCAGAGCCCGCTCCGCCTTCAGTGTGCGGAACTTGGAGTAGTTGCCAACGTAGTGTTCTATCCCACCGTGGTCCAGGTCCCACACCTGATTCACCGTTCGGTCCAGGAAATACCTGTCGTGGGAGACGACGACGACGGCTGATGGGTAGTGCGTTAAGAAGCGCTCCAGCCAAGCCAAGCCCTTCATGTCCAGATGGTTGGTAGGCTCATCCAATATCAATAGGTTGGGTTCGCCCAGCAAAGCCTGGGCCAAAGCAACTCTAGCCCGTTCTCCTCCACTGGCATGGGCGGCCGGGGTTTGCAGTGCTCGTTGGGTAAGGCCAAGTCCCTCGACCATCCGGTCCATCGTGTTCTCGTAGGAATAACCGCCCAGCGATTCGTACTCGTCCAACAACGCAGCGTAGCGTTCGCCTACTTGGTCATCGTCATCGGCGTTAGTCTGGTCGAGGTCGCGGGCGCCGGTTTCCATCGCGTCTTCCAGCCACTTCAGCCGGTTGAAAGCGGTCATGATTTCGTCTTTCAAGGAGCCGGACACCGTCATTTCAGGTGCCTGGGGCACGTACCCAACCCGCATCCCCCGAGCTAGTTTCACCGAGCCGGCGCTGGGATCAAGCCCACCGGTGAGTATCTCGAGCAGGGAGGTTTTGCCGCCGCCGTTGGGACCGACGATGCCGATGCGCGCCCGCTCATTAATCTCCACATTTATGTTCGAGAAGATTATGTCCACGCCATAGGTGATGCCGATGCTTGAAGTCGTTAGGAGGGGCATCCGACGGTCAGGTCTCCTTGGAGAGGGATTTAGATATGGTAGGGCGAGGCGAGATAATGTATGGAGATTATCTATAGAATGGTTCTTTAGCACCGGTTGATTGGACCGAAGCCGTTGGTCTGTGGCAAGCACGTTTCCGTCGTCTTACTAGGAGGTTTTGGGGACAATACCGCCGTGCGAGGGTTGACGGAACCAGTGGTCGAACGTCCCGGAGGGCGTAGGGGAGCAACGAGAGACTGTAGGCGCTGATAATGTTCAAGCGCCGACTCTGTTATCTTCGAGCCCCCTTCAGGTTCTTCTTTAGCCCGTTGGTCCTGACCGCCGACTTATTGATGCGATCGACGAATTCCTCTACCGTTTCTACCTTCTTTTCCTGCTTGGCCTTGGACTTAACCATGATTGATTTCTCCCTATATTCGCTGCTCAGGAATGGGGGCATGCAACTGCCGAATAACGTACCCCAGGCCTTCCTGATTCTTCTCGAACGTACTCATTAACGGTTCCCGAATATCATACACCAATCGGATCACTCAAACCTACCGAAATCGCCGCAGGGTGTGGGAGCTTAGTCCCGTCAAACAAAATC
>PANP01000058.1 GCA_002708395.1 Dehalococcoidia bacterium
CCTGGGCCAGAGCCCGCCTTCATATCCTTGGGATGCCAGGCTTTCTCCCATCATGACCCGGGTAGCCACCGGGGCTACTGGAACTCCGGTAACCTTGGAGATGAATGGGATGGTCCGGCTGCCCCTGGGATTAACCTCCAGAACGTAGACGGAAGTAGCGGCAGTGGCTTCCACCGGTAGGTGGGGGCTACGATAGGGTGGTCCCCCGAGAACCACGAACTGGATATTCATGAGGCCCCGGACGCCCATGGCCATGCCGATGCGAGTCGTGTAGTCCACGATGGTGGATACTTCTTCATCGGTGAGGTTCAGTCCGGGGTACATGGCCATGGAGTCTCCGCTGTGGACTCCGGCCCGCTCAATGTGCTCCATGATGCCGGGAATCAAGACATGCTCACCGTCGCAGATGGCGTCGACCTCGCACTCTTTGCCTTCCATATACCGGTCGATGAGCACCGGTTGTTCCGGCGCCAGTTCGACTGCCGCCGTCAAGTAGCGAATCAGCTCCGAGGCGTTCTGCACTATCTCCATGGCCCGGCCGCCCAGCACGTAGCTGGGGCGTACCACTGCCGGATATCCGATGTTCTGGGCGACCTGGAGGGCTTCGCTCACCGAGGTCACCGCTGCGCCCGGAGGTTGGGGAATCCCCAATCGGGACATAAATTCTTCAAACTTGTGCCGGTCCGACGCAGTGTCGATAGTTTCCGCGCTGGAGCCAAGGATCGGCAAACCGGCCGCAGCCAGAATCTGGGACAGATTGATGGCTGTCTGGCCGCCGAATTGAACGACTGACGCCGGAGGTTGATCGTCCACCGTCTCGTTGTCGATGATATCCCTGACCGCTTCTTCGTCCAACGGTTCGAAGTAAAGGCGGTCGCTGGAGTCGAAGTCAGTAGACACGGTTTCGGGGTTGGAGTTAATCATTATGCTGCGGACGCCGGCCTGGGAAAGGGCTTGGGCGGCGTGGACGCTACAGTAGTCGAACTCGATTCCCTGGCCGATTCTGATGGGCCCGCTGCCAATCACCAGTGCTTTGGGTCCGGGTAAAGGCTCTGCTTCGTTTTCCTGGTCGTAGGTGCTGTAGTAATACGGCGTGACCGCCTCAAATTCGGCGGCGCAGGTATCCACCGTTTTGTAAACGGGCCGGAGATCCCATTGGTGGCGGAGATTCCGCACCTGCTCCGGTAGCATGTCGGCCAGCGTACCCACCTGCTCGTCGGAGAATCCCAACCGCTTGGCACGCCACAGTAGGTCGGGCCGCAACGGCTCGGACAGCAAGCGCCGCTCCATGGCGACGATGCGCTCCAAGGCACTGACGAACCAGGGGTCGATGTTGGTGCGCTCCATCAGGGTATCGGAGTCCACGTCCCGGCTGATCGCCGCCATCATCGCCCACAGCCGCAGGTCGTTGGGCACTAGAGGTAGCCGGTCCAGCGAGAACGTACCGCCGCTACGCCACTCCGGGTCTTCCCACAAAAGAGTGCGCCCACTGAATTCCAGGGACCGGACCGCCTTCTGCAACGCGGCCTCGAATGATCGGTCGATGGCCATGACTTCCCCGGTTGCTTTCATCTGGGTGGTGACGTTGCGGTCGCCGCTGGGGAATTTGTCGAAAGGCCAACGAGGAATCTTTATAACGCAGTAGTCCAACGCTGGCTCGAAAGCCGCTTGGGTCTTATCGGTGACTGCGTTGGGAATCTCGTCCAGACGCTTTCCCACGGCAATCTTGGCGGCGACCCGGGCGATGGGATAGCCAGTGGCCTTGCTGGCCAAGGCGGAACTGCGGCTGACTCTTGGATTGACTTCAATCACGTAATAGGGAGCGTCAGCGGTAGGGTCCAATCCGATGGCTTCGGCGACCCTTTGATGAGGCTGCAATGCGAATTGGACGTTGCAACCGCCCTCGATGCCCAGTCCCCGAATGATTTTCAGGCTGGCGCTCCGGAGCATCTGATAGTCTTTGTCGGTCAGCGTTTGGCTGGGAGCGACGACGATACTGTCGCCGGTGTGGACGCCCATGGGGTCTAGGTTTTCCATGTTGCAGACGGTGATGCAGTTATCCGCACCGTCACGCATGACCTCGTATTCAATCTCCTTCCATCCGGCCAGGGACTTTTCAAGGAGAATCTGGGAGATGGGGCTGGTGGAGAGACCGCTTTGGGCGATGGTCTCGAATTCCTCCCAGGTGGAGGCGAATCCGCCGCCGCTGCCACCTAGGGTGTAAGCGGGGCGTACCACCAATGGCAGACCCACGGCTTTGCCGATGGCGCGGGCTTCTTCCATGTTCGACGCAATCTCGCCAAGGGGTTCAGGTTCTCCGACCTCACGAAGAAAATCCCGGAACAATTCCCGGTCTTCGCAGCGGCGGATGGTATCCAGAGGAGTGCCCAGCAGCCGGACGTTGTACTTCTCCAGCACGCCAGCATCCGCCAGGGCTACGGCCAGGTTCAAGCCGGTCTGGCCGCCCAAAGTTGGAAGTATGCCGTCGGGCCTCTCCCGATCAATAATGCGGTCGAGAACCTCGACGGACAATGGTTCGATGTAGACGCGGTCCGCTGTCGCGTCGTCGGTCATTATGGTTGCGGGGTTGGAGTTAACCAGTACGGTTGTGACACCCTCCTCACGGAGAGCTTTGCAGGCTTGTGTGCCCGCATAGTCAAACTCAGCTGCCTGACCGATCACGATAGGCCCGGAGCCGATGACCAGTACCTTCCCAGGTTTTCCCGAGATGCTAATCCCTTTACTCCCTTTAATTACCGTCGTACCAACGACGAACCACCGAGGTAACGTCGACGCACCAGCGGACCGGCATTATTGCCTATGAATCTCTAAGAGGTTGGTAGGAGGCCCGGCAACGTGATTAGCTCCTTTTTTTGGAGCATGTTTAACGTTTGAAAGATAAATGATCCCAAGAAATTGCCGCCGGGGTCACACTCCGAGTAATTGGAAGGGTCTTCCCGGTCCCTCGGCGGGATACGGACGACTACTTCCCCGTAGTTTTGAGCTTCCAGCTCGACACGGCCCACCGTGGGCCGCTCCCAGTCTCGGTGTTGCGAGTTAATCAATTTGATCGACAAGTCCCACCGGACTCCCAGCTCGGTCCTGCCTGGAGTGAGCTGGTATTCGTGACCGGAATGTTGAAACCAGGGTACCTCTTCATCAAAGAGCGATACAACGCTCATCAAGTCGCCAGGAATCTCCACCTCCACACCCTCTTCCACCAACACCAAGGAGAATGAAGACATTTGGTTACCTCCAATATATTCCTATAAGTCGTGCAAGGTTTGCTGACCTGGCGTATTTCATAGACTTCCGGTTAGAGCTGTATAGGCGATCCTCCTTTCAAAAGATTTGGCAAAGTGTTTAACCGACCCCTTGGACCAACTTGAGGAAACGATCGAATAGGTATTCGTTATCGTGGGGCCCCGGCGAACCTTCCGAGTGGTACTGAATGGTAAATACCGGCAATTCCNGGTGCCTCAGCCCCTCGATGGTATCGTCGTTCAAGTTTATATGGGAAATCTCCAGCNCTGCTGGCAATGAGTCCGCGCTTACGGCATACCCATGGTTCTGCGCGGTTATGTAAACCCNGCCGTCGCTCAGATCNTTCACCGGATGGTTGCCGCCACGATGACCGAACTTAAGCTTGAAGGTCTGGGCGCCCATGGCTCTTGCTAGAATCTGGTGGCCCAGGCAGATACCCATCATGGGTACCCTGCCTACTAGCTTCTGCACGTTGGAAACCAGGTAGTCCAGCAGTTGAGGGTCGCCTGGTCCCGGCGAAAGCAGGATGCCGTCAGGCTTCATCGCCAGCATTTCTTCCGCTGGCATGGTGGCGGGCACAGCTGTGACTTCGCAGCCCCGTTGCCGCAGCAGGCGGAGGATGTTGTATTTCAGGCCGCAATCGGTAACCAGTATCCGGTATCCGGGCGCGCCAGGCTCCAACGCGGGTTCGTCCCAGGAGTAGTCCTGGTCAGTGGTGACAGTACGGACGAAGTCTACATCGTCGTACCGCGTGGCTTCCGCCAATCTTTCTAAAGCTGATTCGGGAGATTCGGTGGTGATGATTCCTGNCATCACACCCCGGTTGCGCAACCGACGGGTGATGGCCCTAGTGTCGACGCCGCTGATGCCGGGGATGTTTTGCGACTTGAGAAATTCGTGCAGCGTCTCATCCGCTCCGGTGTGGCTGGGCTGGTCGCAGTGTTCCCGGACGATTAGCCCGGAGACTTGAATCCTGCGCGATTCGAAATCCTCTCTGTTGATGCCGTAGTTGCCCACCAATGGGTAGGTTAGGGTTACCAACTGCCCGGCGTAAGACGGGTCGGTCANGACTTCNTGGTACCCGGTCATGCTNGTGTTGAACACCACCTCGCCGTTGCCGCCGGATTCCGACCCAAAGGCCTCTCCCCGGTGGATCGAGCCGTCTTCCAGCACCAGATGCGCTTGCTTAAACAACTGCGCCATCCTCGTACACGAACCGGCCTTGTACCATGGTGGCAATGACCTGCCCTTTNAGCGTGGCGCCCTGCAGCGGNGTGTTCTTGCCCATGGACTGGAACTCGTTGGGGTCTACCACCCACTCCAGGTCGGGATCGAAGATAACGATGTCAGCCGTCGAACCCGGCGCCAGGGTTGATAGATGGTCGAAGGAATCACCTAACACTCGGGCGGGACCCACAGTCATCCTTTCCACCAGAGCGTTCAGAGTCATGTGTCCACCGTGGACCAGTTGTAAAGCCGACCCCAAGGCGGTTTCTAGGACGCTGATGCCTGAAGGAGCGTCCTGGTAAGTCACCAGTTTGCTGATTAGTTCGTGGGGAGCATGGTCGGTGGCGATACAGTCTATCGTCCCTTCGGCCAAGCCCTGCACCAAGGCGTCTACGTCACGCTGGCCGCGCAAAGGCGGGTAGACCTTGGTTAACGTATCGTAGGCGAATGTTCCGCCCGCACCGGTCCCTGCCGATTGCCCGCCCAATACCCATTCGTCGGTAATGGTCAGGTGGTGGGGGCAGACCTCAGCCGTGACCGGGATGCCACGTTCTCTGGCTTGCTTCACCAGCGGTACGCTACCGGCGGTGCTGAGGTGGGCCAGGTGTATCCGGCCACCGGTTAGTTCTGCCAAGGCGACGTCCCGGGCCATCATGGCCTCTTCCACAGCGGACGGGATGCCCGGAAGCCCCAACCGGGTGGCAACCCGGCCTTCGGCCATCACTCCATCGCGGGACAATGATTGGTCCTGGCAGTGGTTGGTGACGGGCAGACCAAGGTCGGAACTGTAGGTAAGCGCCAGCCGCATCAGGTTGGGGTCTTCCACCGGGTCGCCGTCGTCGCTAAAAGCCACGACCCCGGCGACGGCCAGTTCTTCCATCTCGGATAGCTCTTTCCCTTTGCGGCCTTTGGTGACGCAACCGATGGGGAACACCCGGACGATACCTTCGTCCCTGGCCCGCTGCAGGATGAATTCCACCATGGCGGAGTTGTCTATGGGCGGGTCGGTGTTGGGCATACAGCAGATGCTGGTGAAGCCGCCACGGGCCGCAGCCCTGGTTCCGGCGGCGATGGTCTCTTTGTACTCGAAGCCCGGCTCACGCAGGTGGCAGTGGATGTCTATGAAGCCCGGACTGGCTACTTTGCCAGCGGCCTCGACGACGCGGCAGCCTTCAGGGATGTCGTCGGAGGATATCTGTCCGGACGCCAAGATAGCTCCGTTCCGAACGAGGATGTCTCCAACCTCGTCCACCCCTCGGCCGGGGTCGATGATGCGCGGGCCTTTTATCAGTATCGTGTCAGAAGTCAATCCGAACACCTATGCTCCCACACCGGCAGACAGGTGGTAGAGGAGGGCCATGCGGATGGCCACTCCGTTGGTTACCTGCCGTTCTATGACGGACCTGCCGCCGTGGGCTAGGGTGGAGCTTATCTCTATGCCCTCATTCATCGGGCCGGGGTGCATAATCATTACGTCTGGGTTGGACCGTCCCAAGCGGGCCTCGGTTACCTGCCATCGGCGGATGTACTCTCGCATGCTGGGCAAAAAGCCGCCGTTCTGTCGTTCCGCTTGCAATCTCAGAGCCATCACTACGTCGGCCCCTTCGAGGGCTTGGTCCAGATTGGTTTCGACCTGGACGGACGCCAGAGGCTCATCATTGGCCGGGACGCCGCTGGGCCGGAGCATGTCCAAGGGCAGCAGCGTGCTGGGTCCGCAAAGGACCACCTGCGCCCCCATCTTGGCGAATCCCCAGATGTTGGAGCGGGCGACTCTGCTGTGCAGGACGTCGCCGACGATGACGACCTTCAGCCCTTCCAGGCGGCCCAGTTTTTCTTTAACCGTGTACAGGTCCAATAGTGCCTGGGTTGGGTGGGCGTGTATGCCGTCGCCGGCGTTGATTATCCCGACCTTGTCCAAGTGCTGGGCTAGCAAGTAGGGGGCTCCCGAGTGGGGATGCCGGATGACGATGGTGTCTACGCCCATGGCTTGGATGGTCAGCCCGGTGTTGAGTAACGACTCGCCCTTCTCCGCGCTGCTGCCGGAAGCGGACATGTTGATGACATCGGCGCTGAGAATCTTTCCGGCCTCTTCGAACGACATGCGTGTGCGGGTACTGGCTTCATAAAATAGGGTCACGACGACCCGGCCCCGCAAAGCCGGTACTTTCTTGATGTCCCGGTGCAGAACCTCCGACATACCCTCGGCCGACTCCAGAACTTCAAGAATCTCCTGTTGGGAGAAGTCGTCCAAGTCCAGCACATGACGGCGGCGCTTTAGGCCGCCGGAGGCTATGACCTGAGGTTGGGCTTCGGTTTCTAAGGCGTTTAAGAGGCTCATAACTGCCTACTCCTCCACCCGAACGATAGCTACCTCGTCGATCCCGTCGGTCTCCACCAGTCTTACCCGGACGACTTCATCCGGCGCGGTGGGAACGTTCTGACCTACGTAATCGGCGCGTATGGGCAACTCCCGGTGGCCCCGGTCCAACAGTATGGCAAGCTGGATCTGCTGGGGGCGTCCAAAGTCGTTGAGCGCGTCCATGGCGGCACGGACGGTGCGCCCGGTGAATAGCACGTCGTCAACCAGCACTACCTTTTTGCCTTGGATGTCGACGGGGATCCGCGTGGGCCGGATACGGGGACTCATCCTAGCTTTCACGTCGTCGCGGTAAAGATTGATGTCCAGNTCCGCCACCGGCACTTCACTCCCCTCAAATTCGGTCAGATTGCTGNCCAGGCGCTGGGCCAGATGGACCCCTCGAGTATGGATGCCCACGACAATCAGATCCTCTGCACCACGGTTTCTTTCCAGAATCTCGTGGGCCACACGGGCCAGAGCCCGCCNGATGTCCTGGTCATTCATTATCTGCCGGTCTGCCATATGTCCCCATGTGATTCCATTGTCAGATTCGACGAAAATCCGAGCCTAAGTTTGGACCTCTGAGCCTGGGCCGTCGGTTATGTAATGCAGCCTGGAGGGACCCACGCAACAAAAAAACCTTTTGCCCATCGGTTAGCAAAAGGTTTACGCGCATCCAACCCGCCTTGGTGGCGGCTTGGGGTGATATGGGCGCTAACTTTGCCAGCCTCTCTGGACTGTCTTAAAAGCCCGGCCACCCTCATTGAGGACGGCCTCACGACCCTGTTCGATTAAGTTGTCTAGCTTATGTTAACACACCCCCAGGAGTGGGGGAAGAGGATTCTCGGAATATTTTGCTATGCGTCTTCAGGGTGATACGTTCTTGAACTTACCTCACCGTGAGGATGACTTACTCATGACCGTCATTCCGGCGCAGGCCGGAATCCAGTCGCGCTTCGGTTGCTACATGCCACGCCGCAGAAGCAAAATTCCATGGGTTCTGGCCTGCGCCGGAACGACGGAGGGCGCTCCAGATTCTCTGCGTCGGTCAACAATGATTGAAAGAGGTAAACCCGTTACGCCGTCACCCGCTTCCTGCGGTTCTGGACGTAGTCAACCAGAACGTACTCGCCCAGGTTACTGGAACTGGAGTAGAAGGCCCGTCCCCGGTTGATCCGGGTCAGACGGTCAACGAAGTTCACCAGTTGATAGTTGTTCTCCAGCATGAACGTGTTGATCAGGATGTCTTCCTGAGTGCAGCGCTTAACTTCCTTCAGGGTTTCTTGCTCCGTCCGATAGCTGGGTGGGTAGCTGAAGTAGGCCCGGTCCCCTTCCAGGTGGGCAGTAGGTTCGCCGTCGGTAATCAGCAATATCTGGCGGGTGCTGCCCTTCTCCTTGTTCAACAGCTTGCGGGCCAGCATCAAGGCGTGATGCAGGTTGGTGCCGGACACCCAGGCATTCCAACTGGATTTGGCCAGGTCTTCCTCTTTAATCTCCCGGGCGTAGTCGGAGAAGCCGATGAAATATAGGGAGTCCCGAGGGAATTGGGTGCGAATGAGAGACATCAGTGCCAGGGTCACTTTCTTAGCGGCCTGGTAATTGTTGAACAGGCCCATCGACCGGCTCTGGTCCAGAAGGACNGCTGTCGAAGACCGGGTCATGTGCTCGTTGCGGTAAATCTCAAAGTCCTGAGGTTCCATCTTCACCGGCAGTCCCGGACCACCCCGGATGACGGCGTTCTTCAGCGTGGCCTGTAGGTCCACGTGGAATGGGTCGCCGAATTCGTAGGTCTTGGTTTCGCCCAGGACATCACCGTTGGCTCCCCGGATATCCATCCGGTGATCGCCCAACCGGTCTTTCTTTAGGTTGGCGAAGACTTCTTTCAAGGCTTTCTGGCCGATACGCCTGATCCCCCGCGCTGTCAGATCCATTTTTTCGTCGGCGGTAACGTAGCCCGCTTCCTGCAACATCTTGCGCAGGCGGTCCATCTCTTCCCAGGCCTGCCGGGCTTCTTCACCCAGTAACTCGGCCAGCTTTTCCGGGTCCAGTTTATCCAACTCGCCGGTGCGCATGGCTTCTTGTAGCTGCTGCTCCAGTCGGTCCAAGTCCTGAAGATTTGCCATCATCTCCATGGCTTGTTCCATGGTCAGGCTGTCGTCGCCCAGGAAGGGATACTGGCGGCGCATGTCGTCCATGGGCATCAGTTGTTCCATGAGAGATGCGAACTGCTGCATCTGCTGGCGGGTCCCGGGGTCCATAGCCGCCGCCAAGGCGTCCTCCATCTCCTGGCGCATCTCCGGCGACATGCTGTCCATCATCGACTGCATCTGCGCCAGTTGTTGTTGGAACATCTCCATGAGTTCGTCGAAGGACTGGGGCGGGTTGTCTCCGAAGGCGTCGCCAAACTGCTCCATGAAGCCCTGGAAGTCGGGCTCCTTTCCTTCCAGCTTGTCCCGCATCATCTGGTTCATCTGGCGAAGCATCTCCTGCATCGCTGCCATCTGTTCCGGGGTCATGCCCTGGATCTGGTCCCGCATCTGTTGGCCCATGTTCTGAGCCATCTGGCTCTTGAGCATGTCCAGTAGTTCTTGGAATTTTTGCTGGGCCTCTGGGTCCATGAAGTCGTACTCCATGAGTTTCTGGATCTGCCCACCCATGCCCTCGGGTAATGCGTCTAGTTTGTCCTGATTGCGTTCCGCCCGCTGCTCCAGAAGCTTGTAAAGGCTTTCCTGCTGGGAACGCTCATCTTCCGGTGTGGCCTCAACCTGTTCCTGAGCCTCATCCAAGCGGCGCTGGATACCGTCCCGCTCCGTTCGGATAATGTCTTCCAGTCGTTCCTTCAGGTCGTCCACCACCGAATCCATGTTGTACTGCTGCATCTGTTGTCGGCGGCGGTTCTTCAGCTGCTCCATGATGTCGCGCAGACCGGGCATCTGCTGCCCGTCGCGGTCCTGGAACCCTTGGCGCATCATCTCCCGCAGGGCGCGGTTGACGTCACCCTGGTTCATGATTTCTTCAGAAAGCCGGTCCATCAGCTCTTCGGCGTCCAAGTCGAAGATTCGCTGAGTGCCGTCCCACTGGGAATAGCGGTAAGTACGGAAGAGCATTTCAACCTCGTCCCGCCGGATTTGGGCATCCCCGGAAGCTGGTGGCACTCAGTATTGTAGTGCCTTTTATCCGGGGTACTACACAAGGTGTAACTGAACCATCATACCCCTGAAATTTGAGAAATCGCAAGGCGGGACCACCGTGCTATAATTCCGCCACTCCTAGAGGAGGGCCCAAAATGCTCAGTCCTTATACTGTGTTGGACTTGACGGACCACCGGGGCGAGTTGACCGCCATGATGCTCGGCGACATGGGCGCCGACGTTATAAAGATCGAACCTCCCCTAGGCTCATCCAGTCGACAGATGTCTCCGTACCTAGAAGCTGCCCCGGAGACGGAGCAAAGCCTTCAGTTCTTCTCTTATAACCGTAACAAGCGCGGCATCACCTTGGACCTTCAATCGGAACCCGGCCGACAGGCTCTGATGTCACTCGTGGAAAAAGCCGACTTTCTTATAGAATCGTCCGAGCCGGGGGAAATGGCTTCTTTGGGCTTGGGTTTCGACGAGATGCGAAAGCTTAATCCCCGCCTGGTATACGTGGCAATCACCGCCTACGGTCAGGACGGCCCCTATTCCGGGTTCGCCGCCAACGACCTTACCCTTGCGGCCATGGGCGGACCAATGAGTCTTCAGGGTCACCCGGACCGGCCACCGTTGCGTATCACCGTGCCACAAGTTTGGCTTCAGGCTTCCGCCGAAGCGGCAGTGGGTGCGATGACCGCCCACGCTCTTATGGTCCAGACCGTCCAGGCCCAGTTCGTCGATGTATCCGCCCAAGCCGCCATGGTGTGGACCATGCTTCACGGTATGGCCGCCCATGCCATCCAGGGGTATGACATCAACCGGGGTGGGTCCGAACTACAGCTTGGGGCGATGAAAGTCCCCGTGGTCTTTGAGTGCGCAGATGGCTACGTGGTGATGATTAACGTTGGCTCCACCATGGTCAAGTTCGTCCACTGGTTAGTCGAAGATGGCATTGTTCCTCAAGAGTGGATCGACGGCGAGGACTGGCCGACTTATGAACGGCGCTTCCTGCAGGACATGCCGGTGACGTACCCATTGGAAGAGACAGTGGAAGCCACCCGGCGTTACCTCCGGAAATACACGAAGCGGGAGTTGCTGGAACGGGGACTGCGGGAGGATATCACCATCGCNCCCGTGAGTACTACTGAGGACTTGACCCGTTTCCGCCAGCTGGAGGAGCGGGGATTTTGGCTTCAGGCCCCGTTGGCTGACGGACGCGGAGTGTCGGTGCCCGGATTGTTCGCCCGTTTGACGAAGACACCTATGGACGTGCGGCGTTGGGCACCCACTCTCGGTCAGCACAACGCAGAGATTCTGGGTGAGAAGTTAGGATTATCGGATGGGGAAATCGCCGCAGCTACCGGCATAAACAGCGCGTAGGAGGAGTTAATGGCTGAGCAACTTCCCTTTGAGGGCCTCAAGGTCGCCGACTTCTCTTGGGTGGCGGTAGGGCCTATAACGTCCAAATACCTGGGGGACCACGGCGCCACGGTGGTACGGGTGGAAACCGAGGGCCGTCCCGACATATTACGGGTTGCGGGTCCGTTCAAGGATGGTGTGCCGGGGCCGAATCGCTCGCATTTTTACGGAGACTTCAACTCGTCCAAGGTCGGGCTTTCTCTCGACCTTAAAAATCCTGCGGGCTTGGACATCGCTTGCCGCCTAATCGAGTGGGCCGACGTATATTTCGAGAGTTTTACACCCGGGACGATGGATGCGCTGGGCATGGGCTACGAAAAGGCCCGCTCATTAAACCCATCGATTCTGATGGTTTCTACCTGTCTGATGGGCCAGACCGGAGCCGCCAGATCCTTGGCGGGGTACGGCTTCCACGCCGGGGCCATCGCCGGGTACTACGATATAACCGGATGGCCTGACCTGCCTCCCGACGGTCCCTGGACGGCCTATACCGACGTTGTGTCACCTCGTTTCATCTCCGCTTTAGTCATGGCTGCCCTGGACCACCGCCGCCGAACGGGACAGGGCCAGCACATAGATGCCGCACAGATGGAGATGGGGGTGCAGTTTTTAGCGCCGCAAATCATCGACTACAACGCCTCGGGCAAAATTGTGTCGCGTAACGGCAATCGGTCGGATGTAGCCGCTCCTCAAGGGGCCTATCCCTGCGCCGGAGACGACCAGTGGTGCGCGATAGCGGTGGACACTGAACAACAGTGGGAAGATTTGCGCCTGACCATGGGAGACCCGGCATGGGCGGGCGACGATCGTTTCAAATCCGTTGAAGACCGGTTGTCCAATCATGACGAGATCGACGGTCATATTGGGCAGTGGACCATGGACAAGACGGCCCAAGAGGTGATGGAGTTACTCCAGTCCCATGGTGTGCCCTCCGGGGTCGTTCAGCGTAGCAGCGACCTGCTCCAAGACCCCCAACTAGCCCACTGCAACCTGTATCGCTACATGGACCATCCGGAGATGGGCAACATCCCCTACACAGGTCACCAGTTCCGTATCCAGGGCTATGACAGCGGCCCACGCTCTCCAGCCCCGCTACTGGGTCAGCATAATGAGTACGTGTTGAAAGATCTGTTGGGGATGACTGACGAGGACATGATTGAAGCGGTGATTGCCGGGGCTATTGCGTAAGAGCTTTATAGCTCGGGGGAACCCCCCATCCTAACCTTCCCCCACAAGGGGATAAGGGACCTTTTCGCCGACCCTCTACGGCTCTAATTATGTAGGTAGATCTTTGGATAGAGCAAACGACTGCTGAACATAGGAAAGTCCGGTGAAAGTCTCCTCCCCCTTGTGGGGGAGGATTAAGGTTGGGGGTAATAGCCCCAACCCCAATCCCGATTGGCACCGGAACTACACCATCTTAGCTCCCAATATCTTCTCCAGATGCTCCAATGCCCAGGTGTGGGCGCCGGGGTCGAAGGTTGCCACGCAGTCGGTGGGCACTTCTACTTGGTAGTCCCGGTTGCGGGCGTCGGCGGTGGTGTGGAGTACGCAGATGTCGGTGCAGACGCCGCAGATGATTAGCTTGTCGGGCTTCGATCCGTCAAGTCTTTGGGCCAGGTCTGTGTTGAAAAAGCCGCTGTAGCGGTTCTTGGGAACTACGTTGGTGGCAGTGATGAAGGGTTCTAGTTCAGGGATGACGTTGGGTTCCTCGGTGCCTTTGACGCAGTGGACGGGGAAGACCTGGAACTCGAGGTCGTCGGGGTCGTGATGGTCTGAGATGAACAGAATCTCGGAACCGGCGGCTTGCTCCCGCTCCAGTAGACGCTGCACGTTGGGGATTATTTCCCTGGCCCCGTCCCCGCAGTACAGGTTGTGACCTGGCTCCAAGAACCCTTTAACCATGTCGACTACCAATACTACGTTGGGCATATCGGTCCTCCTCTCAGGGCCGCACCGGTGCCGGAGGTACCCCTCGTTTATATTCGTTTATTACCTCCGCTTCCAGACCAAAACACACTCTGCCCGCGCTGTGCTCCCACACCCTCTCTGAGAATGAGGACGGGAACTCTCGGTCAAGAGTGGCGGAATCGGTGTTGAAAACGGCGCAGATCTCGTAACCTTTCTCGCTCAGTACCCGGTACTCGTAGGGCTCGCCGGTTTCTGGGTCATTCGCCGATCGGATAAAGGACCGGCGGCCCTGCATGTCGGTAAGCTGTTCGGGCAACCGTCCATTCTGTTCCCAGTAGGCGTCCACACCGAAGGATATGCTGGTCAAGTGGGACACTCTTCTTTCGTCAAACTTCAGCGTACGCTGACCACCTGGTGACCTAATCAGATAGATTCCATAGCTGACCGACGACACCACCACCAGGATGGCTAGCGCCAGGAAAATCTTGAGCGGGGCTGGCGAATTCATTGCTGGTCAACCTTCTCAGATTGCCGCAGGTCCCACAGGTAGTATCCGAATATGGAACCGATAATCAGCAGAATAGTNAGGACTTTAAGGATGAAAGGTATCGTTAAGTCCCCACCNAGGAGCTTCGCTAACATGGTTATCAAGTCTCCGGTAATGATACTGGAGGCAATGACCAGTGTGAGGTAGGTGAGCCACTTGCGCAGCCTGGACTGGCGGCGTTCCGGATAGACTGCCGAATCCTTGGTTAGCCGCCACATCAGGAAGAGGTAAACCGGGAAAGTGATGATTATCGATGCCAGGGCCATTCTCATAGACCCGGAGATATACTGGCCCTGAAAAGCTCCTCTGTATGAAAGAGGATCGGGGAACGCTCTGTCGATGAATCCGAAGATGAGGGTAATCAGACTGAAGGCGGTNACGTAGAGCGCTATGAAGGAGACCAGGTATAGGAACGCTTCCCTGGCTTGCAGGTAAGGCTTGGGTCTGGGTACCGGCACCGGGAAGGTGATGTCTGCATAGGCGNATAGCGCGTTGGTCAACTCGTCTTCACGCCAGCCGGCTTGCAGCAAAACGTCTCGGATAGCGCTGCGTTCCAACCCTAGCGATAGAGAGTCTTTTACGAAACTATCTAGTTCATCACTCACGTAAGTTCAACGATTCCCTTTTAGACCGAGGCCGCAGACCCAGGTTCGGCATAGCGGGCGTCTTGGGCCAGCATGTGGGACAGGCCCACCGTTTCAAAACACTGATTAAGGCTTGCCATCTTATCCATCATGGATGCTGTAGTTCCCGTATTCTTCAACTCTTTCATCAGTTCNGTGACGGCCTGGCAGACCACCATGAAAGCGCTTCCCGGAAAGATGACAATCTTGAAGCCCAGCCCCTCCAGTTCGTCGGCGGGAATCAATGGCGACTTTCCCGACTCCACGAAGTTGTACAGCAGGGGTACGTCAAAATTCTTGGTGACNCGCCGCGCTTCTTCAGGGGTCCGAAGGGCCTCTACGAACAGAACGTCCGCCCCTGCCTCAACATAGGCTTCGCAGCGGCGCATGGTGTCGTCCCAACCGGAGACGGCTAACGCGTCGGTGCGGACGATAATCACGAAATCCGGGTCGGTTCGGGCGTCCACCGCAGCCCGTACTTTTCGGACCATNTCCTCAGTGGAAACGATTCGCTTGTCGTCCAGGTGTCCACACCGCTTGGGCATGTCCTGGTCNTCGATGTGGATGGCCGCAACGCCCGCTTTCTCGTATTGCCGCACCGTTCGCTGGACGTTCAGTACGCCGCCGTATCCGGTGTCGGCGTCGGCAATCACCGGCACCTCCACCGCTTCGACGATACCAGCTGCGTTGCCGACCATTTCAGTCATGGTGGCCAATCCCAGGTCGGGATATCCCAAGGCGGCGATGGATGTGCCTGCGCCGGTCATGTAGACGGCTGGAAATCCTGCTTGCTGGATGATTCTGGCGGTGAGGCAGTCATAAGCGCCTGGAGCGACTATTATGCCGGGATCTTGCAGCAACTTGCGCAAACGGCTGGCCGGTTTCTCGTTAGTGGTCATTGTGGCCTCCCGGAAGATTCGCGGGCGGACAGACTAGGCGATCAGGCCGCCGTCGATGGTTAGCACTTCGCCGGTTATATACGAAGCGCCCTTACTACAGAGGAAGACAACCGCCTCCGATACATCCTCGGCGGCCCCGAATCGGCCCATGGGTATACGGCTGAGAATCTGGCTCTTGGTCTCTTCCGGTAGCTGTTCCGCCATGCCGGTGGTTATGTAGCCGGGAGCCAAGGCGTTGACGGTTACGTTTCGAGAAGCTACTTCACGGGCGACCGATTTGGTGAAACCGATGAGTCCGGCTTTAGCGGCGGCGTAGTTGGCTTGTCCCGGGTTGCCGCTGATGCCGACCACCGACGATATATTGACTATGCGGCCGCTGCGCTGCTTTATCAGGTGGGGCATAACGAACCGGGTGCAAAGAAAAGCTCCCCGAAGGTCGACCTGGATCACTTCGTCCCAATCTTCTGACTTCATCCTGAGGAGCAGGCGGTCCCGGTTGATGCCAGCGTTGTTGACCAGAATGTCGATGCGTTCCCACTGGTCCACTACCTGCTGCACGGCCGACTTGGCGACATCCTCTTGGGCTACGTCGCCTGCAACCAGAATGGCTTCTCCACCGGCTTTGGTAATGGTGGATACGACCTTTTCCGCCGACTCGCGGCTCGACAGATAGTTGACCCCAACTTTGACACCGGCCTCAGCCAATCGGCAGGCAATCACCGCCCCGATGCCGCGAGATGCGCCGGTGACCAGAGCAACGGACCCGCTTAAGTCGATTCCGGACATCTCCTAGCTCTTCAGCGCCCCGGCGCTGGAAAGGCGAGCCAACTCTTGCCGCATGCTGTCAACCATTCCTATCCCTGCGCATCGTACGCCGGTGTCGATCGCACCCGCGATACCGCTGGCCCTACAGGAGCCGTGGCCAATCATGACCATTCCGTTGACGCCGAACAGGGGTCCACCCATGGTCCGTGGCATGTTGGTTGTTTGCCAGAGGTCATCGGAGACTTTGCCGAGTTCGTCGACAGGCAGATGTCCCGCCAATCGCTGTTCCACGTAGCGGGAGAGGGCGGTGCCCAATCCCTCGGTGAATTTCATTATTATGTTGCCCACGAATCCGTCACAAACTATGACGTCGACCCGGTCGGTGAAAAAGTCCATCCCCTCCACGTTGCCGATGAAGTTGAGGTGACTTTCTTCCAGGAGTTGGTAGCTCTCGTGGACCTGACGGTTTCCCTTGGCGGCCTCGGAACCGACGCTGAGCAGTCCTACCCTGGGGTTTTCGATCCCCAGGTATTCGTGGGAGAAGACCGACCCCAGGGCGCCGAAGCTCACCATCAGGGACGGACGGCAATCGATGTTGCTGCCCATGTCCACTAGCACCGTTCGGGGCGCTACTCCTAGGAAGGGGCCACCGATGCAAGGGCGTTCCAACCCCTCCATCAAACCAAGAATGAAAACCGAGCTGGCCATCGACGCGCCGGTGGATCCCATGGATACCAGAAGGTCGGCATCGCCGGTTTTCATCAGCTTGGTTGCAACCAATATGGAAGATTTGGGTTTCCGGCGTAGGCCTTCGATGGGGTGTTCGTCATCCCCAATCTTTCCTTCCGAGGCGACGACCTGTACGGATTTACCCTTGATGTCATAGTGGGCCAACTCGGCTTCCACAACCTCTCGGTCGCCCACCAGAAGTAACTCTATATTGTGGGCGTCCATGGCCTGGAGAGCCCCTTTAACCGTTTCCGGAGGCCCAAAGTCTCCACCCATGGTGTCGACTGCCACCCTGACCGGTGCCCCTCCCCTTCCCGGATCTTTGAACATATTTCCCCTTCTAAGCCGTGTGGCTTCGGATATGTCCCTTAGAGATTCTTGATCGAATCATCGCAGGGGTGATTGAGTGCCTATCTGCAGGCAAGAATCGTTCTCGCCGTTGCGCTCCCGATAATAAGTTCTTGGCCGCTGGCCGGGTTCCAAACGCCTACGTAGTACTCCGCCGATGGACTCTCTGTTCCAGACCCCTTATTGGCCACCCGTCCCCATGCGGTGACTTGGTCTCCCAGGTAGGCGGCGCCCTTGAACCTGGCTTTGATCGAGCCGCTTTCCAGCCAGAATCTTCCCAGTTCGGCGGTCATCATCTCTCCGATGAAAGCTAGAGTCAGCATTCCGTGAGCGATGATGCCTCCAAAAGGAGTGTCTGCCGCGAAGCCGGCGTCCAGATGCAAAGGATTGTCATCACCGGACGCTAGGGCATAGGCGTTCAAGCGGTCCTGGGAAATCGTCCTTGATACCGCCGGGNAAGACCCGGATGAACTCTCTCCGGCCTCGGTCTCGCTCCTCTTTNTTGAGGGAAGTTGGGGCGATTTCGTCTCCCCAACCGAGTCGACCACCAAGANTGTGGTCTTACCGCCCTGTACCTGTTGTCCCGAACTGTCAGTCAGNACCAATCCGACCGACAGAAACTTCATGTTGCCGCGTTGACGGGGTTTAGCAACCTGGGCGGTGGCGTGAATCTTTTCGCCGAAGCTGACCCCTCGGAATGTTTCCACATCCTGAAGACTGTGGATGGCTCCCGGTGGCAANGCTAGTTGCTTTAGGAGAGCTCCCAGGGACCAGGCTGACAATGCCAGTGGAGGGGCTAAGGCCAGGTCGAAGTAGGCCGGTTGTTCGTCTCCCACCGCNTCCAGGTATTGGCGGACCGTTTCATCGGTGACTGCCAATACCCCCAGATCCAGTTCGGCTTCGGCTGAAACCACCAATCCGCCCTCCCCTTGGAATCCCGCCGAGTCCCCCCAATGAACTTCTAGTGGTCGATTATACGCAGGGTACACCGTAGCAGCAACACNAACNCTTTAACGCTACGACTTCTTTCGCGGNCCTGCCGGTTTGGAGTCTGACCCAAGATTCGCAACAGTGTNCAGGACCCGNGAATCAGGCACCCGGTTCTACTCTCCGAAGGCTTCCGCAGCCAACTCCACGATGTGCGCCCCGATGGCCAGGGACGACGTCGCGCCGGGTGATGGGGCGTTCAAAACGTGTACCGCCTCCCGGCCCCTTATGATGCTGAAATCGTCCAGCAATGCGCCGTTGCGAGCAACTGCCTGGGCCCGCACGCCCGCGCCGCCGGGCGCTAGGTCGCTGGCCTGGATCTCTGGAACTAAGCCCTGTAGGTCTTTGACAAAAACACTCTTGCTGTAGGANCGGTGAATCTCGCCGATAGCCGTTTTCCAGTGTTTCGCGGCCATTTTCCAGAAACCGGGATAGGTGAAGGTCTGAAAAGACTCCCCNATGCTCACGTCNGACTTGCGATACCCCTCACGTTTCAGAGCCAACACGGCGTTGGGCCCGGCTTCCACGTANCCATGTATGTTGCGGGTGAAGTGGACGCCCAAGAAGGGGAATCGAGGGTCTGGAACCGGGTATATCAAGCCGTTGACTAGGTGGTGGCTTTCGGGGCGCAGAGTGTAGTACTCGCCCCGGAAGGGAACGATCTGGATATCCACATCCTCGCCCATCATCTCGGCCACCCGGTCGGCGTACAGTCCGGCGCAGTTAATTATGTGCTTGGTGTGGACCGCTCCGCCGGGCGTTTCCAGCACTAACTCGTCTTGAGNGCGGATTATCCGGCTCACCGGGGCGTTGGTGAAAACGTCACCTCCGGCCTGCTGGAACTTCTCGGCGTAGGCGGCGGAGACCTTGCGATAGTCGACGATGCCGGTGGTGGGTGCCCACAGTGCCTGGACACCAGTGACGTGGGGCTCCAACTCTTTCAGCCGTTCCGGGCCGATTATCTCCAGGCCATCCACTCCGTTAGCGATGCCCCGCTCGTGGAGGGTTTGCAGGCGTCCTATTTCGGCATCGTTGGTAGCCACAATCACTTTGCCGCATTGATTGTACTCAATCTCATTCTCGTCGCAGAATTGGCGCAATGATTTGGCGCCGCCCACGCAAAAACGGGCTTTGTGGGAGTCTGGNCGGTAATAGATACCCGAGTGAATCACTCCACTATTGTGGCCGGTCTGGTGGTTAGCAATCTCCGAGTCTTTCTCCACCACGGCAACCCGCCAATCGGGGTACTTGTCCAGTTTGATTTGCATGGCGGTGGAGAGGCCGATTATNCCTCCACCAATGACCACTACATCGTATGCCTTTGATTCCATCGTCAACCTTTCTTACGCGGCCGTGGTGCTGTGAAACACGGTTGCCGTAGCTACGGTTAGAAACTGCGGGTAATAGTAGCACCGGGTTGCGGGAGTGTAAATGCGGCCTGGTTGCATCGGCGGGGAGATACCTGTTCATCATCCCGGAGTAGGCCGGAATCCATGAAGCTTCTGCACCATTGGCGCGCCTGGATACCAGCTTTCGTTGCCTTGACGATGCTGGCTGTTTATACGTTTGAGTTGGCGCCAACGTTCGTAGGTTCATCCAACTAGAACCAGGACTACGACTGNATCAACGTTACCCGAAGNAGGTCCAGCGCGTGGAGGGAGGCCCTGGTCCGGTCCGGCAAACCGGGGCCGGCGAAGTTGTAGACTCTTTGGTTGATGCCTTGGGAGGAAGCAACTGCGATATAGGTGTTGCCGGCTCTAAGGTTTTCCGAGCTAGAGTTGGAGGATCCTCCGGTTGGAGAGGGATCGTCCGGTAACGAAAGAACCGCCAGTCCCAGGTCGGACCCGGCGACAGCNCGGACCGCTGAGGCCAGTTGGCCGGTCAGCGCCTCGGGTTCCGAGGGCGCCCCGGCGTCGACTCCGTTGGCACTCAGAATAGCCTGCAGCGTGGTTTCCTGCTGGCCGATGGTCCCCTGCAAGAACCGCGGTCCATCGGCCTCTTGAAGTTGCTGGGCTACCAGTCCACCGGTTAGTCCCTCGAATGATGCGACGGTCAGTTCTTTGGAGCGCAGCAAGTCGCCGACGATGTCCTGCATAGTTTGCTCCCCGGTGGCGAACACGTGGTCCCCCAATAATGACCTAACCTCTTNCTCCANTGGAGCGATCAGAACGTCGGCTTCACCTTGGCTGGCCGCTTTGGCGGTTATGCGGACGTCCACCTGTCCTGGGTGGGCCAGTACGCCCACCGTGGGATTGCTGGAGTTGGCGATGAGGTACCCCACAAGATCGTCCACTCCGCTCTCCCCCATGTCGGCGACCTTCAACACACGGGAGTAGATGGCCTCGGAGAGATCGAACTTTCCCTGCAAGTAGGGAATCACTTCGTTGTCGAAAAGCCACTTCATCTCGAAGGGGACGCCCGGCAGGCAGATAACCACGGCTCTCGGGTCCTCTACTATGAATGAAGGAGCGGTTCCATTGGGGTTTTCTACCGGTATGGCGCCTTCGGGAATGTAGGCTTGCCGGTTGTTGTTCTCCGTCATGATGAAACCCCGGCGGCGGAACCTGGCTTCTATCTGGNCGAGCAATTCCGGTTCGAGGACCAGTTCTCTAGAGGACGCCTTCGCCACGATCTCCCGGGTCAGATCGTCCTGTGTTGGGCCGATGCCACCGGAGGTTATCACCACGTCGGACCGATTCATGGCGGCGTTGATTGCCTCCAGCATCCGGCCCGGATTGTCGCCGACTATCGTTTTATAGAAGAGATTCACACCTACGCCGGCTAGGCGCTGCGCCATCCATGCCGAATTGGTGTCCACGATCTGTCCTAAAAGCAGTTCCGAGCCGATCGCCACTATCTCAGCGTTCATCCCAATCTTCTCCTGAGCGGTTCCGCCAAGAGTAGACCGCCGCACATTGNCGGTCAAGAGCGGCCTACCGATATAACCGAGCCCACGATGTCATGATTGCATCGGAGAACACGGGTTCGGCNAGCGGATACCGGGGGGGNCTAGGCTGGCCCTGTGATACAATGTTGCGAGTGAATCGACCCTCCCACACGAGTGAATCTGCCAACAAGGAGACGAATTCCGTGACCAAATCACGGCTCGTCAGGGCTTCGTTAATCACCATTCTCTGCATCCTCGGCTTGTCCTTTGCCGTCGCTTGTGGCGTTCAGCAGGCCAGCGTATCGGGGGACGTTGATACGACGATCGAAGGATTGCCGCCTGAGTTCGAGCGTTTGCTGGAAGTTTGGGAACTTCTGGAAGGCGAACACATCAACGGAACGGACCTGGACCCCCAGGAAATCAGCGACGGGGCGATCCGGGGCATGCTGGAGGCATTGGGCGACCCATATTCCGCCTTCTACAACACAGAGCAGTACAAGATTGCGACCCAAGACTTGAAAGGATTTTTCGAAGGTATCGGCGCCGAAGTGGGCATCAGGAATGGGATGGTCACGATTCTAGCTCCCATGCCGGATNCCCCCGCCGAGAAAGCAGGCATCAAACCCGGCGACATCATTATGGANATCGAAGACGAGAGCGCCGAAGGAATCAGCCTGATGGAGGCGGTCAACNGGATNCGCGGCAAGAAAGGGACCGTCGTCAAGCTCNTGATTCTGCATAAAGGCGATACCGAGCCCGTGGTTATCAATGTGGAAAGGGGGGTAATCTCNCTAACCTCGGTACGCCTTCTNACGGTAGACGACGAGATTAGCCATCTGAGAATCTTCAACTTTGCCGAGACCACCAATAAGGACTTGCTGGNCGCTCTGGAGCGGTTCGAAGACTCCGGCGCCAGTGGGTTTGTGCTGGACCTGCGAAATAATCCCGGGGGGTTGCTAACCTCGGTGGTGAACGTTACCAGCCAGTTCCTTGACGACGGCCTAGTGCTTTACCAGGTTAATGCTCAGGGAGACCGGAAGGATTGGAAAGTGAAGTCCGGTGGTAAGGCCAAGGATATTCCCTTCGTGATTCTGGTCAACGAGTTCAGCGCAAGCGCCAGCGAAGTGTTCACCGGCGCGATGATAGACCATGAGCGAGCTACCGTTATTGGGACTACAACATTTGGCAAAGGCAGTGTCAGNAATCTTTGGTCATTGCAGGACGGCTCCGGCGTCAATTTCACGATCGCCCATTGGTTCACCCCCAAGGGTACGTTGATCGAGGGTGAAGGAATCACGCCCNACANCGTCATGGAAAAACCTGAGGACGATTCTGAAGACGTCCATCTTGAGCAGGCCATCGACCTTNTACGGAAGAAGATTGCCCAAGGCAATTAGCTCATGACCACCAAAAAAACCGACCGGCCACAAAAAGCCACTAAGACGATAGCCACCAACCGCAAGGCTTTCTTCGATTATGAGNTTCTGGACCGGTTCGAAGCGGGACTGGTTCTCACCGGGACTGAGATTAAATCGGTCAGGGCAGGAAAGGTAGACCTTCGGGATGCCTACGCCCGGGTTCAGAATGGTGAGCTTTGGCTGNCAAACGCCCATATCGCCCTCTATGATGCTGGCAGCCTCTACAATCATGACCCAAAGCGTCCCCGCAAACTGCTCATGCATCGCGAAGAGATAGACAAGTTGCGGAGCATCATCGCCGAGCGGGGAGTNACACTAGTGGCTCTCAGCATCTTCATCAAAGGCCACGTCGCTAAAGTAGGCCTGGGCCTCGCCAGGGGCAAACGGCAATACGATAAGCGGCGCGCGCTCATGGACAAGGATATGGACCGGGAGGCCCGCCGGGCGATGGGTACCGTGCGTTAGCGGAGCCGGAACCTAGCTGCTTCGGTGTTTTGTTTTTTGTTATCCCGAATCTCCCTACCCCAACCGCTCCGCCACCGGTAGTACTCGGTCCGCCAAGTGTTCCATGACTTGGATGGATTCCTGAACTCCTTCAACCCGAAAGTCGTAGGTTAGTTGGTCTATTCCCAGTTCCTTGCAGTAGTAAACGTCGTCTATCACCTCTTGAGTTGTTCCGACGACGGTTCCGCCGCTACGTACCGTCGACTTCTCCTCGNCCAGCCCCATGTCGGTGAAGTGCAGGCTGCGTTTCAGGGAAATGGAGATACTGGCCGGGTCNCGGTCCGCTTGCTCGATCTGNTGACGAAGGTATGGCAGGTTTTGAGCCACGAAGTCCGGTGTTTGGCGCGTTGTGTGCCAGCAGTCGNCGTACTTTGCGGTACGCCGCAATGCCCGTCGGCTGTGTCCACCCACCCATATGGGAATGTGGGGTTGCTGGATGGGCTTGGGATAGAACTGGATACCATCTATGTTGTAAAAGCGGCCGTGGAACTCCGGCTCTGCCTGGGTCCACAGGGCGATGAAAATCTCCAGAAATTCGTCGGTCATGGGGCCTCTTTCCGCATAGGGAACTCCCAGAATCTCGAACTCTTTTTCTAGCCAGCCCACGCCAACGCCGCAAATCATCCTGCCGTTGGTCAGAACGTCCAGCGACGCGAACATCTTTGCTTGGACCACCGGATTGCGGTAGGGGAGAATGATGACGGTGCTGCCCAATTTGACTGTGTCGGAACAGGCCGCCAAGTACCCCAATAATGTCATGGTTTCCAAGAATGGCTCGTCGACCGGGCGGGAGAAGGAGCCGTCGGACGTGTANGGATATTGNCTCGTGCCCTGGGTGGGCAATACNATGTGGTCGCCNGCCAGNACTGCGTCGAACCCCAATGCCTCTGCTCTCTGCACGAAAGTTCTTAGGCCGGGACCGTCGGGTAACCTGGGAATGCTGATACCAACCTTCATAGTNNATCNACTCCTTCACCGATTGCCNGGAAAACATGGTTATGTANTNTAAANCNTTCTACCCGTCACGGTCGTTGNCCCATGCCGGGGCGNTCTTGTCACAGAATGATTGAGAGTATATCACCCAGGAGATGGCGNTNAACGGANCTGGGCTATGGCATCACTCACAGCCCGGTGGATATGTATGGGTTGATACCTGGAACCCTTGCGCGTCAAACAACCCGGCGGTGTCCGGGTTTGAGTTGTTCCAGATAGAGCTTCCCCGCTTAAAGGAGAATCCTCCCGATTCCGGGTGCACCTCATTCGTATAAACCCGAACCCTTTCTCCGGGGGCGATCGAATAGGCAGGGAACGTGAAGGTGGGCGGCCCGTCGGAAACATCTCGGAGTGACCAGTTGGCGAGCGGTACGGGGTTGGACGCCACATTGGCTATTTGAACGTACTTGTCAGCTTCGCTTCGCGGAATCAGTCCGTCGTAAAAGATGCATTCGATTACTCCCTCCGGTGGCGGCGGTGGCCGTGTTGGTGTCGGTGTTGACGTGGCACGAGGCACAGGGGTCACCGTGGGAGCAGGGGTGGGCGTTGCTGTTGGTGATGGAGCGGGCATGGGAGTTGGGAAAAGTATCGGTGTAGGTGAAATGGTAGGAACAAGTGTTGACGTGGCTGCCGGTGTCGTTGCTGAGGGTGTCGGCGTTGGGTAAACCGGCGGCGTAGCCGTAGGCTGGGTCTTGACCGTTCCTGCTGGGGCAGACTCGGGGGAATGCGTGGGTTGTGGCGTGGCGGTGGTAGGGCGTACTGGAGTCGCGTTTGTGGGGGAGTCAGAAGTTATTAGGGATCCTGTTGTGGATAAGGCAGGTGGCATTGGTGCGGTGACTGCCGCAGGAACCAGTGTCACGGTGGTTGTTGGTAATGGACCAGGCGCGGATGCTACCTGCGCGGTTGGTTCAGTTGATAGTGGAGATGACGTAGGATTGGCCACGGGCGTGTAGGTAGGTTATAGCGTATAGGTTGGCAACGGCGTGTAAGTAGGAAGGGGAGCCGGAGTATGTGGCGGCATTGGAATAAAAATCTGTTTG
>PANP01000059.1 GCA_002708395.1 Dehalococcoidia bacterium
TTCGGAGGGTTATTAGGAAATGGGTCTCGTTTTCCTCTTCATACTCGATAGCGAATACTAGGGGAGAACGGCGATAGGCGCGACTGATGGTGCCGCGGACGGTATCGGCGGTATGGAGTGCCAAGACCCGAGCTTGGTCTAGGGTAATATCGGGCGCGGAAGGCCCGGAAGGTGTGGAACTAGGATCGACGTTCTGGTTGTTCCCCGCATCCTCTGCCATACACCACCACCCGCAGGGGCAATGTCAAACAACGAAGCTTTATATGGGGAACCGTTAGCGTCCTTGGAATCGGGGACCGCGTTTCTCGGTGAAGGCTTTAATACCCTCTTGGAAGTCGGCGGTCAGGGTAATACCGCTGATAAAAGCGGTTTCTGAGTCAAGCTGGGTTGCCATACTGGCGTCCCAAGAATCGTCGAACATGGCCTTCACTCTGCCATAGGCTACGGTGGGACCTTGCGCCAGCCGGGAGGCCAGNTCCAAAGTAGANCNGTCGAGGTCTGCTGCGGGAATCACCTGGTTTACCAGACCCAACTCCAAGGCCCGTTGGGCGGTGGTTGGCTGATCCGAGAGGTAAAGCTCCATGGCTCTAGCAGAGCCTACTATGCGGGGAAGCAGGTAGGTGGAACCGCCATCGGCAGTGGCCCCGATACCCGCATAGGCCATCAGAAAGCGAGCGTTATCGGAGGCGACCCGAAGATCGCAGGCAAGGGCAAGGCTGAACCCTCCACCGGCGGCGATTCCGTTGACGCTGGCGATGACCGGTTTGTCGAGCCGCCTGATCGCCAGGACGACATCCCGATGAAACGTGTTGGCGAGGACCCTTAAATGCTCCTGCAGACCTTCGGGCCCTCCGGTTTCTAGTTCGTTGACGAAGTCCTTAACGTCAGCCCCGGCGCAGAAGGAGCCGCCTGACCCGGTGATTATCACGGCCCGCACGTCGGTGCTTTGACACTCAAGGACCGCTTGGCCAAGTTCGGCAAACATGGCGGGAGACAAAGCGTTACGCGCCTCTGGCCGGTTCAAGGTTATGATGCCAACGTTATCTTGATGGGCGAACTTTACGAATTCAGAGTCCATTTGTAATCTCCGGTTCGAGTGAATCAGACTTGGCCGCCGGAATCAGGCCGCGCTTCTTGATGAGGTCTCTTCCGTAAGACTTTCTATCCGGTCAAACTCATCCCGTAATTTGCCGTAGGCTTGGTCTAAATCATCTGCTTTCCCGCTGGCCCGTTTTAGGTGAGTCCCGTACAGGACTCGCCACTCTTCATCCACCTTTTTGAAACTCTGCGCCAGCCTGGCCAAATCATCTCGAACCTTGTTGGCCTGCTCGGAAAGCTTTAGGGCGTGCACTCCAGTTTTGATGAGTTCAACTTTGTGAGACAGGGTCAGCGGTGATACTACTTGTACCCCTTTCTTCGTGTAGTCGCTGAGCATGCCGTAGGCGTCCCTATCTGTTAGCAAGAAGTAATAAACTCCTTCGGATGGTATGTAGGCGAAGGAGAACTCGGCAGAGCCTTTTTCCGGGCACACGTAATCTTCTTGAATCTTGTTGAGATGTCCGCGAACGTCGCGTATGAATAGCCGTTTGATACCGTCAGTTTCGGATCCTTCCGGCGCTTCCACCAGGGCCCGATAGTTGTCCAAGGGGAACTTGGAATCGATGCATATTAATCCCACGGTGGACTTGATGTGCGCGTCAGGTATTTTCCCGTCTAAGATCCTTTCCCTTATGCCGAACATTTCCGGGGGAAGTTGGTCCGTGAGAATCGTCTCCAAGCTAATCTCTCCCATCGATGCCCGTTCCTTAGGCACGCGGAGCATCTGCTCCACTGACCGATGGGTTTCCTGAATATCCTTGGCGTAGGTGGCAAGCTGGCCGACGCTTTGGTTCAACCCAGACTCCATCCAAGCCTTGGTGACCGCCGGCTCTATATCTTTTGGTTCTATCTTGCCTCTCCGCAACATCAGCACAGTCAATCCCAATAGAAGGACGATGACCACTAGGAGCAAGCCGAAAATCGCCGTGTCCATCTGATCCCTCCGGTTTAGAGATTATCTCGGCTATCTGGCGACGCCGCGCCCATTAGAGTGAGACCATCTTGGCCTAGGCGCCTACCCTGTGCTTGGCTTTGAGTTTACGCAGTCCGGCGGTGGTTCAAGACAATTTGGTTCTCACCACGTAGGTGCGGGCAATCTTATCATGGAGCCCTTGGTTTCTATCGTTGAATCCAACCATCAGGGAGCCGATTAAAAAGACGAGNGTTGAGGCGATGTAACCGCTATATCGCACGATGGCTCTGCCGATGCCGATCGGACGTGCTTCGACTCCTANGATTCGTATTCTAAGGGCCATTTNCCCCGGTGTTTGCCCTCGCNAAACCCAAANCCCCACGGTGTACAGAACCAGGAGACTGATCCCGCCGCCTATCTGCATGCCCCTTAGTTTTTGAGCCCCGGTGTCTTTACCGAGTTCCTCTCGCAGATCTCGCAAGTCAGACGCGGAGATTGGGGAGTCTCGGGAATCCGCTCCATGGAGTATGACAACGGATTCGGCTGGTGATGCAGGGAAGACGGCCAAGGCGACACCGGCNCAAAGGAAGAAGATAACGAACTGAATAANTGCGTCGATGAAGANCGNCGCCAACCTTTGCACCAAACTCGCGTACTCGAATGGATCAGCTTCCATTCTTTCCTCCTCTAGGGTGCTACCCCGGTTGTGGACAGGAAGATTTCAGCTCTCCAACCCCAGGGCGAAGTGGATAGCAGAATCCACTGCCTGCATCTTCGAAAATCCTAGATCGGTGATGTATCGCTGTAGCAAGTTTTTGGGAATCGTGGTCATGCTATCGAGATTCGCTGCGCAATTCCTGGGCAGGCCGTCCTCTGGTCCCAAGGGCACTTCCGCCGGTATAGCCCTGACGCGTCTTGAAACAGGCGCAACCGTAACGAAATCACGGTGGACATAGGCTTCGTCCCGAGAGATCAGGACGACTGGGCGGTGTCCAGTTGGGAGAGGAAGGTCAGCCCACCAAATCTCTCCCCGCTTCATTTTCTAGAACCCTCTTGCCAATCGTCTTCCCAAGATTCACCGTCGAATGCGTAGTGATGTGTAGCCTCTGCCAGGGCGATCTCCTCTTTGGTTTCCGGGTACTTCAGATAGCCTTGTATGTACTGCTCGGCGTCTTCCCGCTCTTTTACCCGGCGCAGGTGTTCTTCCACCGCTCGGCGGAAAAACTCGCTGCGGCTCAGGCCGTTGGCCAGACGTTCTTTCTCAACTGCTTCAAGGGTTTCTTCGGGGAGGCTTATCGCTATTTTAGCCATGATGCCGCCTTGTTGTCATACTAAATTCATACCATAGTATGATAAATCTCCGGGGAAGATTCAAGGCGTTGATGTCATCCGCCACGTTTTGGGCAGTCGGCTTATAAAAAAGGCAGCCCCCATTATTGGGGGCTGCTCTACTAGTCTAGTCTTGTAAAACGAGTTAGGCGGGATGCTCAGCGGTCCAAGCGGCCGCAGTGGCCTGGGACACCGCTTGGCTAACGTTGCGGTCCAGGGAGTAGGGAAGGACGCACTCGGAGGTGGGTTCCGTTATCAGGGCGGCCAGAGCCTTGGCGGCGGACAATTTCATGGAGGTGGTTATGCGGGTAGCTTTGATGTCCAATGCGCCCCTGAATATGCCGGGGAAGACCAGGCTGTTGTTGATTTGATTCGGGAAGTCGCTGCGACCGGTGCCAACCACCGCCGCTCCGGCCGCGAGGGCTAGGTCGGGCATAATCTCTGGAATCGGGTTGGCCATGGCGAAAACGATGGAGTCCTTGGCCATGGAACTGACCATCTGAGGCGTCACTGTGTCGGCAACCGCGAGCCCGACGAAAACGTCGGCGCCCCGCATCGCGTCGGCAAGACTGCCTTTGAGATTGTCAGGATTGGTTGTGTCCAGCATGGATGTTTTGACCGGCGTTAGGTCGGTTCGGCTTCGATCGATTATCCCGGTGCTGTCAACCAGGATAACGTTCTTTGCTCCGTGATCCAGTAGTAGCTTCGTGCTGGCGATGCCGCCTGCGCCAGCTCCGCAAAATACAAACTTGGCGTCGGCGATCTTTTTGCCGGTCAATTCGATGGCGTTGATGATGGCAGCCAGCACGGCGATGGATGTGCCGTGTTGGTCGTCGTGAAACACGGGGATGCCCAGGTCCTGTAGGCTGTCTTCAATCTCGAAGCAGCGGGGCGCGGCGATGTCTTCCAAGTTGATGCCGCCGAAGGTGGGAGCCAGGTACCGGACCGTCTGTATGATTTCCGCAGCGTCCTGAGTGCCCAGGCATATGGGGATGGCGTCGATGTCGGCCAATCCTTTGAACAGGATTGATTTGCCTTCCATCACTGGCATGGCCGCTTCGGGCCCCACGTTGCCCAAGCCCAGCACTGCTGAACCGTCGCTAACCACCGCCACCATATTGGCCCGGTTGGTCAGGTTGTAGGATTCCGACTTGTCGTTGAATATGGCCATGCTAACTGCGGCGACGCCCGGAGTATAGGCGACGGACAGGTCATCCGCCGTTTCCACCGTCATCTTTGAGGCGATGCTGATTTTCCCTCGGCTCTCCCGGTGACGCCTGATTGCTTCAGAGTTGTAGTCCATTTTTCCTCACTTTGGCCGGCGGAGTTTTTACGGGAACCCTTTGGGGCGCCTCACTTTGCCGGGGATAATCTTGNACTCTATGAGATTACTGGAAACTAACTTGTAACAGCGCCTTCGGAGGCGGAAGAAACCAGCTTAGCGTATTTGGCAAGTACGCCGGTCGTGTAGTTCGGGGGAATCGGCTGGAATTTCGCCCGCCGGTCGGAGAATTCCTCCTCGGTGAGCTTTACGTTCAGTTGCCGGGCCGGGATGTCTAGAGTGACAATGTCCCCTTCTTCCAGCAAGCCGATGGGTCCGCCGACAGCCGCTTCAGGAGTAACATGACCCACCATGGGCCCGTGGGAAGCTCCGGAGAACCGCCCGTCGGTCACGAGAGCCACGTCGTCGCCAAGGCCCTGGCCGATCAGCGCGCCGGTAACGCCCAGCATCTCCTGCATACCCGGACCGCCTTTGGGTCCTTCGTAGCGGATTATTACGATGTCTCCGGGTTTTATTTCCTTCCGCTGGATGGCTTGGAAGGCGGCTTGCTCTTGGTTAAAGACCCGGGCAGGCCCCTGATAGACCTTTTCCTGGTGTCCGGCCACCTTGATGACCGCTCCGTCTGGGGCCAGGTTGCCGTAGAGAATCGCCAGACCTCCGGTGGGGCTTCTGGGTTGTTCTATAGGCACCACTATGGATTGGTCGTCGACGGTCTCAAATGCCTCTACGTTCTGTCGTAGAGTTTTGCCGGTGATGGTCATCGCGTCGCCGTGCAGCAGGCCGGCTTGAAGCAACCGTTTCACTACCAACGGCACTCCACCGACCCGGTCCAAGTCGGCCATGACGAACTGGCCGGCCGGGCGCATGTCCGTGATGTAGGGCGTGCTGCGGCTGATGCGATCGAAGTCCTGGAGGCTCAGTTCGACCTGGGCCTCTTTGGCGATGGCCATCAGGTGCAATACGGCGTTGGTGGAGCCGCCCATGGCGACAACCACGGTGATGGCGTTCTCGAAGGCCTGGCGGGTGAGTATGTCCCTGGGCCTTAGGTCTTCTTCCAACAGGCGCATCAGCGTTCGCCCCGCCAAGAGGGTTTCCTCGTCTTTACGAGGGTCTATGGCCGGGATGGAGGCGTCACCGGGTAGAGACATGCCCATGACCTCGATGGCGGTGGACATGGTGTTGGCGGTGAAGAGACCGGCGCAGGAGCCTTCTCCGGGGCAAGCGACGCATTCCAAGTCGTGGAGTTGCTCCCGGGTCATATCGCCGTTGGCGTAGGAACCCACGGCCTCAAAGACGTCCTGGATGTTAACGTCCTTGCCCAGGTAGTTACCCGGCATGATGGAGCCGCCATAGATGAAGAGGGCAGGCACGTTGAGACGAGCTATGGCCATCATGCAGCCGGGCATGTTCTTGTCGCATCCGGCCACGGTGATGAGCCCATCCATGCGCTCGCCGAAGGTGACGACTTCGATGGAATCGGCGATGACTTCCCGGCTGACCAGGGAGGCTTTCATGCCTTCAGTCCCCATGGAGATGCCATCGCTTATGGTGATAGTGCCGAACTTGAAGGGCACGCCGTCGGCTTGGCGGACACCTTCCTTGGCGGCATCGGCCAACCTGTCTAGATGAACGTTACATGGAGTTACATCGCTGGCCAGGTTGGCGATGGCGATGAAGGGCTTGTCCATGTCGTCCGAGGTTAGGCCCATGGCCCTTAGCATGGCGCGGGCCGGCGCCCGGTCCGGGCCTTCTGTTATCTCTTTACTGCGGTGCTTTAGTCTTAATTGGCTGGTGGTGGCCATCCGAGTCCTCCTGAGAATACCTTCCCATCCGAAGGTTGGCCCCTCCGCATGGGAAGGCACCATTATAAGCGTCGATAATGATGGGTTACAAGCTTCACCAAAACGGGGGTTAGGGAGTATGGATAACGGCAGCCTTCCAAGGTCCCTAGCTAGGCGCACCGGGGGTTGCGGAGCCCCTCGTTTTCTTGTACTCTGTGGCCTGATTCCAAATCGAGCATGAGGTAATGCGATATGTTTAACCCGCTTACATTGTTAAAGGTACCGAGGGCTCAAGCCCATTGCGATATCCCCTGTGGGATTTACGATCCGGTATCCGCGAAGATAGCCGCTCAGACGGTGCAGAAAATGGTGTTGCGGATCCAGGCCTTGGAAGCGCCGGGACCCAGTGGGGAGACCGCCGCCCGCCAAGACTATGTCAACAAGATTGCCCGCTACGTCACGGTCAAAGAAGAGCACGCCGAGATCTGCAAGAAGGAACTGAGCATCCTTTGGGCAGACTACGCTTGGCCGAACCTTCCCGCTGGCTTCGACCTCCACGGAAGCTTCAACGCTGCGCTGAAGCTGGCTGGACGCTGCAAGCAGAACGTTGACATGGCTGCCTGCGAAGAACTGGTCGCTGCGGTCGACGCCGTAGCCACGGCTTTCTGGGCCACCAAGAACGTGGAATACAGCGACCCCAACGCCGCTGCCCGCTACGGCGCTTAAAGCTTCGTTCAGTTTCTAGGACTTTATAAGGGCGCCCCGATCGCATCGGGGCGCCCTTACGCTTTCATGGCACAGCGGTGATGATTCGACTCCGTCCGATTGACCGAATCGATCCAATCGTGGAGAGATATGAAGGCAGCAGTAACGACAAGTCTTTGCATCTCGGNCTNGTTGTTGATCGCTGCTTGCTCTGTGACATCCACGGGTCTGGATGACAACAAAACCGAAGCTACCGTTGCTGCGGATATCCAGCCTGACGAAGATGCGATAGCCATGGCAGTGTTGGCAGATAAGGTGGTTGTCCGGGCACGCGAGACCTTTNCGGATGCTGTGCTCAAGCAGGTGGGTGTCAACACGAATGATGGGCGACGGGTCTTCCGTTTCACCGATGAGGCTGCCACCCAGGTAATCTCGATAACCGTTGCTAGCGACTCCAGCGCAGCGGACCAATGGCAAATCCACGTTGGGGTCTCGCCCTGACTGGACACCCAAGGCCGGGAATGATACTTCATGANCTGAAGATNGGTCCTAGTTCGGTCGTCGAGACTGCGACGAAGTATTGGGAAGGGTGTAGTGTTACGGGGTTGGGCCTGTCCGGTGAAGGCAGCGAGTTGTTTTGGCACGTGTTTTGCGGGCTACCCCAGGGAGTATTTTCTGGCGTCGTGGACGGCCGGACCGGAGCGTTTACTCCATCTAACGCGCTAACGCGCCACCAGCGCGGATGCCACCTACCGAAGAATCCGAGCCGCCGAAAAAGCAGTAGCCTAAAGGCCGCTACGCCAGCGCTGCTTCCGCCGCCTTGATCGTGCGGTCGATGTCCTCGTCGGTGTGGGCCAAGGAGACGAATCCGGCCTCGAACTGGGATGGGGCCATGTATACACCATTCTCCAGCATGGCATGGAAGAACCGGCCATGGCCTGGAACGTCAGATTTCTCCACTTGGGCCAGGCTATCTACCGGACCGCCGTTGAAGAACCCGGTGAACATGGAGCCGACGCGGTTGATGGTCGAGGGTANTTCTTTGCGGGCGAACACATCAGTTAGACCCTTGGTCAACCGGACGGCCATGGCATCTAACTTGTCGTAGACGCCGGGCCGGCTCACCTCTCGTAGCGTCGCCAGTCCGGCGGCTACGGCCAACGGGTTTCCGGAGAGTGTGCCTGCCTGGTACATGGGACCGAGGGGCGCTACCAACTCCATGATTTCCTTCCTGCCGCCGTAAGCCCCCACCGGCAGCCCACCGCCGATGATTTTGCCGAGAGTTGTTAGGTCGGGCGTTATGCCAAACCGGCCTTGAGCGCCGCCGACTCCCAGTCGGAAACCGGTAATCACTTCATCAAATATCAGCAACGAACCGTGTTTCTCAGTGATACTGCGCAAGCTTTCAAGAAATCCCGGTGCGGGCGGGACCACGCCCATGTTGCCTGCCACCGGCTCAACGATGATTGCGGCGATGCCTTCCGGGAACGCGGCGAAGGCCTCTTCGACTGAAGACAGGTCGTTGTAGTCGGCAACCAGGGTTTCGCTGGCGTAGGACTCGGGAACACCGGCGCTGGTGGGCACTCCGTGGGTCATTGCTCCGGATCCCGCCTTAACCAGCAGACCGTCGGCGTGGCCGTGGTAGCAACCGGCGAACTTGATTATCTTGTCCCGTCCGGTATGGGCTCGAGCCAGCCGGATGGCGCTCATGCAGGCTTCCGTTCCGGAGTTGACCAGACGAATCATGCCTATGGACGGGATGGCCTCGCAAACGAGTTGTGCTAACTCAACTTCTTGAGCCACCGGCGCGCCGAAGCTGGTGCCTCCCGCAGCGGCTGTTTTCAGGGCATCAACAACCGCCGGATGGGCGTGGCCCAAGACCAGAGGTCCCCAGGATCCGAGNTAGTCGATGTATTCGTTGCCATCCTCGTCCCATATATGGGCACCGCTGCCCTTGGCGATGAACGGGGGTGTGCCGCCGACGGCGCGGAATGATCTAACCGGAGAGTTGACCCCGCCGGGGATGTACTGCTGAGCCTGGGCAAAAAGCTTTTCCGACTTGGATAGTTGCATCATCCGTCCTGCTTTAATTGTCTGCTAGGAAGCCGATAGATCAAGCGGTCTGTCTAAGTGCGCCTAGGACGCATCCCTCAGCCANTGAGAAACCTCTTTGGCGTGGTAGCTGAGGATAAAGTCCGCGCCGGCTCTCCTGATGGAGGTTAGAATCTCCAGGGTGATTCGCTTTTCGTCGATCCAGCCTTGGGCTCCGGCGGCCTTGACCATGGAGTACTCGCCGCTGACGTTGTAGGCGGCCAGGGGATGGTCGAAGCGTTCCCGCGCTCTTCGTATAACGTCCATGTAGGACATGGCGGGTTTGACCATGACGATATCGGCGCCCTCGGCGATGTCGCTTTCTATCTCACGCATCGCTTCCCGGGCGTTGGCCGGGTCCATCTGGTAACTTCGGCGGTCGCCGAATTGGGGCGTCGAACCGGCGGCTACGCGGAAGGGACCGTAAAAGGCCGAAGCGTATTTGGCGGCGTAGCCCATGACCGGAACATCTTCATAACCGTGGTCGTTCAGGGAGTCGCGGATCGTTTTGACTTGGCCGTCCATCATCGCTGATGGGGCGACCATGTCGGCCCCGGCCTGTACATGGCTGACGGCTGTTCTGGCAAGTAACTCTAGAGAAGCGTCGTTGTCCACCTTCCCGTTCTCTATCACGCCGCAGTGGCCGTGGTCGGTGTATTCACACATGCACACGTCGGTGATGACCATCATGTTCGGGACTTCTTTCTTGATGGCTCGGACGGCTTCTTGGACGATTCCTTCCGGGTCGTATCCCTCGGTGCCCAAGGGGTCCTTCTCTGCAGGTAGACCGAATAGCAATACGCCGGGGATTCCCAGGNCTGCCGCCTCGGCCACATCTTGGGTCAGTTGGTCAATGGAGAAGTTGAAGCAGCCGGGCATGGGTTCGATGGGCTGACGCAATCCCTGACCGTGGGTCACGAACATGGGATATATGAAGTTAGAAGGAGCCAGTGTGGTTTCACGAATCATCTTTCGAAGAGGCTCGTGCTCGCGGACCCGGCGCAGGCGTAAATCTGGGAAACTAACCATGAGTAAGGCTTCCTTTCTCAACGATTTTGGATTCGGCAAAGTGNGCTACTAGGGCATCGGCAAGACCTTCGACAGTGTGTTCGTCGGCGACCAGATCGACGCGCAAGCCCAGTTCCCTGGCGGTGGCTGCGGTGGTGGGGCCGATGCAGGCGATGCTGCTTGCCTCTAGGGCGGCCCGGTCTCCGTTCAGCATGTTCACTAGATTGGTCACGGTGGACGAACTGGTGAAAGTTACAGCATCAATTCCTTGGGAAAGGGCTTCACGAGCTTGGGCGTCCACTCCTTCAGTCGGGACGGTGCGATAGGCGTTGACTCGGTCCACTAGAGCGCCGGCTTCGGTGAGTCCCGTAGCGAGGGCGTCCCGGCCGATATCCGCCACGGGTAGCAAGACCGGCACTCCGGTCCAGTCGCGTTGGGATAGCTCTTGAACAACGACTTCGGAGACGGGCCGGGTTGGAACGAAATCGGCGGTGATACCCCTCTGTGCCAGGGCATCGGCGGTGGCGGGGCCTATNGCCCCAACCTTCACGCCGCCCAAGGCTCTTGAATCCAACCCTAGGTGGGCTAGACGGTCGAACACGGCTTCAACGGCGTTGCTGCTGGCGAAGATTACCCATCGGTAATCCTTGAGACCGGCAACGGCTTTGTCCAGTTCGGCGTAGTCTTCCAGGGGTTTCGTTTGGATGGATGGAATCTCAAAGGTTTGGGCACCCAATCCTTCCAAGAGCCGACGGAACTTGGAAGCTTGGGTTCGTGATCGGGTGATGAGCACTTTCTTGCCAAAGAGCGGGCGGCGGTCGAACCAAGCAAGCTCCTCCCGTAGGGCCACCACTGGGCCGATGACGGTGACGACCGGCGCTTTAATCCCAGCTGCTCGGCCTAGTTCCAGGATGTCATCCAGGCGTCCCGTGACGGCGGCTTGGGCAGGCCAAGTCCCCCACTGGACCAGAGCTACCGGCGTGTCGACGGGCACGCCTTCTTTTTTTAGGGTGTTCAGGATGGATTCCAGAGCCGACCAGCCCATCAATACCACCAGGGTGCCGCCGGTGCGGGCCAGAGCTTGCCAGTTGACCGACGTTTCTTCTTTGGCGGGATCCTCGCTGCCGCTGACCACGGTGAAACACGTGGCTATTCCCCGATGAGTGACGGGGATACCGGCATAGGCGGCTGCGGCGATGGATGAGGTGATTCCGGGCACCACCTCAAAGGGGATGTCTTTCTCGGTCAAGGCAAGGGCTTCTTCCCCACCCCGGCCAAAGACGAAGGGGTCGCCGCCCTTGAGGCGTACCACGACCTTGCCTGCTAATCCACGGTCGACCAATAGTTCATTGATTTGGTCTTGGGTTAGTTCCCGGCGGCCCCGTTCCTTGCCCACGAAGATTCGCTCGGCGGACGGAGGGGCCGAATCGATAAGAGACGGGTCCATCAACCGGTCGTAAATCACTACCTGGGCTTGCTCCAAACAGCGCAAACCTTTCAGCGTGATTAGACCAGGGTCGCCGGGACCCGCGCCTACCAAATACACTTTTCCAGGTGAATTATTCAAAGAGACTCCGTTTTAATAAACACGGTCGTTAGTACTAGGGTTCAACCTCGGACCATTCAATCTCCAGAAGCGGTCCGCCGCCGCGCTCAACTACTGCCAGATAGGCATCGGCGGCGAGTTGCAGCGGATCCATGGTTAGGCCGTCTATCTTGGCGCGAAAGGCCTTTTTGCCATCGGCCGAACTGAGGAAGATAGTCAGGTAGAGAATCTCCCCCTCTTCCCGGGCGTAAGCGCCCATGGGCAGTTGGCAACCACCTCCCAGCTTTTCCAGAAAGGCCCTCTCGGCGGAGACTGCCAGACGGGTGCTGGTGTGTTCGATAATCCTCAGCATATCTTGCATGCGGTAATCGTCGCCCCGTATCTCCACCGCCAGGACTCCCTGTCCCGGAGGTGGCACGAATCGCTGGGGCGACAGATATTCGGCGATGTGCTCGGTCAGGCCCAACCGGATAAGTCCGGCTGCGGCGAGAACGACGCCGTCGTAGTCCTCTCCTTGGCCCTTGCGCAGCCTCGTGTCCACGTTACCCCGTATGGGCAGCACGGTGGCCTGGGGGCACAGGGTGTTCATCAATACGCGGCGGCGGGGACTGCCCGTGCCGATCCGGGCACCGTCCGGCAATTGGGTCAGTGGGCTGTTCCAACGGTTCACCAGAACGTCCCGGGGGTCCTCCCGTTTCAACATAGCCCCTAGGACCAGGCCATCGGGAAGGGTGGTCGGCAGATCTTTGAGGCTATGGACCGCCATATCAATCTCGCCGTCCAGCAGCAGTCTTTCGATCTCGTTGACGAAGACGCCCAGGCCCATCCCCTCCAGGGAGGACTCCGTATTGATGTCCCCCTGGGTTCGGACCGTGACGACCTCGAATTCGCGATCGGGATATATCTGACGAAGCCGGCCGATAACATGATTCGTCTGATATAGGGCCAGGTTGCTTCCCCGGCTCCCGACTTTTATGACTTTGCTGGAGACCAACTAAGCTCGCCCAGTGGAAAGAACGCCGGAGGTAACCGCCGGGCGTCCGCCGCACTTCGCCGGGCTGCATTTTTCGAGGGTACTGCATAGGCCAGGCGCGTTGGTGTCGGTCAGGCGGGCGAGAAGGCTGGACAGGGCTAGTTCTTCTTGGCCGGATTGAGCCAACTCCAGCAGTTCGTTGGTGATACAGCACTGCCATCGCTGGGAGTCTATCGTCAGACCACGTGCTTTTACTTCTTTTCTGGCCGAGGCAAGTACGCCGGCTAGGTCAGCCCAGTCTAGGGCGGAGTCTTTGGTTAGGGTTTCCCTTAGTTTTCGGGCGAGGGCCGGGCTGGCTCCGCCGGTGGAGATGGCCAGAGTAACCTGCCCGCGCTGCACGATGGCGGGAGCGATAAAGGTGCACTGGTCCGGGTCGTCCACCACATTCATCAAGATGGCCAAACGCTCTGCTTCCTGGAATATCTCTTGGTTCACTTCCCGGTTGTTGGTGGAGGCGATTCCCAGGAACGCGCCGTCCAAGTCACCATGTTGGTATTCTCGTTGCTGCCACTCGAAGTCGCCCGCTTGGGCCCAGGCCTGTAGGGCTGGGGTGACTGTTGGGCTGATAAGGATGACTTCCGCCTTTGCGTCCTGCAATTTGGCGACTTTATCTTCAGCGATGGGACCGCCGCCAATCACCACGCATTTCTTGCCGGTTAGGTTCAGGTAAACGGGATAGTACGCTGTCATGTATTAGCTCCTTTGAGCCGTTGGAGTGGGATTGGACACGCCGGAATATTGGTACTGGTCATATTCGGGGACGAAGTAGCGCACGCGGGTCTTCTTGTATTCGCGGCTGCTATAGAGAAGCATCCGCTCGGTGATTCCGGTGGCCTCGCTTATTTCCCGTTCAATCTCTTCGCAACCATCCGTCGAGGTGGCGTGGACCATAGTGAAATGGGTGTAGGGCCAGTCGGGGAAAGTTGGTCTTTCGTAGCAATGGGTAACTGCCTTGTTTGCCGCCATTGTCATACCAACTTCTTCGGAACGCTCCCCAGGCACTTTCCACACAATCATGGCGTTGGCCTTGAAGCCGGAGCGGCGATGGTGCAGGACCGCGCTGAAGCGGCGCATGAACCGGCGGTCCTGAAAGTCCTGGGCGGTGGCGAAGAGCGCTTCGGTGGTCTTGCCCAACCGTTGAGCCATGTCGTCAAAGGGTCTGGAAACCAAGGGCAGGTCTTCCTGAAGTTCCCGGATCGCGTCTTTGTCATCCTCAGTGAGAGGAACAGCTTCGTTCCAGCCCTTGGCGGCGTCTTTGGCATAGCCGTCGGGACTGTAGTCAACGGACGATCCCTTTTCCTTGACCATGTCGAAGTTGACACCAATCTTGAAGAAGCGGATCGTGGGCATCATGCGATAGCTGAGGGCTTTGGTGTCGCGCCCCATCACTTCCACGGTGGTTTCCAGGTCGTGGTCACCGGGAACTGCCAGGGTGAACCAAAGGTTGAAGTAGGAACCTTCACGGGCGTAATTGTGGCTGACGCCGGGATGCTTGTTGATGCGGAGGGCACCCTTATGCAATTTGTCAGGCTCGAAAGCCATGGCCACCAGAGTTGTTTTGTAACCCAAGCGGCGGGTGTCGAAGATGGCGCTTAGCTGGCGTAATACGTTCTTTCGCTTGAGGTCGGCTAGCCTATCGATAACCTCGCTTTCGTCGATGCCAAGCTCTTCTCCCAAATGTTGGTAGGGACGGTCGACGAGGGGGAACTTGCTCTGTATCACGTTTAACAGCTTCCGGTCTGTTAGATCCATGACTGTGGTTAAGACCTCCTTGAAATATGGAGAACCATAAAGGCGCCCCGCCTGTTTGATGCTATTGTTTCTCGTATGATTCCGCTACGCCCACCATGACCCGGTCGGCGAGTTCTAGGATGTGATTCCAGGATTTGGAGTCTGCCGAGTCCAGCACCATGGAACGAAAGAACACCAGGGCTTCCAGAGTGTCCTTTAAGGAAACCCCTTTTTCCGACATCTCGGTGCCGTACTCCCGTCCCAACACGTGGGACTCTGCCAGGGCTTCCTGGCGTTGCCGGCGAACCTGAGGCTCATGAACCAACAGGGTGAGCATTCGGCGCCCGAATAGACGCATCCGGTCCCGGCCATCCTCCTGCACGCTCTGGTACCAGGGCTGTTTGGTTACCGACTCACCTTGCAAACGCCGGCGGATGCGCCGGAGGGCCGAACCTTCGAGTTCCTCTTCCGAATCGCTGCCTGCATCTGGAGGACCGCCATTGGTCAGGGACATCACGTCGTCGCTCCAGAAGCGGCGATGACCCCCGGGTGTTCGGTAAACTCTTAGGTACTCTTTATCGGCCCACTGGCGTAGAGTCGCCTCGTTCACGTCCAAGAGGCGGCAAGCTTCACGCAGGGGAAGCCATTTGGATTGTTCAGGTGGGGTTTCAAGCATTAAAATCTATAGAAACCTGTAGAAACTTGCGCATCGAAAGCGCTGCTTTTTGAGACTAACATAGGCATTCATCAACGTCAATCGGCGGTTTCGCGCGATGCATCAGGACTTGGCAACCACGCCTAAATTGTTGGTAAAGTAGTCTCATGCTATAGTTGATATATCATGAGATTTTTCCGTATGGATAGAAATCAGATCGATGGGAAGCGTGAGCTTTTCCGTAAATTGTCTCGTGAAATTGCTTCAGAATCGGTAGTCAACGCCATGGAAAAGGTTCCCCGGGAATCGTTCGTGCCTTCCGATAGCCGCCACATGGCCTACTTGGATATCCCCTTGAGCATCGGCGAGGGGCAGACTATCTCCCAACCCTACATCGTCGCCTTGATGACCCAAGCCCTGGAACTCTCACCCAGTGACAGGGTGCTGGAGATTGGAACCGGCAGCGGCTACCAAACCGCGATTCTTTCCATGCTGACGCCCAAGGGCCGAGTTGTCACTATGGAGCGAGTCCCGGCCCTGGCCCACAAGGCCCGCGGACTACTCCAAGAGTTGGGATACTACAATGTCGTCGTGAAACAGGCTGGAACCTCGCTGGGTTGCCCCTCCGAAGGTCCATACGACGCCATCATAGTCACTGCGGCCGCTCCCAGACTTCCCGAATCCCTACTCTCCCAACTTGCGGTAGGCGGGCGCTTGGTAGCCCCCGTAGGAACGCTGTCCCAGCAGGAGTTGGTTCAGGTCCGCCGCACCGATGAAGGACTTTCCTTCCGGATGCTAAGCCCTTGCCGGTTCGTCCCCCTATTAGGGAGAGAGGCCTTTCCCCATCCCTAGGCGCCGGTACTGGTTGTTCAACCGTCAAGTACTAACATCAACTGTTCCACACTTTCGCAACCCCTTTTTCCTTCGTGTCTCGGTCTTTGGGCATACACGCACGGTGATTTTCCAATCCTTAATCTCTTTGTCAGTGTGTGATGTCTTCCCCAAAATGAGCCTAATTGGTCGATGTTTAAGCCTGGAGCACAAGGGTCCCGGTGCTATAATTTCAGATGTGAATAGGTACCTGAGCGTGCCTGATTCTGCCGAATATCGTTACGGAACGGAGTAGCATCAGACCATGTACCCCCTTCTGGACCGCTTAGGACTGGAATACCAGTTATGGTTGCCCCCGGCTGCCTTCGGAGTGATTTTCCTGGTTTCGTTGCTGGCGGCTTGGATCTTCCACAAGCTGATTTTCCGCTTGGTTCTCCATCTGTCCCAATGGACCCCGTCTGACATGGACTCAAGAATGATGCTGGCCACCCGTTGGCCTCTCACATTGGGAATCTTGGTATTGGGTGCCTATCTGGCGGTGACCATGGCCCTTGGCGTTCCAAGAGTCNTAGCGGTTAGGGTATTTGGNTTTCTGGGAATCGTCTTGGGCGTTGTCGCGACGGTTGGTGTGCTATCCAACGGAATCGATTGGTACTTGGTGAATCTGGCGACACGTACCCAGCACGTGTTTGACGTCAAGCTCATTCCTCTACTGCGCCGGGGCGTCGTGGCCTTGGTCTACGGTATCGGCGGTCTTCTTATAGTGGACCTTCTGGGATTCAGCATCAGTCCTTTGATAGCCGGTCTGGGGTTGGGAGGTTTGGCGGTGGCTCTGGCCATTCAGCCCACGTTGGCCAACCTGGTTGCCGGGACCTACGTTATGACTGATGGCGTCGTCGGTCCGGGGGATTATGTTGAGCTTGAAGGTAGCATCGCCGGCTATGTAGTTGAGGTCGGTTGGCGCAGCACCCGTATCCGCACCTGGGGAAACAACTTGGTGGTGGTGCCCAACAGCAAGTTCGCCGAGACTATCATCACCAACTACCAACGGCCCATACCGGCGGTAAACGTATATCTGCCNTGCGGTGTGAGCTACGATACCGACCTTTACCGTGTGGAAGAGATCTGCCGTGAAGTGATGGACCAAATTCTGGAGAACGAGCCCTCAGCTGTAAAGGAATATGGCGGTTGGTTCGGGTTTGACAACTTTGGGGATTCTAACGTGAATTTCTGGCTGTTCGTTCAGGCCAGGGACCGTTTGGCAGGATTTGAACTACAGACGGNCCTGATACAGCGGTTGCACCAGCGTTTCAAGATGGAAGGCATCGTAATNAATTATCCGATGCGTACTCTTGAATTTCCGCGTGGCTGGGGTGGTGATCAAATGCCGCCGCAGCTACCGAACTTCCGGCCGGCGTCGCGGCCCAATGGCAAAGCTACCCTGCGCCGGGGCCGGCGGCAACGGATGGCCCGTGACGTGTACGTTCCCCATGACGGCGGGAATGCCGAAGGCGGAGTGGGGTCTGACCCTGGTCCAGGCTAGGCGTCTTGCTACCTGAGGGGCCAGTAGCTATAATTCATTTGGTATCGCCCCTGACTGGGCCTGTAGCTCAGGCGGCTAGAGCGCGGTCCTGATAAGACCGAGGTCGATGGTTCGAGTCCATCCAGGCCCACCACTGTTATATTCCATCACCTCACTTGCCCCTGTTTTCCGGCGCGGAACCCTCTAGCACGATAAACTAACTACCAGTTTTTATTGACCAGTTAGATATGTACTATATATAATCGCCTCATCCTGTAGGATGTCGTCCAAGTCAGGTGCAATGGACCGCAGGGTATCGCTAAGCGCAACCGCATCTTCAGCTCGAATGATTAAATCCAGTATTCCTGCGGCAACGTATAACTTGAATAGCCGTAGTTGGCTAAACTAGCGAGCTGAGAACTTGAATGTCCTGGACTGAATGTTCCGGATCGAAATATTTGGAGGTGTCGATTTGTCGTACCCAAGGTTCCATGTGACTAAAGCAATGATTTGGATTCCCTTGATATTGATTCTCGCTATAGCCGCCGCATGCGGTGGCACCGCTGCCACGCCCGTCGTGGTTGAGAAAGAGGTAATCAAGGAAATCGAAAAAGAAGTTATAGTCGAAAAAGAAGTAATCAAGGAAGTAGAAAAACAAGTCATCGTAGAAAAGGAAGTCATCAAGGAAGTAGAGAAAGAGATAGTGGTAGTTGCTACCCCGATCCCGTCGGGAGCGACTTCCGGTGCGATGCAACCTGCGGGCGAGCTTAACATCGGGCAATCGTCCTTGGGTACCTTCATCTACCACCCGTCTATCGCTGGCAACCCAGCAATATACGTGGTCAGCACAACCATGGGAGAGGGCTTGGTCCGCTTCGACAAGAACCGGAAGGCGGCTCCCCAACTGGCCGAGTCCTGGAGCATCGCCGACGACACGCTCACCTGGACCTTCAACATCCGGCCAGGGGTCCAGCTCCACAAAGGGTATGGTGAATTGACTGCGGACGACATAATTTATTCTTACCAGCAATGGGGAGGTGAAGATGCTGTCCACGCCCGGTCCTCGTTCATCAAAGATTTCTGGGTAAACCCCGAAGGCAGCGTGGAGGCAACTGACTCCCACACCGTTGTGGTGAAAACCGCCAAACCCTGGATCAGTACACGCGCCCTTGAGTTCATGCGCCACGTGGGCGGAACCAGTGGTAACGTGGTGAGTAAGAAGCAGAGCGAAGAGCTTGGGGTCGAAGACGCCAAGCTGGACACCGCAATGACCGGACCTTGGGAACTGGTTGAGACCAAGACCGGCGAATTCTGGAAGATGAAAGCGTTCCAGGACCACTGGAACAAGGTTCCAGCTTTCGCCGAGTTGACGCTATGGGAGCTTCCCGAGGAGTCGGCCCGCTTGGCCGGGTTCCAGACCGGACAACTTGACACTTTTATCATGTCTTTTGACAACATTACTCAGGTGGAGAAGGTCGAAGGAGCCCTGTTAAACTCCGTGGGCCTTATCAGTCAAGCGGGTATGAATGTCTACGGCCAGCTTTACACTGGCATCGGCGACCCCGATCAGAAGGGCGACTTCGATGGTGACCGGGCCTGGGTGTCGGCCAACGCTGATATAAATTCCACTGAGTGGGCTAATGCCCGGTTAGTGCGCGAGGCTATGACTATAGCCATCGATCGGCAGACCCTGGTCGACACGCTGCTGGGTGGGTTCGGCGCCCCCCTGTGCATTCGCGATTGGGGTGGCTTCGAACACTTGATGCCGGCTGACTGGACCTGTGACTACGACCCGGACAGGGCAAAGAGTCTTCTGGCCGAGGCCGGATACCCCGACGGTTTCACTATCGACCTGACGACGGCGATCCGAGGCGTTGCCGCCGAGGTGGAAGCTTGTGAGGCTATCGGCGCCATGTGGGGCGAAGTCGGGATCGATGTCAAACTCCATAGGATCCCATACCAGACCTTACGGCCTCAGTTGGTGGGACGCACNTGGCCNGGCGCNACCTGCCACGCTATCTCAATAAGGTTGGAGCCGATGCTGGGCTTGAACAACTACCTGGATAAATCGACCTTTAACTANGGNACATTCCACCCCTACCTGAACGAGAATATAGGCGGTGTCATGGGTGAGTTGGAGGACGCCGCGCGGATGGAAAAGACGCTCGAGATGTACGACTGGATGGCCCACGAGCAAAAGCTCGGGTTCGGTCTCTACACTATCGAAGGTGTAGTACCAGTGGGTCCCAGGATCCAGCCGTGGGAATATACCAGNTTCAGCGACATCAGACTCCCCAACGGCTACGAGAACATCGTTCCTCGCTAGNAGGGGATAAGTCAATTCGTATTTCCCGCTGGTGNNGAGATTTGNAACATTTCCGGNCCGGNCCGTAAGGCCCGGTCCGGATTCGATTGTCCTACCGGGTATAAAAAATATCTGAGATGACTACTCTACTGGGTAGCTCATTAATGTTGGAAGTAAGCCAAAGAGGTGTCTAAGACGGGACCTCTGCCGACGACGGAGGTCATCATGGAGAGATTGAGGCCGNTANTTATCNTGTCGGCGCGCACCCTTTTCGGGGTGCTTATCGGCGGGACATTCGGCTTCTTTGGNGTTGGNATCGGTTGGGTCTCGTTCGTGTTTTTCGGNGCCAGATCCGGAGACACACTACTGCTCTTATTTATNGCGGGGGCAGCGCTGGGAACCACTATAGGTGTGTTCCTGGCGTGGATGAATCTCGACGGTAATTCGGCAGTTCGGGTTATTGCGACCAGTGCGTTGTTTCTGCTGGTGGCGGTTGGTGGATCATGGGGAGGATATCNATACGGTTCGGTGCAAGATGTGCCCTGCTGCGNTACTGCGGANGTGACCCCTATTACCTACATCGTCATGGGAGCTGTTTTGGCGACCAGTGTTGTNGCTTTGATATTAAACGTTAGCCGCCGGGCGTTGCCCTTCCTGAATCGATAATCTGGTATCTGGCAAACCGAGGACTGGCAAGTGTAACTGGGAGAACAGGCCGGTAATTGGGAACAAACCCGGAGAGTAGAAGATGCAACGATTTCTAGTCCGCAGGTTCTTCATATCCATAGTCACGCTATTAGTGGTGTCCGTGGTGATTTTCGCCATGAGCCGCGCGTCGGGCGACCCCAGGCACATCTTCCTAGATGACTATTCCACTCAGGAAGACTGGGACCGGTTGACGGTTTCCTTGGGCCTGGATAAACCCTACTACCAGCAGTACGGCATCTTCCTTAGCGATGCGATGCAAGGGAACTTTGGCGTATCGATCAAAGAGAAGCGGCCGGTGGTGGATATCATCGGAGAACGGGTNGCGGCTACCGTTCAGCTTGGAGGGGCGGCCTTCTTGTTCTCCATAGTGTTGGGACTCCCACTGGGTGTGCTGTCCGCAGTGAAGCGTGGTTCGCCCTTTGACTCAGGTGGAAAAGNNCTTGCGCTGATTGGCCAGTCAGCCCCCAACTTCTGGCTTGGCATCATGATGATGTTCTTCTTCGCGGTTCATCTGGGCTGGCTACCTCCCTACGGAAGGCAGGAGAAATTGAGCATCGTCCTCCCTGCCATAACCCTGGGCTGGTATTACGTGGCCGCAAACCTGCGTCTGATTCGTTCGGCAATGCTGGATGCTTTGGACTCTGAGTACATCAAACTGGCCCGAGCAAAAGGGGTAACACCCGCCGTCGTTATTTGGAAACATGCTCTGCGTAACGCCCTGGTGCCTGCGCTGACTTTTGCTGGCGTAACCCTAGGTGCTCTGGTCACTGGTTCATTGGTTGTGGAAACGGTGTTCGCCTGGCCCGGTTTGGGACAGTTGGCGGTTCAGGCCCTGTTCGGAGCTGATTATCCGCTATTACAGGGCGTGGTCATGGTATTTACGATGCTGTACGTGGCAGCCGCTTTGGCTGTGGACGTACTTTACGCTTATATCGACCCCAGGATACGTTACNCCTAATGTACCGGTCGATGGACCGTGGTAAATCAGGTAGTAGGTAGAGGAAGTAGTAAAGATGGCCGAACAAACTTCCGGAAGTATCGTTATTGCCCCAAGGGCATCCCGAGCAAGGGCTGCCCGATGGTTCGCGCAATTCCGGAGGATGCCTCTGATACCCGCAATCATGCTGGGGGTTTTCATTTTTGTGGGTATAACGGCGCCATGGATATCTCCCCACGATCCCTTGAAAAGTGACCTGAAGGACAGGAACGCTCCTCCCGTTTGGGCTAGCTCCGAGATGGCAACCAAGACAGTTGTCCAACGTCTATCGATCAACGAAAGAGCGACGCAAATCTCTCTACAGAAAGCCGCACTGGACAATCCAGGCGTTGCGATTGGGGACAAGATTGAGGTTGTAAGCAAGGTTGGGGGTAGCTCGAAATACATCCTGGGCACTGATCACCTAGGCCGGGACGTATTGAGCCGGGTATTGCACGGAGCCCGTGTTTCTCTGATAGTGGTGTCTCTGGTTATCGTGGTGGGCATAACCATCGGCGTGACCGTTGGGATGCTGGCAGGCTGGTATGGAGGCTGGGTAGACGAGATTTGTATGCGCCTAGTGGACATCAAGCTGGCGATACCCACCATTCTTTTGGCCTTGGTGATGGTTCTAGCTTTGGGACAGTCCTTCGTTCTGATTGTGGCTGTCCTTGCTCTAACCATATGGCCCCGTATAGCCAGGAATGTAAGGGGCGAAGTGCTGAGTCTGAAGACCGCTGATTACGTCGGTCTTGCCAAGGTGGCTGGCGCTTCTACTCCCCGCATATTGATTGTTCATGTATTCCCCGGCCTCATCAACACCCTGATTGTGCTGACCACTCTGGAGATTGGCATCGTCATCCTGCTGGAGGCTACACTCAGCTTCTTGGGCGCCGGTGTTCCGCCGCCAACTCCGGCCTGGGGTTCAATGGTGGCTGACGGAAGAGACCGGCTGGCGGTGGCCTGGTGGATCTCCACCCTGCCGGGTCTGGCCATCGTAGCCGTCGTGATGGCGGCCAACATATTCGGCGACTGGCTTCGTGACACTCTGGATCCCCGTCTGCGCCAATTGAAATAGAGGGTCGTCTGGCTAGTTGATGCCTGAGGCTATATCAGCCTAGGGCTGGAACAGGAAAAAATTAAGCAGAGGCAATCTTGCCTCTGCTTTTCTGTTGGCTAACTGGGAGAGTTTCGCTAAAACAGTGCTATGGGGTTGACCGGGGAGCCGGTGCCTCCTACTACCCGGAGGGGGTTGACCGTGAGCATGAACTCGTAGCGGCCCTCTTCGGCGCAGGCCTCGGCTAGTGGCTGCAAAAGGGCGTTGTCCAGCAGCCCGATACCGTAGGCGAAGATCGCGGCATGTACCGACCAAGGGATGTCGTATCCATTGGGTTCGAAGTCCATCATGTCCCAGACCAGCAATGAGCAGTCCGACTCACGAATGAATTTGAGGCATGATGCGTGCAGGCCGGGACGTTGGCGGACCGGATGGGATTGGGACCCCCATTGTGGATTGGTCTCGTTCCAAGCATCCCGGCCACCGTAGACAATCAGCGCGTCACCCGGTTCCATTGTCACCCCTTGGGACTTGGCGACGTCCTCCAGGTCCCAACCGTGGATCGGCTCGTCCATCTTGACGAAGGGTTGTCCCCGGAACTTGGGTACGTCCAGGAGCACTCCCCGAGTGATTATGCCTTCCTTCCAGTGCTCCACCGAACCCCAGGTCGCGCCGTCGAAAGTTATGACATCGTCGGGGTTGCGGCCGTTCCACATGCCGTTGTGGTCCCAAACGTGGCACAGAGCATCCAGGTGGGTGGTTGCCTGGCCGTGGTAGGCGATGCCGTAAAAGTCCGTGGCCAGACCTCCGCCGTCGCCTCTGACCCCTCGCTTCATGTAGTGCATGGCCGGCGTGGGGTTGTTTCCCGCTGGAGTTTTAGGAAACTCCCGGCTTAGCGACACGGCGCGGCCGGTTTTGACCAACCGGGCGGCTGCGGCACGCTTTTCTGGCGTGACCATGTTGACCGCGCCGATCTGGTCGTCGTCGCCCCAACGCCCCCAATTCCGGTCCTTTGTCAGATATTCCAGAACCTCTTCCTTGGTGGGTATTCTACGCTCCATTATCGCTGCTCCTGATGGTGGATTTCCGTCGTGCTAGGTTGGTTGAATCTCTTCGGGATTCGGTCCTTTTCCGAAACCAGTGCGTCTAGTCTTCCTAGAGTGGTGATCGATATGCTATGAAGGTGGGTCTTCGGTATCTGCTGGTTTTAGATAGCCTTCGCTGCGATACTTCCGGGTCCGTTGAATATCTCAGAAAATGTTCCATCACGGTGAATTTGTATCCCCAGATAGTAATCTGGCACATGGTCACCAGGGAAGGTAAGGGCTCTTTGCATGGTAGCCTTGATTTGCACGAGGCGTCCGTCGCTGGATTTTCCATCGTGATGTTTTTCGAGCCCCTCGAAAATCTCAACGTCTTATGCGCCTTCGACGTGGGTTTCGCCCAAATCTCCTATCAGCCTTCCGTCCAGCGTGAATCGCTTCTTTGGATACGTGGCCTGGAGTTGGGCCACGACGCGCGACAAGTCCTTTACGGCGTCTTAAATAGCGATAGACATCGCATCTCCCGGTGACCTACTCTATGTGACTGACGAAGCAGAGCGGCTTGTTGAGACGACGGATTTAGTACTGCCCCTGGGGTTCCATTCCCAGCAAGAACTGGCCTGCGGTTTCCAGGTGGATCATGCGGCCTTGGGCGTGTTGGGTAATGACATGGATGTCTTGGAATAGACGGTGGATGGTATTAGGAGTGAATATTGCGTCGGAACCACTTAGACGATAGCAGATATCAACAGCTTCAGCCGATCGTTGTATGGCGTAGGTGGTGGCCAGGCGCGCCTGGATCCGTTCCTCAGTCGGCACTACTCCGTTCTTGGAGGCGCTTTCCCATACCGCAGCCGATGTTTCTCGTAGATATGCTCCGGCCGAGCGCCAGATCGCTTCTGCTTCACCAATGAGCCGGTGAGTAGTAGGCAGGTCGTGCAACTCTGTCGTGGTTCTGACGGGAGTCTTGTTCATCGTCAGATCAATCACTGCACTCAGACTGGCTCGGGCGACTCCGACGGCGACCGTGGCGAATCCCATGGCGAAGAGCAGCGTTCTGGATATTGAGTAAACGGGGCTATTCGAGCGAACCGGATCAGCTGCGGAGTAGGTTCTGCGCTCGGGAACAAAGACCTCATCCAACTCGAAGCTGAAGCTCGCGGTACCTCGCATCCCGTTAACGTGCCATTGGTCCACGAAATTCACTTCATTCTTCGGCATTAGCATCAACCGTAAGTTTTCTCTGCCGGTAGGGGCGGTTTGACCTTGGGTCCAAACAGGGACAAGGGCAGCGATCCAAGTGGCGTGGTCACAACCGCTACTGAAACTCCATAGTCCGCTGAGTTTATATCCACCGTCAACAGAAACAGCCTTGGCGGTCTTGCTGGGAGGACCGTTGGTTACAACGGCACGTCTCTCGTCCCAAATCTCATGGGCAACCTCTTCGGGCATCTTCATAACGTCGGTGGCGAAAACGTTATTCTGGTTAATAGCCCAAGCCGTGCTGGCATCAACCTCGGCGAAAATCTCCAGAATCTTGCGAAACGTCGGGTGGTCCAGTTCCTCTCCGCCCATGGATCTGGGAATCAGGAGGCGGAAGAAGCCTTGGTCGGCGATCGCTTCGGACAGTTCCGAGGGGAACTGGCGGTCGGCTTCGATCTGTCTGACATGAGGCGCTACTTTGGCGGCCAGATCACGGGCAGTCTTGAGGTAATGTTCGGTGTCGTGTTGTGCTGTCGTCATCGTTCTTCTGATTCCTTTCATGTGGCGCGGCCATGGACGTAGCCATTAGGTCAACGCGCCCCGATTCGGCGGTGGCCGTCTGGAAACGGTAAGGCTGCCGCCATTCTTGTCTAGCCAAACGCTGGTTGGCTCTCTGATGTCGCGGCGTCCGGTCCACACCACAAGAACGAGATACTTTTTGTCCCACTGCATCTTACATCCGTAGGGGTATAGAGAAAAGTACCTTCTGCGGCAGAGGAGAATGCTTGAAACAATGTGGAAACTGCTGGCGGCTGCGCATTCATTCTTGGGGCTNGGATCTGGCCTTCCGCAAGTCTGNGAACTATTGAACATGGGAATACGATAAACGTAATCAGTTGCTTGGGTGGTAGTCTGGTACTAAAATACCGTCTATATANTCAGCCCNGCCANTGAAAGGAACGGAGCANAATNGCAGATGCGNGTAATAGACGCACAAGAGAGGCATCATGACTANCAGTCCTGAAAAGACGACGATACGGATTTCCATGATGAACGCGGTTCACGATCTGTCCGTGCTGGTGGCCCGTGACGAGGGCCTTTTCAGCGA
>PANP01000060.1 GCA_002708395.1 Dehalococcoidia bacterium
CGTGGCGAATACCGTGGCCCGCTTCATGGCATTCCGATTGGCTTGAAAGATAACCTGGCAACCGCCGGGATCACCACTACTGTGGGCTCTAAGGTATTGGCCGATCACGTGCCGGAAGAAGACGCAGAGGTGGTGGTCCGTTGCCGGGACGCCGGGGCGATCTTCATCGGCAAAGAGAACTTGGAGGAGTTCGCCGCCGGAGCGACATCCAACAATCCTCATTACGGAGCCGTACACAACCCCTGGGGACTTGCCCATATCCCCGGAGGCTCCAGCGGTGGCGGCGGCGCCAACGTTGCCGCCAGTGTGACTTTCGCATCCCTGGGCACCGACTTGGGAGGGTCTGTCCGTTTGCCGGGAACGTTCTGCGGCGTTGTCGGTCTCAAACATAGCTACGGACGGGTCAGCCAGCGTGGTTTGATGGTCACCAGTTTCAACGGCGACCACATCGGCCCGATGACACGGTCGGTCGCTGACAGCGCACTGGTTCTTCAAGCCATAGCCGGGTACGACCCGCTGGACCCCAGCACGGTTCCGGTGCCCGTCCCCGACTTTTCCGAATTTCTGGATAGGGGATTGAGCGGGCTCAAGATGGGAGTGCCCAGCGATTACTACTTCGACATGCTGGACCCGGAAGTAGAATCGGCCGTCCGCGCAGCCATCGACGCCATGGCAGAGTTAGGAGTGGAAGTCTTACCGGTGGGACTGCCCAGCATGAAATATGCCGCAGCTATGCGGATAGCCGGGATGGCGGACAGCATCGTGACCCACGAGCCGTTGATCGAGAAGGGCCGGGACGACTACGGTCCCACAGTCCTGTACCGGACCTTGGCGGGTCAGTTCGTCTTGGGAAGGGACTATTCCAAAGCGCTGAAGGTTCAACGAATCATCAAAGAGGAGTATGCGAGGGTTCTTCAGGACGTGGACTTCCTCATCACGCCATCGGCCCCCGTTCCGGCATGGCCCATCGTGTCGGAGTCCGTCAATATAGCCGGCAAGGATTATCCCACGAGAGGCCCTGGCTCGGGCATGACGTCAAGGTGCACCAGCCCCAGCAACTCCACCGGTCTACCCGCAATGTCCGTTCCATGCGGATTCACCACGGGCGGTCTCCCGATAGGTCTCCAATTGATTGGGCGTCCCTTTGAAGAACCGGTGCTCTACCGGGCGGCGCAAGCATACGAGGCAGTTTCACCGAGCCTTAGCCGAAGACCGGCGATAGCCAACGATTAGGCACTCTACGGACGGCAAGACTGAATTAAGCTCGGCTGAAGATAGCCGATGAGAGAGTAGTATCGAAATTTATGGACTATGACTATGGCTTCACGGCCACGACAATCAGGCTGGGAGAGAAAATAACGGCCGACTCGCCGGCCGAATCCATCAGCGGCGCCATCGTCCAGCCTTTAGCGGAATTCGGTGAACGCCTATCAGCGTCGCTACCAACATATGAGGGCGGCGAATGGGAGGTAGTATCCCACAGCACTACAAGGATAGAAAACAACTTGGTGGTGACGGTAATGATNCGGCGGCCTAAGACAGACTGAACTTGGCACCGGGCGATTGGTGCACCAGCTTCCGTCATTCTGAGTGCAGCGAAGAATCTNTGCCGTGCTGCGAGATTCTCACGTCGCTACGCTCCTCAGAATGACANTGTGNGGGCTNAGCAGGTCAATCTTGTTTGTTTGGGCTGGTATCCACAGGGATGATGTACACCCCCTTAGCCCTGGGCAGAAGTGAACTTTCGTAGTTGAAGTGGGTTTCTACCGCAACCATGAATTTGTGCCCGGATAAATCCTGCCAGGCGAAGGGGACCGGGTTCCAACCGACCATCCGCAAAAGCCTTTCCTTACTCTCCAGGGTGGATTCGATACCGGCATCGTTGACCCGCAGGAAATTGGCGGTCATGGCGAAGTCGTCACGCACCTCTTTGCCGGTGGCGAAAATGGCTTTCCTAGGCGCAGGTCCTTCGGTGTCCTCTTCCAGAACGACCCAGCTAAGCAGATGGTCCCAGTCCACGATACGNGCAAATCTGTCAGGGTTGTTGTAAAACTCCTTGTCGGTCATATCCACCGCCCACAATCCGCCTCCCTCATCGGTGAAGCCGTACAGGGAGTTGAACAGGGAATCGCCATCGGAGTTTATNGATGGCGACAGACCGTACAAACCTTCCTCAGGGGCCTCTGGGAACTGGGCGATTGGGTATTCTACTTCGTCGAACTGATCCGNATTGTTGACATCTACTATNAAGACCGATTGCCACCTAGGATCGGCGGGCTTACCTTCGTCGGGGCCGGGCCATCCCTCGGAGCTTATCATCCAGCGGGTGTCATCCCAGGGAAGGGGCATGGCCATGAGCATCACGCCAGGCGCTGTGTAGATCTCGTGACCGTTGCCGTCGGAGTCGAGCTTAACTACCTTGTGCCGTTGCGTCTTATCGGGGTCCAGCGAGCGGCGCACCAACACGTAGTAGTCATCTGCATCCNCCCCGCTCAGGCGATAGCGCCGCGTCGCAGTGGATGTATCGCAGTCTTGTAGCCACGAGACGCCAAGTNCCGTCGCGACACCGGCCACCCAAGAACTATCGAACCCGAAGTACCTAACTCCCTCCCCTGCGCCTTCTCTCAGNAGTTTAGACAGCCTTTCGCCAAAGGGCTTGGATTCGTCTTGATTCTGTTGGCTGGAGTCAAAGCGGTACCCCACCGAGGATAAGAGCCCAACGTAAGCTGGGTGCTGCAAGCTCTCCTGGTACACGCCGCATTGCTTACCGGCCAGGGGCGACGCCGGATACCGCTGCTCGTCGAAGGGCAGCGCCAAAATCTCTTCTTCGTACCCCTTGGCTAAACTAGAATCTCCGGCGCTCAAGGCCCGCGGATTCACGTGGAGATGGGTCGGCGAGGCTAGTTCAGCCTTGGGNCCATCCGAAGGCGGTGGACGAAATTCTTCAAATATAGTCCCAGTCGGCTGTTTCTGNGAGAGGTCTCCAGTCAGGTCGATGCCNTCGACAGATCCTTCCGTGTTCCCTTCGGCGATGCCGACAACCGTCTCCCGGTTGCCACCGGTCTGGGACAGGAACTCGATGTCCAGCTGTCCGTAGTTATATTCGATGGTTCCATCGGCATAAACGATGGCCTGGAAGGTATTGGCTGGCGTGTCCGCATCGCACCCATCGGCAGAGCCTCTTTCGATGTGCACAACCTTGTCCCAGGTCACCACTGCCCGGTCGGGACGAACGTCGGCATGAATGCTACCGCCGCAAGCAGGGTCTAGGTCGGTCAGCAAAACTGAAAGGCGCGGCGGACCACCGGTATGCCTTGCGGCGGTGCGCCCGGCGCTGGTGCCGTCTCCTTCGCCAAGGGTGATGTGGCCGTCAGAACCAACGAATATCGAGTCGTAAGTTACGCCAAGAAACGGGAATGGGGTCTGTAGCTTAACCTCGGAAAAGCCATCGTCGGGCGGAGCTCCGCCGCCGTCATCCAGGGACAGGGATGCGCCCAGAACAGGGTCAAGACTTTGGCCGGTCGCCAANTCGACTTGGAAAACGCCCGTTCCGCTGGGTTTGAATGTGATGCGAGTGCCCGGTTGGATATCCAGTAAATTGGCTTCGGTGGCGGTCTGTTCGCCGTACCATTCGGACGGCAGGTCGAACGGGATGGCTAGGAAAGTGCCGTCGGGAAACACTTCGGCGACAACACCGCTGGTCTCTTTATTCTGAAGATACTGGAACGTCACCGAATGAAACAGGTTATCCGCAAACCTGCCGGGCTTCAGCTTTTCGGCGAGGCCATCGTCCAGGGGCACGCCCATGGCCTGAAGCCGGAAGACCTTGTGCACCGGATGTTCCCCTAATAGGCCTGACTCCAATGCCAGCAGGTCCAAGTAGCGAGTCTGGTCTCCCTTTCTCAAGCGTAGTTTGACCTTCCGTTCCACCTCCAGAACGAGGTCCGGCTCTCCTTCGGGATCGNCCGGTTTCCCGNCGCTGTCCATGGCGAGAAAGTGGGGTTTAATCAACTCGGAGACGTTGCGGGAGGCGTTATAGCTGTCCCTTGGCAGAATCAACTCTTGAGAAACCTCGCCCGAGAGAATATCGTCGCTCGGATCGTTGGGTACGCTCGTCACCACTGGATCACCCTCCTGTTTCGAAGGTGTGGAAACCGGGGCTGGGCTTGAGGTGGCGATTGAGCTAGACGTTGGGAGCGATATCGGCTCGTCTTTGGCGCAGCCAGCCAACCCGATTATTCCCGCCAGCAGAAACGCCACAAGTATTGCGCTCGTGCGCCATCGGCTCACAATTCCGATTCTAAAAACCATAAATTCTTTCGACCATTCTTATTCGAATCTCCCCACTAGCCGCCCCAAGTTTGACCGAAGTCAGCACGAAGAACCATCTCCCCTGTCATTGACTGGGCGTCCCTCAGCGCTAGATACACAGCGGAGGGTCCAACTTCCTCCGGTTCAACTCTCTGGTCCCAATCATGTTGGGCCCACGGGATGACCGATGAACCTTCGCTCTTCATTCCGCCGGGGTCCAGGATGTTTACCGCAATGTTGTGTTCCCGCACGTCCTGGGCTAAGCACTGGCTGAACATATGCAACGCCGCCTTGCTGCTACAGTATGCGGTGCCGTTGATTCTGGGATCCGACGCCGCAAAGGAGCCGATGTTGACGATGCTGCCCCGCCGTTGGTCAATCATAACGGGCAACACATACCGGCAAGTCAGGTAAGCGCCCCGCAGGTTCACACTCATAATCTGGTCCCACCGGGCTGGCTCGATCTCCAAGAACGATTCTCCCAGAATCATGATTCCGGCATTGTTCACCAGCACGTCTATTTTCCCGAAACGCTCCATGACTTGTTGAACCATTGCCTTAACCTGCGCTTCTTCGGATACGTCGCAGGCGATAGCCAGGGATTCACCGCCATGGTCACGAATCTCTTGAGCTGTTTCATCAACGGTTCCCGGCAATTGGGTGGGCGAAGTTGGGCGGGCGCAGGCTACTACCGTGGCACCTTCCAGGCCATACTCGATGGCTATAGCCCGCCCGAGACCTCTGCTGCTCCCGGTAACTATCGCAACCATGCCCTTCATCTTGTCCATAACATCCCTCGGTTATCGAAGCCGTACATTCGGCTCCGTGCCACAACGGAATTATAACCTGCTAACAGTATCGATCGATTTTCGCCGCTAAATATGCACAGTTTCCTTGACCGTCTCTTGAGGCGTTGCTACACTCGGTGCCGATGCTGCGCTTGGCGTTCCGCTGAAGAGGAAAATGGCTGAGGGCAGCTTCAAGATTGACCACTAATGCGCGCACACCAGCGTACGGAGGAGACCAACATGCGGTTTGGGCATTTCTTTTATCCCATGAACTTCGACCCGTCTAAGGACCACCAGGCGATCGAAGACTGCCTTGAAGAGGCCGAACTGGTCGAGCAAATAGGGTTCGACGCTATATGGATCGCGGAGCACCATTTCATAGGAGAATCGGTCTACGGAGACCCAATGGTGTTCGCCGGAGCGGTGGCATTAAAGACCAAGCGAGTCCAGATAGGGTTGGGCATCATTGAGATGGCGTTGCACAATCCGGTACAACTGGCCATTGCGACCTCCCTGGTTGATAACCTAAGCAAAGGACGCCTTATCGTGGGCACGGGCCGAGGGTCCAACTATAACGCCTTCGAGTACGTGGGTTTCGGGACGACGGTGGCTGCTGGACGGGATAGTCTTGAAGAGGCGGAAGACCTGCTGGTCAAAGCCTGGACCACCGAGGGGTTGGACTTCCACGGCAAANACTGGAATGTGACNTTCCCCGCCGTTCGCCCCCGCCCGTACCAAAAGCCCCATCCCCGGATGGCCCGGGCTTGTCTCAGCGACGAGTCGATAATCAGTATGGGCAAGATAGCCAGACCNGCTCTGCTTAGAGGGCGTTCGGTAGAAGGAGTGGGCAAGTCGATCCAGCTATATCGTGACACGATGGTCTCATCGGGGTTTGACGATGCTACGGTGGAGAACGCTTTGGACCAGTGCTGGGTTTGGTATGAAGTCCATCTGGCCGAGACCGACGATCAAGCCTTTGAGCAGTGGTTTCCCGTTTGGGAACAAGCCAGCAAACACGTTGCTGAGATGCGCGAGAAGTGGAACCCGAAAGATCAGGAGGTTTCAGTTGGCACAGCGGGCTTGCCCCGTTCCTCTTATGGCCTACAGCCCACGACCACCGCCAGCGAAAATCTGATTGGTTCTCCCCAGAGAGTGGCTGAGCAGGTCCGCATGTTGAGCGAAGTAGGCGTGAAAAACCTGATGCTAACCAACCGGGGCCTCATGTCCAAAGAGAATACCGAGACATCCCTTAGACTACTGATGGACAAGGTGAAGCCCCTTACTGGCTAGCGCTGAGCGATTCTCACCGGATCGCAGGTTTCATATCGAAACCCGCACCGGAAACTTTAACCCGCTGTTGAGTCACAAGCCTATAATCTCCGGTCGCTAGAGCGTGACGCACTTGGAGCCAGCGACAATGAAACCGAAGTTTCCCTCCGCTACTGGCGCAATCATCGTCATATGGATCGCGGTCATGCTGATTGGGATATTTGCGCCGAGTCTGCAGATAAGCGATCCTGAGGGAACTGATTTAACAGTTCCAGTGGGCGCGATTTGCGCACCCTTCTTCGCCGCGATCGCCACCGTTTTCGTCGCATTTTGGGGTTACCGCGACAGATAGCCAGACTAAATCCCAAAGTTATCATTAGCTATGCTGGTCCGTAGCCGATGTTGATTCACAAGATAATTGCTTCCTTTTCCGGACGTTGGCCCACAGGCGCCTCTTCGGTGTGCTTCGGTCTAGCCTTCCGCACGTTTCTTGACCATAAGGACGTGTGGGAAATGATTTTCGTNGGCCTGGCAATCTTGTTTTTCCACTATGGNCTGCTAACGACGATAAAGAAATAGCACCCGCTNTTCACGACCCGGAGATATGCCAGGATTCAGCATGTAGCCCAATCTTGACTAACCAGACCGCCGGTTAATAGGCTAGGATAACCCCATGGGATTCAGTAAAGACGTAGACGTGCTCGTGGTTGATGGTGGGCCCGCAGGACTTCTGGCGGCAGAAACCACTGCATCCGCCGGGCTCTCTACCCTGGTACTGGAGCGGGAGCCGGAGATAGGAGACCCTGTCCGCACCAGTGGTGGCACTTCGGTGGAAACGATGCGGCGTTTCGACATTCCGGGNCGATTCTATCACGTGTTGAAACGGCTCAGGTTTTGCTCCTTGCGAGAGGAGGCGGCATTCGAATTCCAAGAGCCGGTGGGTTGCATCATAGATGTGCGGGGAATGTACCGGCACTTGGCCGAGCGCGCGTCCAGCAAGGGGGCTTCCATCCTGACCGGAGCTAACGCCGAATCGCTGATCTTCGAGGGCGGGGAGATTGCTGGATGTAACGTGAAGTCCGGCACTTCCGGACCAATCGACGTCCGCTCCAAGATTGTGATAGACGCCAGCGGGCACCGCGCCAGCCTGTCCAAGCAAGCTAAATTGCACGCCGGGTTCACCAGANTCGGCGTCGGCGCGGAATACGACCTGTCGGCTCCGCGATGCAACCAAGAAGAGGCTCTTTTGATCGTGGGAAGCCAATACGCCCCAGCGGGTTNCGCCTGGGTTTTCCCTTGGGGGAGGATCGTGTGCGCGTGGGAGTGGGCATCCTGCATTCCGATAGCCGGGCCAATCCAAAAGATTACCTGGCGGACGTTATGGAGGACATTCACCGATTTGGCGTAGATCTAACCGGATCCGAAGTACGGGAGTACCACTTTGGACTGATTCCTTCCAGTGGATTAGCCTCGCAATTCGCCGGCGACCGCATAATGGCCGTCGGCGACGCATCGGGACAGGCAACTCTGGTCGCCGGAGAGGGAATCAGGCTTAGCATGCAGGCTGGCCTCATGGCCGGACAAACCGCGGTTCGGGCGATATCGGACGGGAGGTGGGACCGAAGTGCCCTGATTCCCTACGAACAGGCTTTTAGATCGAAATACGCTCGAAATCTGCGCATCTCCCATTTCATAAACGAGCGTATCTCCACCTGGAACGATGACCAGTGGGATCAGCACATCCGGGTCCTCAAAACGATTCCCCCAAAGACGCTTGCCAAGCTGCTTCAGTCAGAATTCTCGCTCTTCGAAATATTGTCTTGGATCTTGCTGAGACCGGCCTTGTGGCCGAGGGCTGCGCACTACATACGCAGGTTCCTGATGCATCGGTTGGGCAGCTCCAAATAACAGAGACGCTGGATGAATCCTAGGAGCCTTACTCGTGGCTAGACGAGAAAGGCGTTGGATGAGCAAAGAAGACGCTGATCAGGGAAAGCACCGGCAGGCTAGTCATTACTAACAATCCGAACGAGTAGGAACCCGTCACGTCGTGGAGCAAGGCTAACGGGAATGGTCCGACTGCCGACCCGCAGATCCCCATCATCATGGCTGGGCCTTGGATACGCCCCAATCTGTGGCGGCCGTAATAATGTGCCCAAATCACTCCTTGCACTATATGCTGGGCGCCATTAGCGACCCCCATGATGAGTACGTACAGCACGGCAACGAAGGTCGAATTTATGACCACGGCTACCAATAACGCAACCAACAACATCAACGTGGCAAAACCATAGAGGAGCTTGGGACTGACCCGCTCGACAACGAAGCCACCAATCATCGAAGTTATCGCCGCCGACACTGAGAAAATCACGAACACTCCAGCCGCCAAAGTTGCAGTAAGACCTGCCTCCTTAAAGATCGAAGTCTGGTGAAACACCAAAGCGGTGGATACAAGGCCGGGCGTGGCCATAGGAAGGGCCAAGAGCCAAAAATGGAGGGACCTCAAGACCGGAGTCTCCGAGCCGGAATCGGCTTCCTGAGAAACGGCATCCGCTCGCCGAGCAGTATCTGGTATCGGTTGCCCCCTTCCATCGGGCAACAGGCCCATGTCCTCGGGGCGGTTTCGGATCACCAGAAGCGAAACGGGAACTATCAATAGCGCCACAATCACGCCCAGAACCGCGTATGCCTGGCGCCACCCTAGGCTATCTATCAGGGCCCTTGCCAGCGGAGGGAATATAGCTGTGGATAAAACAGCGCCCATTCCCATGAAGGCTATGGCTCGGCCTCTGTAGGCCACGAACCATTGGTTCACGAGCAAGATTGCATTGATATTCAAGGAGCCTTGGCCCAAGGCGCGGAGGCTGGCGAAAGCTACGTATAACAGCAAGATATTGGTGGCGGCCGCCATGCCGAAGCAAGCGGCAGCAAACGCGATCCCTACGGCGACTAGCATCATCCGNGGGCCAACGCGGTCCACCATGCGGCTGACTAGCCATACCATGCCCGCGCTAACGCCGGTGCTCAGCATGTAGAGGGCGGAGATGCCGGACCTGGACAATCCGGTGTCAGAGATTATCGAGTCTATAAAGATGGAGAATACGTAAGACTGACCCGGTCCGCTGCTAAATACCACAACGGCAGACGCGGCTACGACATACCATCCGTAGAAAAACTTATGGCGGTCGTTGCCTCTATTTCTTGGAGAAGTGTTGATGGTCAGCCTTATTTAGCCCAAAGCGGCTATTGCCGATGTGGGGGACCCTCAGTAATTCCTTGGTTGGCAAAAGACAAAAAGAAAGTCCCCTGGGAATCTCCTAGGGGACTCTTTCGTGCCTAAAATTGGCGACCCGGATCGGACTCGAACCGACGATCTCTGCCTTGACAGGGCAGTATGTTAAACCAACTACACCACCGGGCCGTATGTAGCAGGGAAGTTAAACCTCACCGCTACTTCGAGTGTAAATTTTTCCGAATATCCTGTCAAGGGATGTTCGAGGCGTTAGCCTCCGGCTTTTCACCTATCTGCTTGATTCTACTGGCCAAGAGTTGACCTTCACTGACTATCCCTTCAACTTGTACGAGCAAACCTCTTTCCAAAATTCCATCGACCAAAGTAAGCGCCTGAAGGAACAGTCTATTGCCCTCCACCACGAATTCGGTGACATTGCCATCTTCATCGGCGATGATTGAGGTTATAGCGCCTTGGAGGTCAATCTCGACCCGTCCCTGCCGCCCATTTGAATCCGGCTCTGCGGCAATCACAGTGGCGAGGAACACGCCTTTGTTGATGTCCCCCTCGATCCTTACAGTGCCCCCCAGGGCCGTAACCTCAGCGATCACAGCTTGCGGGCTTACTTCGATATCACGTCCGTTGAGTTCGAGTTCCTCCGGTCGTCCCTGGTCATCAAGACCAATCGAATCTAAGGCCCCCTTAATCACGAAGTGGCCCGCTGGCAGCGAATCGGTGGACGGTTCACGCTCCTCAACCCATCGGGCCACCAACGTGCCATCGGCGATGATTGCCTCGGCCGATATACGGGTCCCCACTGCAAGATTGCCTTTGACCCGGGTAAGCGTATCCAGGCTTATTGAAACGCCATGAACGACAAGCGCGCCGCTCTTGCCCGATCTATCCCGAATCATTTCTTCCACTAACCCATCTATCCTGGCTTCCACGCCGCCGAGGGTTGCTCGCCGTCCCCTTACCACCAGGTTTCGCGCCGTGATGGAACCGTCGGCATTAAATAAGCCTTCCAGGTCCACCTTGGCGCCGGATACCGGGGTTCCTTTGACATCCGTAAGAGCGCTGAGCGCGACTGCGATGCCGTTGACGACCAACGAAAGGTCCGGATTGACCCGGTCGATAATTCCTCGAACATTTACTGGGCTGGAACGCGGAAATTCCGATTGAATAGTCTCGTCTTTGGGTTCGATGCCCACCGCCAAGAGTGTGCCATCTTTCTGGATCAGAATGTCCACTTCGACGAAATCGCCAATCTGAGAGTCTCCTTCCGTTTCCGTTAGGATGCTTCGTTCGATCAGTATCCCTCGAATCACCATCGAATCATCGTCGAAAATCTCTTCGATAGAGCCTCGCAGCTCAGCTCGATTTCCAGGCAGTAGTTCAATCAGAGTCTCACCTTCAATGGTTTGAGCCAAGAGAGAGCCATCCCCTTGGCGGACAGCTTTGGCTTGGATGGTCCGGCCCAAGGCTGGACTGCCTTCCAAGCGTGTTGAACGGTCCACGGCAACTTTGACGCCGTTGATTTCCCAATTCCCTTGTTCATCGACCTCTAGCAATACGCCTTGCAACTTTAAAGGGGCGCTCCCGGCTTGGGAGTAATCTGAATCAAGCCGATTTTCTATCTCCATCGCCAATAACGATCCGTCGTCTTCAAGCCGGGCAAGTATCTTGATTGTTTGTCCCAACGAAGGGATTCCATCAGTGTTGGCTGTCGTGCCAACCTTGATGGGTAGTCCGCTGATTATCCAGTCACCGGTCAATGGTTCGATTCCCTCAAATACTCCTTCCAGCTTGGTCTCTCCGGCGACTTCCTCGCCATTCGCCGCTCTTCCTATACGGCGCGCCAGCAGGGATCCGCCGCGCAGTAGCTCGGCATGAACCTGAATCGTTTGCCCGACGGTCAGTCCCTCATCTAGCCCCGTCGACGGTCCTATGGATATCGACGCTCCGTTAACGACCCAATTCCCGTCCTTGTCTATCTCTTCAAAAATCCCCACTATTTTGGCTTGGTTGAACGAGTCCACGCCGTCAGCAGGACCACCGCTCGTTCCTTTGTCGATCGATTCCAACTCCGGAATCACATTGATTTCCCGAGCCTCAGCGGAAATGAGACCAGTAAGAGGATCCCGAACGGCTCCGATTATCACGAAAGCGCCCACTCCGACCTCGGATTCGCCCCTATGAAACCGGACCGGAGTATTCTGAGCCCGGCGAAAGATTACCGGCGCTGCCGCCGGTACCGTCGAAGCGACGGTTATATGTGTATCGGTGATAGCGACAACCTTCCCCGGCACATGCTTGTTGCGTGTCTTCAACGGCACCCGGACGATTTTATCTGCGTAATATCCTCCGTCCTGTCCCCCCAGAGATACTGCCACCAAGTCGCCGGGGATGAGGTCCGAGGGTCCCGCGTCGGGTCTGTGGGACAACCGTATGCTTGTATCCGCGGTCACCGGAACCTTTATGATGCCGGAGACGGTCCTGGCTGTAAGGACGCCATCACCAACAGAGACCACCGTACCGAAGAAGTCCAGGGTTTGACGCGTCTGTAACCGAAATGGTCCTTCATCGTCCAGCGAGATGGCCGTTTCTCCAACGTCGTCCCCGATACGCAAGGAAAAACTGACCNGNNGTTCCAGGCCCACNCCAGGCAGTTTCAGCATCTCCGCTTTTACCAGGAATTGCCCGTCATCCCGAATGATGAATCTGGTGACTCCACCGGAAGCTCCGTCATATTGAAATCCCAGACCGTTGCTTTCACGAACGAATGATGCCGCAGGAATGGTCTGTGTAAAACCATCGAAGGTCACGGTGACCACTTCATTTGGAACAGATATCCCGTTGCTGAATCCTCCGGTCTCGAATACACCTTCGACCAGAAATTCATCACGGGGAGCGCCACCCTCAAGCCCTACTTCTGTTTTATGTACATCGAAGTTGGCGAAGGGCGACACAACCGTGTATGAATTGCTGACGGTGGCCGAATTGCCAGCGAGATCAGTGGCGGTAACGGAAAACTCATGGGGCCCCAAGCTGCTTGTGTCGATAGCTAACCCAGACCCAGCCGTTCCGATGGATCTCCCGACTCCGGATAGATTGTCTCTGACTTCCCAGCCAGTCAAAGCCGGCTCTGACAACAGATACTCAGCGCCTTGGGCCGGCGACTTTATCATCACTGTTGGTGGGGTCTTATCTATGTTTATTCCTGACATGGTAGCCGTGGCGATGTTGCCCGCCCTGTCTACCGCGATGCCGCCCACGCTTAGGCGGTCACCTTCCCGGACCAATGTTGCATCTCCGTCGCAGGTGACGACCCCAGATGCGGTGTCGGAACAGCTAAACGTAACCGCGACATCCGTATTGTTCCAACCATTTGAGTTGGGAGGTGGCGATACTCTGCCTGAGATTCTGGGTAAAGAAGTGTCTTCCACGGTCACTATGAAGTTCTCCCCCGTCACGTTGCCCGAAGCGTCGATACCAGTGCAACTGATTATCGTTGCGCCCAGCGGGAACACGGTGCCGGAAGACGGGTCGCAAAGCACCACCGGACTAGGATCGACCGCATCCGATGCGCTATTCGCGAAGATGACCAGAGCCCCCAGCCTGCTGCTGGCCTCGGTCTTGAAACTGGCAGGGAGTATCAGTCTCGGTGGAGTTATATCTCTCACCGTAACCGGGAAGCTGCCACTGCTGGAATTTCCCGCAGCGTCGGTGGCGGTGCA
>PANP01000061.1 GCA_002708395.1 Dehalococcoidia bacterium
GGTGGAAGCCGAGGCGTTGATGCGAGAAGCAGGCCAACAGCCCTCGAGAGAACTCGCCGCCGTAGATGAGGCGGCAGCGGTTCTGATACTGAAGCGATTTTTGGACGGGCGGACCGACTGATGACTCGTGCGTAGGGGCGCCCCTACAGCGATGCAAAACCCTTAATCACTCCGGGAACTTACTCCAGATAGGTTCTCTCGAAGTCCTGGGACAGACAGTCCATGGCATCCATGTCCCAGTCGAAAGACAGCACCACGGAGCGGTCTGATGTCGCCGTGAGCAGGCGTTTGCCGTCCTTGGCCACCACGCTCTCGGCTTCTCTGTAGTCCAACTCCTCCGGCTCTTCTCCGGTGCGGTTGCACACCATTATCGGCAGACCGGTGTCCAAGGAACGCCGCTCCCATTCACCGTCGGGCCCGCAACGTCCCGGCCCCCAAGACACCGGAGACACCAATAGCTCCGCCCCGTTGTCTTTCAATACTTGAGCGACTTCGTTCTTGTAGGCGTCGGCGCAGATGAGAATCCCGGCCTGTACGTTGTCGCATTCCACGGGTTCGATCTCCGTGCCGGCGGTGGACCAGGACTCGGCGCCGCCCAGCGCTTTGATCTTGCTGTGCTTACCAACGATGTGGCCTTGCTGATTGATGACGAAGACCGTGTTGTACAACTTGTTGGTGTCAGGGTCCCGGTCGGGGTGGGACAGGAAGACGGACAGGTTGCGTTTCTTGACTAATTTGCAGAAATCGTCCATCCATGGACCCGGCTGGGGCGTGATCCAATCGGTGCCGATCCGCTTCATGAACAGATAGCCCGGGATGCAAAGCTCCGGGGTAATCACCCAGTCCGCTCCATCGTCGGCGGCTACGTTAACTGCTCGCTCCACCAATCGGCGGTTGTTTTCGATGTCGCATGTGACCGGGGCGATGTGTAGAAATGAAACCCGCAGCTTTCGCATACGCTCCTTTTTATAGCCGTAGATGAGGGAGTTGTGGATCGGCAGTCATCTTCCGGAGGTGCGCCTGGGTGACTGCAGGCCATTATAGCACCAGCTAGTTTCTGCCTGGAAGCAATGGCGGACTTACTTGACGCACAGAGGCGGCGGCGGGAGAATAGTAAGGCGAATTTCCTCGAATCGCCAACTCCGGCGAGCGCATTGCCCGGTGGTGTAGTGGTAGCACATCAGCCTTTGGAGCTGAGGGCCCTGGTTCGAGCCCAGGCCGGGTAGCCAAACTATCCTCTTTATTCAGATCTTATCCTGGGTCTGCTTCCTCTTCTCTCATAATTTAGTAGATTCTGTTTCGTGGCTAAGTCAAAAGCTGAAACTGTAGATGGATACCTGGCTGAATTGCCGGAAGATCGGCGCGCCGCCATCTCTGCGGTTCGACAGGTCGTTCTGGAGAACCTGCCTCAAGGCTATGAGGAAATGATGCAGTTCGAGATGATTGGATACGTGATTCCCTTGGAACGCTACCCGGTTACCTATAATGGCCAAGCCTTGCAATACGCCGCCCNAGCCTCCCAGAAGAACTATATGTCGCTGTACTTGATGAACGTCTACAGCGACGAAGCGGTGGAAAGATGGTTCGTTGACCGGTACAAAGACAGCGGGAAAAGATTGGACATGGGCAAGGCATGTGTCCGGTTTAAAAGCCTGCAAGATTTGCCGATAGACCTGGTTGGAGAAGCCATCGCCCTGACTCCGGTCGATCGATTCATCGAACGGTACGAGATGTCCCGGAACAGATAGAACCTAGTTGTATCCAGCAATGTTGGGCCAAGTAAAGAAGTCTGAGAATCATTCCCGTGCGTTGTGCCTAGCTAATTCTCCCTGCCACGCGAGAATCTTGGGATCGGCGGTGATTAGGGTGGCGGCATGCATCATGGCGGTGGCGGCGATTATGCGATCTGCCGCATCGCGCGGGAAATCCTCTAACTCTGTTGCCAAGATGGCTATGTCCCCCGACAAGGGTATCTCCCGAACGCCAAGATCCAGGACTCGTTGGCGCCAACCAGCGGCTGATTGAGACATCTGGAGACGGCCGCGCTGGATCAGCATCTCTACTTCCCAAAAACTGAAGGCTGATATAAGAACACTGTCGGTATCGGCTGCAATATCTACCAACCCGCGNGCTTCGTATCCCAGACGTTGGTCCCGGCCAGTCAGCCAAACCAATACATGCGTATCCATGAGAACAATCATTATGCCAGCGTTTCCCAGGCCGCATCAATGGGCCCGACGATGTCTCCTAAGATAGTGACCGAGCCTTGCAATGCGCCAAAGAGCGTCTCAGGCTTTTGCACCGCCGGAACGAGTTGGGCAACGGGNACGCCGTGTTTGGTGATGATTACCGGCTCCCCGGTGGCCGCGACTTCGTCCATAATCTTAAGGCATTTAGCTTTGAACTCAGATGCGATGACGATCTCCATGGCGTCCTCAAATATATGACTATAGTCATTACCATAGCAACATAATGTCACGCCTGATACACGTCGATCGTACTGCGTCTGCGTCTTGTGTAATAGTTCATATTTGACCGTCTGTGCTTCGGACGGTTATATTANCCTGCGACGATATTTTAGGTCTTCCAGAAAACTGCGATTACTAGGCGCGAAAATAATTTGATGATGCAAGGTCGTTTGTGTACGCGCTGATTTTAGCCGGCGGCAAGGGCGAAAGACTCAGGCCTTTGACTGACACTCTCCCCAAACCCATGGTGCCCGTGCAAGGGATGCCCATACTGTGGCATCAGGTACAGTGGCTCAAGGCAGCCGGAGTAACCGACGTTGTCTTCTTGGCCGGGTATCGATGGGAAGCGATACAGGACTTTTTCGGAGACGGGAAAGAGTTCGGCATCAATGCCCATTACTCCGTGGAAGACTCTCCGTTGGGACGGGGCGGGGCCATCCGCAATGGATTTCCGCTGGTGCCTGAAGAAGAGGACCTGGTCGTCGTCTTGAACGGCGATGTAATAACTGAGGAACCCTTCGATTCACTGGCACAGCGGCATTCCGAGAGGAAGTCGGCCAATCCCTCCCACTTGGCCACGATTATGGTAGTACCCTTCATCAGCCCCTATGGCTTGGTGGACATGAACCCCGAAGGCGACGTGATTGGCTTCCGGGAGAAAGTACCCATGCCTTACTGGATCAACGCTGGGGTTTACTTGTTTGAACGGCAAATCGTTTCGGAGCTACCGGATCTGGGAGACCATGAGACGGAGACATTCCCGAGGTTGGCTGGGGAAGGTAAAATCTCAGCAGTGAAATCCCAAGTGTTCTGGCACAGCGTAGACTCTTTCAAGGATCTGCGGGAAGTTGAAGAACATCTGGGAAGCCGGTAACCGGAGAATCTTGATCAAGTTCAATCTTCGACGAGGTGGCGAAAGCCGACGTCTATGACGCAGAGAGAAACCTTAACCCCCGAGACCTCCGGCTCCGTTTCGCAAGCAGCAGCCAACATCAAAGATAATATCGAGAGAGTCTTGGTGGGAAAAGGCGGGGTCATAGAACTGACCCTGGCGGCCGTCCTCAGCAGTGGCCATATCTTGATTGAAGACGTGCCCGGAATCGGCAAGACTACCCTGGCTCGGACGTTGGCAAGTTCGCTTGACTGCACGTTCCAGCGGATCCAATTCACCCCCGACCTGATGCCGTCGGACATCACCGGCATCAACTATTACAACCAGAAGAGCGGTGAATTCGAGTTCCGCCCTGGCCCCATAATCGCCCAGATCGTGCTGGCCGACGAGATTAACCGCGCCACACCGCGTACCCAGTCGGCGCTTTTGGAAGCCATGGCCGAGCGTCAGTTGACGGTAGATGACATCACCATCACCCTGCCTGTACCGTTCCTGGTGATTGCCACGCAGAATCCCATCGAACTGGAAGGGACCTTCCCTTTGCCGGAAGCTCAATTAGACCGGTTCATGTTGCGTCTGCGGCTGGGTTATCCCACCGAGGACGAAGAGGAGGCGATGTTGACTCGCTTCCAAACCGCCGACCCGCTTAACGATCTGGCAGCGGTGGTTGGAGCCTCTGACATCACCGAACTTCAGGAAACCGTGCGGCAGGTTCACTTGGACCCGGTGCTGCGCAATTATTTGGTGCAGTTGGTGCAGGCCACCCGCACCCACGCAGATGTGGAACTGGGGGCTAGCCCCCGAGCCACGTTGGGCCTCTACCGGTGCAGCCAGGCTTTGGCGGCGATTCGAGGGAGGGATTACGTGACTCCCGACGATCTCAAAACGCTGGCGCCCCTCGCTCTATCCCACCGAATGATTCTCAGGTCTCAAGCCCGGTTGCGGGAACGCACGCCGGAAAGCGTAATCGACGAGATTTTGGCCCAGATCCAAGTACCCGTTTAGGATTCTAGACGTCAAGTCATGCTTAACGAACTTTGGCTTTTGGTTAGCGTGGTCATCCTGTTCATCGGACTGGTGGCCAGCCAAGGGCTGCTATTGGTTCTCGGCGCCCTCAGTCTTATCGTCTCATTGGTGGCCAAGTTCTGGGATCGGGTCGCGTTCCAGAAAGTCACCCACTTCCGGACTCTCTCTCACGCCCGGGCCTTCGTCGGAGACACCGTCGAGTACGTCATAACCCTCTCTAATGAGAAAGCCATCCCCTTGATATGGGTCGATATACAGGACGCTTTCCCTGAAGGATTGGAACTACCGGGTGGAAGCGTGCGCGGCAGTGGGGTTGAAGTAATCCGTCAGCACTGCATCACCACATCGTTGCTTCCGTATCAAAAAGTCACCTGGAAATACAAGATTGAGTGTACGGCCCGTGGGTACCACCGTATCGGCCCGGTCAGGTTGCGCAGCGGGGACATATTCGGCTTCAGTTCGGCGGAGATTTACTATCCCAAAGTGGAGCATCTACTGGTCTACCCCAAGATTGTCGACCTTGGCGAGTTGATTTTTCCTGAGCAGCATCCGCTGGGCGAAAGTAAATCGTGGAAGCCGGTGGTTCAAGATACCACCCGGTTCTTGCGCCAGCGGGACTACAGCCCGGTCGACCCGATGAAACATATCGACTGGAAGGCCACCGCCCGTAAGCAACGTCTACAGACCAAGGTTTTCGAGCCGGTGGTTTCCTTGAATGTTCTGATCGCGTTGAACGCCGCGACCAGCGAATACGCCTGGCAGGGTAGCAACCGCCGCTTTTTCGAGCGGGCGGTTACCGCAGCGGCGTCGGTGGCCAGCGACGCTGACCGGCATGGCTACACTTACGGACTGGTTAGTAACGCCGTGGCCAGCTACTCGGGTAAATGGCTCAGCGTTCCCATGGGAGCCTCCTCGTCGCAGCTCTCCATGATTCTTGAATCCCTGGCGATGGCCGGTCCATATGTAGTAACTCCCCTGACCGAGGTGTTGAAGGGAGAACGGGCTTCGCTGCCCTCCGGAACCACGGTGGTGTTGGTCACGTCGATATTGACTCGTGCCATGGCGACGGAGATCAACCTGATTAAAGATAGCGGCTATCAAGTCAGGGTGCTCTACACCGGCGACCAAGCTCCAAGCGTTGAAATGCCTGGCGTACCAATAGTGCGGTTGGGAAGAATCTTGGAGACCCAGGTGGACTATGAACCAGCTATGGCGTAATAGCTCCGTCACCGGCGTGGGGCTATTCCTAGAGTCCTGTGCCTTTTACCTGGTTATTAGATTAATCAGCAACGGTCTCGGGCAGTCCGGGGCGGGGCTGTCGATCTGGTTGGTCTTCCTTGTCATCCTCTGGGCCTACGTGCTTTCACTGTACATACAGACGATGAAATTCACGGCCAACCTCCGGGGCTTGGTGGGTTTGGGAATCACTGCGGTGTCGATTCTGATATTGGCCCATCTGCAGACCGGTATGGGACTGCTTCCGGTCGGTGCATTCGTAGGCGCTAGCTTCGACACCGTCGCAACCCAGGTTATGGTTTACGCCTTCTTAGTTCTCCTATGGTGGCGGGGCACTACCATTGCCCAAGACGAAGTGACATTGGATTCGGTCAGGTCGTCGTTTCAGTGGGGATTGATTGTGCTCTTCGCCGCTGTCCTCATTGACACTGTAACGGAGGCCGACTTGGTCGGTGGCTTCCTGGTGATGGGGTATTTCGGGGTCGGCCTAGCCGGGATGGCCCTAGCCCGTTATTCTTCCGAGACCAGTGACTCCCAGGTCATGTCGTTCGAATGGTGGCTTCNCATAATGGTCAGCGTGGGCGGCGTACTCATTCTTGGACTGATTATCAGNGCCATCGGATTGGGCGGTCTCGATGATGTTACCCGGTTACTTTTGAACGTGATTGGCGACATAGGGTTCTGGGTGATAAAGCCGCTGCTTCTTGGATTGGGGTACATCGCCGGAGCCTTGGTTGCCGTGGGTAACTGGCTTNCTGGCATGTTCGGCGGTGGNGACCTGAGCGGTCTCGCCANGGCTCAGGAACAGATCCGCCAGTTCCACGAGACCATGCAGCAGGAGGCCGGCGAGNACGGCNCACCCGCGGCATTTATCTTCATCCTGAAGTTTTTGGGATTTACCCTGGGAGTCTCCATTGCCGGCTGGATTATCTACCGCATCTTTAAGTTCCGCCGCTTGCATCAAGGTCCCGGCGCGGTTGAGGAAACCCGGGAGTCTGTTTTCAGCTGGAGTCAGGCCAACCAAGACCTATCTGATCTCCTCAGCGACTGGTGGAACAAGTGGATGCCGGGGAGNGCGAAGGGCAAAATGATTCCTGATCCGCAGAATCCTCGAGAGGTTTATCATGCCCTGCTGGATTTGTCGGAAGAGTCGGGGCGGGCTCGGGAAAAGTGGCAAACGCCCCGGGAGCATGAAGGCANGCTGTCGGGATTATTCCCCCCGGATCCCGTAGATCGGATCGTCGATGGATTTCAGCATGTCTATTACGGGGAGTCTGAAGCCACTGCCCCGGAGATAGAAGGGCTCAGGGCGGATTGGACGGCCATCAACCAACATCTTCAAGAGATGAATCGCCGGGAGCAGGGGCGGGAAGGTCAGCCTGAAGACTAGGTNACCGGAAACGAGGGACAACGTCCCGCGCGATGGTCTCCATCAAGCNGGTAATCGTGGCCACATCCCCAGTGTTCAGTGCCAGAATGACATGTTGGACGCCTGCCATTTCATAGGCAGCTAGAGAGGCGGCCATAGCGTCAGGGTCGCCGCCGGATAACCTAGCCCGGCCTGCCGTTCTTTCGCTGGATGGNCCGCCGTGGGCCTCCACTTCTACACGCAGTGACCAGGTTAACGAATCCGGATCTCTGCCGGCAGCGGTTGCCATCTCCGAGATCTCACGGCGTCCGATGCTGAATTCCTCAGGACTTACACCGGTGGGATGCCATCCGTNACCCCGTAGCGCGGCCCTCCGCATGGCCCCGGAACTGGAACCGCCGACCCAGAATGGGATGTNCGGTTTCTGGACAGGTTTAGGGGAGAACAGTAGGTCGTTAAACTTCCAACGTTTGCTCTCATAACTGGGGCTGGGGTTGGTCCAGAGTTCCTTCATGATGGCGATGCATTCGTTGGTCAGAGAAGCCCGGTCCCGCATGGAGATCCCCAGCGCGTCGAACTCTTCGGTCATGGCCCCAACGCCCACTCCCAAGATGACCCTGCCGCCGGAGATNTGGTCCAAGCTGGCGGTGTATTTAGCCAGTTCCACGGGATTGTGGTAGGGCAACACCAGNACGGATGTGCCCAACATGACCCGCTTTGTAGTGGCGGCCAGGTAGGAAAGGGTGGACATCGGGTGGTAGTAGGGCTTTCCCTCCAACCGCTCCCGGATATATCCGGTATTGAACAGGTGGTCCATCACCCAAACNGAGTCATAACCCAACTCCTCGGCCATCGGGCCGAAGGCCAGCACTTGCTGTGGGTCTTCTATACCCCAGTTGTTGGGTACGGTAACGCCGAATTGCATGACTTCTCCGTGATTCGCTTGAGGGCGAAAGCTGTCAGCTATTTGCCCTCAGCTTTCAGAAATNAATGAATTGCATGGGCNGATCGGTACGGGACGGACACCTGGTCTTAGCTGACGGCTGACCGCTGATAGCTAACAGCTTTACCCGGTATTAATCGCTTGCACCAACCGGGCTGTTTCGATCGCTGCGNCGGCGGCGTTGGCACCCATGTTGCCCGCCTTCCCTCCGGCCCGGTTCAAGGCCTGGTCCATGTTCTCGGTGGTTAGGACGCCGAAGATGGTTGGCACGCCGGTGTCCACACCCACNTGTGANATGCCGCGGGCAGCATTACCGGCGACCATGTCATAGTGGCCGGTTTCGCCCCGAATCACGGCCCCCAAGCAAACTATCGCATCGAACCGGCTGGTCTTGGCTAGGCTCTTGGCGACGACGGGCAACTCGAACGCTCCTGGAACCCAGACGACGTTGATGTCATCGTCGACCACGCCGTAACGTGTCAGCGTTCCGATCGCTGCGTTCAGCAATGGCCGCGTCACCAGTTCGTTGAAGCGGGCTACAACCACCGCGACCCTTAGTCCTTGGCCGTTCAGGTCTCCACTTAACTCTTTGGGCAAGACACTTTCTCCTGGTCTTAAATCATCTTCCGCCGAATGGCTTGGCGGCTCACTAGCCTGAGTTCTGAGAGGGTCAGCAATTAAACTTGAAGCTGCGTCAGATGGCTGGCCCTGAACGGTTATCAGTGTACACGCGAAGCTAGCGCTTATCCACCCTGATTCAATTCCCGTCGTATTGTGAACATNCTCTGGAATAGCGTGAAGCAGGAAACCACGGCGATGAGAAGAAGCACCCAGAAGATCTGGTCGATCAGCAAGCCGATGCCTAGGAGAATGACCCTTTCNGNGCGGGTCATCACCCCGGCTCGGGTGAACACTCCCAATCCTTCTCCCCTGGCTCTGAGATAGCTAACACCCTGGGAGAAAATCAGGGCTAAAAATAATGTAATGATGAATATTGGCAGGAATGACTCGCTAGCGCCGCCNCGGATAGCGTAGAAGGCCAAACCCACGAAAAGGGCCGCTTCTCCCAGGCGGTCGAAGACCGAGTCTAAGAGGGCTCCGAATGGGCTTGCGGTGCCNGTGAGACGGGCTAGNGCTCCGTCNATNAGGTCCAGACCGCTGCCCAATAAGAAGACGATGCCNCCGGCAANCAACCAACCCGAACCGACGAGGTACGCCGATGCTACGGTGATCGCAAACGAAATAAGCGTCACCGCATTGGGGGTGAGTTTTAACGCTCTTAGTAATCGAGCGCCGGGTAGCTCAACGTATCTAAGGATGGATTCTCTTATCTGCTCTCTTCCCGGTACGGCCATTGGCTAAACTCAAACGTTCATGATAGAAGTCTTCAATCTGGGAGGCGACCCGGTCCCAACGGTACTGCGCAACCGATTTTAGGCCCTGAGCTCCAAGTTTGCTACGCAGTTCCGGGTCTCGGATCAGTGAACCCAAAGCATCGGCTAAGGATTCAGTGTTTTTTCGAGGAAATAGAAGGCCCTCTTGGCCGTGGGTCAAGATGCCGGCGTACCCTTCGATGTTTGAAGCGACCACCGGCTTTCCAGCGGCCATGGCCTCCAGCAATACTATGCCGAAGCTCTCCCCTCCGGTAGCAGGGGAACAGTATATATCGGCGCTGGCGTAGTAGCGCGGCAGGTCTCCGTAGGGAACCGNCCCGGTAAATACCACGTCCTGCAGGCCCCTTCCGCCCAACACGCTGTGGGATTCCTTATCCGGGCTGCCGGGACCAACGACAATCAGCCTGATATTCGGATGTTCCCACTTCAAGCGGCTGTAAGCCTCAAGCAGATACCTTAGCCCTTTGCGCTTCTCCAGACGGCCTAGGAACAAGATGTTTGTCTTGCCATCCTGGTATTCTGGCCAAGGGGCTGCCTTAGTGGAAAAGTGGTCCAAGTCTATCCCATTGGGGATAATCTTATATTCTCCGGGAAAGGTGTTNTTTACATAACGGAGTGCGGCCGGAGAGACCGCGATACCCCCATCCAACCGCTGGTGCCATCGCTTGATGATTGGCTGAGTGATGCGGTACATATGATCGTGCTTGTAAGANGCGTGGAATGTGCCGATGTTGACTGCGTCGGAAAATTCCAGAACACAGAGAGGNAAGATTGGCGCCATGGGTTCGTGGAGGTGGACGATGTCAAAGGCTTCGCGCTTGAGCAACGCCCGGACTTTGGGGTACAGCCACCAAGAGAGGGAAACCCTGGCGGTGGATCCGCCGCTAGGTAATGGAACCGACCGGCCTAACGCGACGAAGGGCTCGTCATTCTCATTCTGCCGTGCTGGTGAATGAGGCGCCAGAACNTGTACTTCGTGGCCGAACCTGCCTAATTCCCGAGCAAGCTGCGTGACGTGGGCGGTCACTCCACCNGGCCAGGTGAAATCGTAGGGTGAAACCATTGCGATTTTCACGCAGACCCTCCANAAGGTGTCCGGGAGATAACTAGAATCTAGGCTAGTCTANTTTGCGGATGAAGTCTTCTACCATCTCCCGAGCAACATCGTCGGTGAATTGGTCCGGAGGCGACTTCATGAAGTAGGCGCTNGGGCCNTGCAAAGCACCGCTGATGCCCCGGTCGAGAGCCANCTTGGCGCATCGNACNGCATCAACNACCACTCCGGCCGAGTTAGGGCTGTCCCAGACCTCCAGCTTGACTTCCATGTTGATCGGCGCACCGCCGAAGGAGCGCCCCTCGATGCGGATGTGGCACCATTTTCGGTCTTGGAGCCATGGTACGTGGTCGCTGGGACCAACGTGGATGTCATCGGGAGCGATCTCATCGTCCATCTGGGATGTAACGGCGGCGGTCTTGGAGATTCTCTTGGAGACGGTCCGTTCCCGTTCCAACAGGTTCAGGAAGTCGGTATTTCCGCCAAAGTTCAGTTGGTAGGTATTCACTATCTTTACGCCCCGGTCTTCGAAGAGACGGGTTAGGACCCGGTGGGCTATGGTCGCGCCCAGTTGCGATTTGATGTCGTCGCCAACTATGGGAACCCCCCGTTCTTCGAACCGCTTGCTCCAGTANTCTTCCTTGGCGATGAATACCGGGATGCAGTTGACCATGGCGCACCGGGCTTCCAGTATCTGNTCAACGTACCATTTGGTGGCCATCTCACTGCCGACTGGCAGGTAGTTAATCACCACGTCCACTTCGCGCTCTTTTAGGATGGATGTAATGTTGGCGGTAGAGTNGGGGGATTTCTTGACTAGGTGGGCTACGTACTTGCCGATACCGTCATGAGTCATGCCCCGTTCCACCGTTACGCCCATGTGGGGCACGTCGGAGAACTTCAAGGTGTTATTGGGCTCAGTGAAGATGGCTTCGGAAACGTCCTTGCCAACTTTATTCTGATCGATATCGAATGCTGCGACTACTTCGATGTCTTCGATTCTGTAGTCGCCAATCTTGTTATGCATAATCCCAGGGACATCGGCATCGTCAGGTAATTCCACGTATTCGTGTATCCCCTGTACGAAAGACGAGGCGCAATTTCCGACACCGATGATGGCTACCTTGATTTTCCCCACGTTTTGGGCTCCTTTACGGTGGTTACCCGTGCTTCAAGGCACTGGAACCAAGCTGGTGAATTTTAGCAAGTTCCTCTTGACGCTACAAGAGGCTGGNCAGCGGNAATNCNCTTGATGCCCGCTGATGGAATACTAAATCATGCGNCCNGAGGAAAGAATCGGAAGATTGCGGTTCGGTCGTCGTGCCGAAAACGTCTCCCCAATTGCTCCGGCATCCCGCCTTCTCCAAGGCGGCTTTCGACCATCCCGTTCACATTATTTGCTGCGACGTCAGGTGATGACGAGCCTCGGACGATGTCCGCCAATTCCTCTACAAGCATGTTGTCAGTCACGCCGTCGGTGGCCAGCACTAGACGGGTACCCGGCTCTATCGGCAGCTCGGTCCGGGCCAGGTTAGTCAGGGTTTCCATGGCCCCGATCGCTTTGGCCACTCCCACGTGCAGGAAACCGCCCATACGACCGGTTATCTGCCGGGTGGAGTCGCCGATTATGTGGAACACCGGGCTGTCTCCGGCGCTGATAACGTGCAGCTTATCGTCTTGGTACAGGATGATTGAGACGGTGGTCAGCAAGAACCGCCCACCCCCGACCTCGAAAAACTCCTGGTTGACCGCCTCAAGAGCGGCAACGATATCATCGGGCCCGTTGATGGTTGCCGCCGCTAGGGCGTCCACGACCGACTGGCTTGCCTCTTCGCCGCCGTGGCCGGTGACACCGTCCATAACGGCATCCATGAAGGAGTTATCGCCCAAGTCGCGGAGCAGAAAATTGTCCTCCCCATGGGAGGAATTATCTTGGAATGTAGCTACTGTGCTACTGAACATGTTCCTTGTTCCTCACTCCAGTATTACAGGTTTGATTCTCATCACCTGGTCTATTATATGTCGAATGCGGCTAGTTCAACGTCGGCATCGAAAAGGTACTTGTTCCAGTGGTCTTCCCTCAGCCAGTTTAATGCCTCTCCCCATATCGTGCGCAACTGGCCCGAGTCGTCCAATCTATCGTCCCGTTCGCCGACAGCCGCCAAGTAGGCATTCAAGTCTTGACGGAAGCCCTCGATATTCGTGTATGAACGGTCCCTGATTCTCGCAATCATGTCGAGAGCGGCGCTTCGCACCGGTTCGTCCGTATCGCCGAAGGTGGCGCCCATCTCGTCTAATTCTTGTAGAAAGTCTACCACCGGGCGTTGGCCGTGGGGGTCCCGGTAGGCCGCCGCCTCCGGTGGAGGAGTGTTCGGAGTGGCGTAAAACTTCAGCACTTCAAGGCAGAAGTCGTGTATGTCCTTGGGAGGCCGGCCCCGGCGGTCAGGCTCACTGTCCATCGATACCAGGTCGCCGCAGTCGACGACGGTGATAAGGCCGGTTGCCGGTTGGTAGAACAGGTTTTGCGGGCGAAGGTCCAATAATATGTAGCCGCCCTTGATGAACGATTCTTCAATCTTTAGCAGTTGCTCTTGAACTGGGAACTGGGCACTGTCCGGTGGGCGTACCAACGGGTGCAAGGCGAATAGGTTCTGGCCTACGCCGACTGGTACTCCTGTGATCCGGGCTCTCATGTCTCCCACCATCAAGGGTATGCCCTTGGCCCGCTCCTCTACTATAATCGTGTATTCTTGGCCTAGGGAGTCGCCGTAGAAGGTGTCGTGGTTGCCCCGTTCCGTATATCCAACTATGGGTACTATATTCTCGGTGGCATCGCCCATCTGTTCCAGAACTTGAAGAGTACGGTCGGTGCGTTCTTCCGTGCTGATGTGCATTCCGCGGCTTATCATCTGGGGTACGGGGCGCTTCAAGACCACTTGTTTACCGGTCTCTTGGTCCACCGCCGCTCGCACT
>PANP01000062.1 GCA_002708395.1 Dehalococcoidia bacterium
CCGGCGTTCCCCGAGTCTCGGCGACACTTTCTTCCGATCCCCGTGAGGGCCTTGAAGCCGAAGCCATATCGGTCGGGGGCGACGGTGGACCCTGCTTCTTTAGCCTGCTCTTGGGCCAAGTCATGAATCTCTTTCAGCCTAGTTGTATAAGGGGAATGTGACGCAGACCCCCGCCGAGAGGATTTGATAGCGTATAAGGTGGCACTCGTATTAGCGTGTATCAGGGCCCTGTAGGGTCATACATCTGCCGCTTTCATCGCCGATCAGATAATTGAAGCCACAAGACCTTGGGCAACATTCCGAGGTATTTGCAGGACCACTGCTTCTTCCCATCTGTGCCAGGGACGGCGTTCTCAGAATCCCATGCCGCGTAGTCACTGCACCGTATGACTAAAGTAGTGGAGATGTACGAATGAAGACTAGATGGAGGGTGAAAACATTCAAGGCCCAGCAATGAGTATTGTCTATCCGCAAGGTACGACTTTAGTACTATAGGTCTGTCGCATTGACCNANCCCNGGTGGTCAAAACCGGTGCGGTCCGTAAGGGANCAGCCTTTCCAGAGGATGGNGCAGTGATACAGAAGCCNTTATGGTATAGGGACCCTCGCTATCGGGTCCAAGGCTGTCATAGATATGCTCAGACCTTGGTACCCCACCGGACCGTGACGTCCGAGCCGGTGCAGAAGAAGACCGAAGTCGGCGACGACTCGGACAAGAAGGCGTAACGGGCGTCGTACAGATTCTGGAAGTCGAAGTCTATGTTGTACTCGTAAACTTGATGAACTGGCCACTGGGGATGTTCCACCTCGTATTCAACGGTACCCTTCGACCCTGTCTCAGAATATCCCCAATAATGTTCGGTTATATAAGATTCCAAGGTCTTAAGCCCGGGAACAAGACTGGCTGTAGGGACCGTGGCCGAGAACCGGTTGCACGGACCCTTTTCCCCACAGCTGTAGGAAACCATGCTGGGCCCTTCATGATCGGTCTGGATCTCGTGTGCCATGTTAAGCGCAACGTAGTTTTCGCCGTATAGGGTCCTAGCAACCCACGCTATCAGGCGGCTCGGGACTATCTCCTTGATGAATACCACCCCTCTTCTCGCGTCGCCGTTGGCGAGGGTCCGTTTCACATAGAACCGCAGATTGATCTCCTCGAAGTCCCGGTTCATCAGTGCGGGAATCCTCAAAACGCGAGTGTTCCGGAACTGGAAGGCCACCAGACTGATGAAGCAACTTCCGTTCCACAGATCAAGTTGGGTCCCGTATGGTACCAAAGGTTCTAACAGACTTGGACTTACGGTGTAGTTAGCGAACAGAAGGTTGTGCCAGTCTGCGGACAGGAACACAGGCCTCTTTCGGGAAATCTCCATACGGTTTACTCCAAGATCCGTGAGGCTTCTTCTTGGGTCGGTACACGACAGGTGTCCCTCTGGCCGAACCACCTGTACCTTCGTCGAGCGAAATGNTCATAGGCGAGGTCCCGGATGAACCGNGGGATACAATAAGCCAGACGGCCTGCCCTGTATGCTCCGCCCAGGTCCCACAGGATCGACAGGACCGCGTCCGATCTGACTTTGACGACACCATCTCTAAGGTAAACGATGTTGTCCAAGCTTGTTATCCGTTCTAGAGGGTAATTCAACGCAGGTAAGAGTCTTGTTGCGGTGTCTGATTGCAATGACGCGAACCGGAACCTGCCGGTCGGNTCGCGGGATATGANGAAATCCACGGACCTGCTNCATAGCACGCAGTAGCCGTCATAGAAGACNATACGCGTATCTGAGATTNTNGGGCCATGAGGAGCGTTAACCATCTAGTCTCCGTATCTACGGCCTCTCGGGTAAGGCCGACAATACCGTTTTGTGCTACTCCGCTCNTGCATACACATTGATGATATAGGTTTTGCTTAAGAGGCGCCCCGGTTGACGAGGCGGCCAGGACNGGTTAAGAGTTATCGTTCGAAGTGTAAAGATTCGGGATCCTCTCCACCAATCGAGGTCACGAGCAATATGTCTACTGTCTCAAACGGTCTACAGAAGGATGATCGGTCATGTCAGGAATAATTGAAGGGATCCTTCCTCCGGCGATGTTCACCATCGGATACGCACTATTTGTAGCATGTTTCTTTTGTAGGGACATGTTGTATCTGAGAGCCCTGGCTGTCGTAGGACAGATCGCACTCATACCCTATTATATCGACCCTTCCGCTCAATTCGATTGGGGCCCTTACGTAGGAATATTGTGCACGGCAATATTGGTATGTGTGAACTTTTTCTACATATGCGTCCTGCTGGCAGAAAGGCGACCCGTCCGATTGACCCCGGTGGAACAATCGATGTACGACGCTGTATTTTCCTCACTACCACTCAGGGCTTACAGGAACTTATTCAGGTTAGGGGATATAACCAGACCTGAGGGCGGCGAATTATTGATACGACGTGGTACCAACATAGACAACCTTTATCTTGTCATCGATGGTGAAGTGGAAGTCGTCCTGGACTCGGGTGTAATAAAGGGATTGACTAAAGGCAGTTTTATCGGAGAATTATCCTTCATTACCGGCCAGACTACTTCCGCGGACGTAAGGGTCAAAGGCCCGCAGACGACTCTCCTGAGTTGGGAAAAAGAGAAATTGGTCGGGTCTTTAGACAATGACCGCGTCTTGAGTAATGCTTTTGATCTGATCATCAATACGGATGTAGCCGGCAAGTTACAGAGAATGAACACTGGACCGACGGAAGGCTCAGGGTAGCGTGGCCTTAGTTGAAGTCGCCTATCTGGTTTTTTAATGTGATCCGACTTGGGGAAGCTCCTCGAATCAACATTTACTTCGGAACATCTCCCAGAAACGCCTGAGATGTCACTCTTTCCGACGGTTCCTGGGTATCAGCAGCTAACAAACCCAAAATACTATGATATCCACCCTGGCCGAATACCAACGTATCCGTGTTGCAACCACTTGCCTGACTTCCGGTTACAACTGCGTCTTCCAAGGTGTTCGCGGACGGTGTCTTTGAGCGGTCTATTTCAGACGCGTCAGTTTGTCGGTAGACCTGATCTGATCGTATTCCTGACGTAGATCTTGTCGCCACTCATATCTCCAGGAGTCAAATGGATCCCGGTGATGGCGGGTGACGTGTAGGTTCTGATCTCCAGGAGGANTCNTGACCTACACTTGNGTGTTGAACAACCTGGTCTAGACAGAGCNGGCGGTATCCATTAGATAGACCCCGGGGTTACTGCCCGGTGTTAAGTAAAAGGTTGTCTTGGTCCCGTCGGCGTTCATGACGAAGATCTCGTTATCCCCGGCCCTCTGGGAGTTAAAGACGATCTTAGTGCCAGCTGGGGCAGGCGGTGCAGGCGTTGGTAATTAGGGCGAGAACTCGAATATATGGTCGTCTGTCACGCCGTTGGGTGTTGTGATAGATATCTTGTAGATGCCCGGTGTGAGTGGGTCAGCTAACAGGTTTAGCCTGATGGGCAGGATATCTCCGGCCGGCCATCTGTCCCGAGCGCAAGGGAATCGGTGCCATGTATTGGCGATGGTAAATGCGGACGGACAGTTGGAGGAGTAGGGTATACGACTCCCCCACCGTCCGTCGGTCCGGCGCAGTATCACATCTATGTTGCCTAGGGACGAAACGTCAACTCCGCCGGTATTCTTAGTCCACGCGTCTACGATACAGCCCACTGTACCTCCAGCGCACACCGGCGTCGCCGGTGCCGGCGGGACCGGATCCAGATTCGGCATCACCGAGATAATCTCGATATCCGTCTGCATCCTGGTCGCGACGTCCCGTTGAGCCTGGGAGACAGATTGTCCGCCTATCCCTACGGACGGGGTTATGGTCTCGAAGACCAGAACGACTGCGACCACTGCCGACACAGTCAGCAGTCCTACTATGATGATATTGTCCATCCGGTCCTAATTGCTACCTTAAGTCTGTGGATCGTCTCTCTAAACTTGTGCTCGTGATCGATACGCAACTGCGGGGTTTATTCGATGGGTCCACCCGTAACTGGAATGCCGGCCCATCCATTCGAAATAACAGATCGAAAGTGGCGTTTTGGATGCGGACACGGCCCGTGGTCACATTATACTCAGGGACTGGTTATCCTGAAGTATCCGGTACTTTTCCCGGTTTCAGAGATAAGATACCGATGTGGCTGCTCCGGATATGCTCGGACAAGGGAACGTCCGCCCGATCGATCTTTCTGTGAACCAATGCTAAGGGTTTCGATCCACAACGCCTGTATTATTAACCGTGAGGTCGATGATACCAAATAGAGGGTGACGTCCGTGATACGGTCAATTGAAAGAGGAGGAGACCATTTCAAGGAGCCGGCCTAGGATCGCTNCTGCGGGTCTTCCAACGAAGAGACCCTATTGCGGTCGATTTCGGCATCATGCGGTTGCCCTAAAATGTCATAGGCAATGGATCGGTTCCGATAAGCATTAGCAAATTTGGGATCAGACCGGACCGCGTTGGTGTAGTCGTCGATCGCCAGCTGGTAGAGGCCAAGGCTTGAATATGCGAGTCCGCGATTGTTGTAGGCGAAGGCATAACCTGGGTCTGATCTGATGGCTTGATCATAATCNTCGATCGCGACCTGGCTCTGGCCCAGATTGTGATAGGCATAGCCGCGGTTGTTATAGGCGAATGCATGATCGGGTTCTAGTCGGATGGTATCGTTGTAGTCGGAGATGGCGTGCTGGAGCAAACCCAGAGCGAAGTATGACGAGCCTCGGTTGTAGTAACCTTTGACGAAAAGTGGGTCTGCCCCAATAGCCAGAGTGTAATCTTCGATCGCTTTATAGTATTCGCCCAGACTGTAGTACGATACGCCTCGGCTATGATAGAGATGGGCATAACCCGGAGCCAACTCAATAGCCCGAGCATAATCGTCGATAGCGCTGCGGTGCTCGCCCAGGATAGCAGATGTGTGGCCCCGCTTATAGTAAGCGTCGCAATAATTGGGGTCCAACCTGACGGCATCCCCGAAGTCCTTGATCGCCTCCTGATACCTGCCCAGCCAATAGTAGGAGACCCCACGGTTGTGGTAGGACAAAGGGTACTCGGGGTCCAGTCGAATCGCCCGATCAAAATCCTCGGTGGCCTCTTCNTGTTGCCTGATGTCGGAGTAGGCATGGCCCCGGTTGTTATACGATCTGGCGGCGTTGGGATCTAGTTGTATCGCCTGGTCGTAGTCATCTATGGCAGACCGGGGCTGACCCAATAGATGGTAGGCGTACCCTCGGTGGTAGTAGGAGATGGGTAGCATCGGGTCCAAACGGATCGCCTGGCTCAGGTCTTCTATGGCCTTCTGGTATTGACCCAGGAGATTATAGGCGTTACCTCGGTTGTTGTAGGGGTTAGCCTCGTTCGGTTCAAGGACGATCGACTGATCATACGAATCTATGGCTTGTTGGTGTTGACCTAGAAGCCCGTAGGTGATTCCTCTCCTGTGAAAGGCGACGGCATCATTAGGGTCAAGCTTGATCGCTTGATCGTAGTCGATGACGGCGCGTTCATATTCGCCCAGATCATTGTAGGCGTATCCCCGATCGCTGTAGAACAATGCATTGGTTGGATCTAGCTTTATAGCGTAATCGCATTCCTCTATCGCGGACTGAGGTTGCCCCATGGATCGGTAAGCGTTCCCTCGATTGTTGTAGGCTAAGGCCAGGTCCGGGTCTAGCCTTATAGCCTGATCGTAGTCTTCGATAGCCGATCTGGTCTGCCCCATCGATTGGTAGGCGTAGCCCCGGTAGTTGTATGCCAAAGCATCACCGATGTCGAGGCAGATGGCCTGGTTGTAATCGTCTACTGCCAACGTGAACTGACCTACGCCTCTGTAGGCGTTTCCGCGGTCGTAATAAGCCTTGGCCAGAGCCGGGTCCAAGTTTATGGCCTTTGCATAGCTCTTTAGAGCATCCTGCATATTGCCCAAGGAGTAGTAAGCGTTGCCCCGGTTGCTGTGGGCTGGCGCCAGATGCGAGTCCAGTCGTATGGCATGATCGTAGTCGTTGATAGCCAACTGGTACTGGCTCTGAGAGGAGTAGGCATAGCCACGATGGTTGTAGGATAAAGCATCGTTGGGGTCTAATTCGATAGCATGGTCGAAGTCATCGATGGCTTGTTGGAACTGTCCTAGTTGACCGTATGCTATACCACGGGATAGATAGGCGTCAGTGAGGTTAGGGTCCAACTCAATAGTCTGAGAATACCGTTCTACAGACTCCGCAAAATCAAGACTCCCAAAGGATACATGCCCCAGTTGCAAGAAGAGGCCAGGGGGACCTAGAGTCTTGTGGAAATGTCGCCTCGCCTCATCTAATCTTCCCATTACTGCCTGGGCGACCTCTTGGATATCGTTGTTCACCAGGGTCTTGACGTCTTGGGACGAACGCCCAGTTGGTACACCGACCCTGTCTAGAAGGTCACTGAACAGGTCTGTTATCTCGACAAACTGGACCTCATCTATAACTAGCGTGTCCATGGCGTCTATAACCCGGATGGCTAAACCGATGTCGATCTCATAGGAAGCTTTCGATGGGTCTTGCGATCGCGGAAACTGGATCCCGCAATGGATGCAAAACCTNGATCCTTCTTTCGCGTCGGACTGGCATTGGTGGCAGATCATAAGGTATGAATNGGCGAATCAGTTTCGCCCCCGGATTTAGTTGAGAACCATCTTGGGGCCAGGTTGATTTTCCGGCTTACCGAAGGAGGTAAACCATGGATGTCAAATGGGCTAGCAGTAATCGCACCTACCATGATTTTACCTTCTTGATAGATAACCCGCACCAGAAAANCGACACCGGGTTTCCCGTATGTGNCGGTTGCCAATGAAGTCCCCTTCGTTGGGTAATGGGTCGTTTGGTGCCGGATAAACACTGGTGCGACAAGTAGTATCTGAGGCCTGATGTTCCTGGAACATCAGGCCTCAGATGTTCTTATCCCTAGCTATNTCAGCTACTAAATGTGTCATTGACTTAGCATGTTTGCTAAGGTACCTTTTCAAAAGTAGGCTACAAGTTACGACTACTAGCAGTGGCTGATGCCTTGATACCATGNTTACAGTCGCAAAACATATTCGGCCATGGTGCATGGCGAAATCNTTACTCGCTTCTTATATGGAATATATGCANGAAGATGAGATTNGCGCTGTTTTTCAGGACGATACGACGGTCTCGTACCGGTCACTCTTCAGAGGTGACTGGACCAGACCTTTGGATCTAAGGCTCGGAACCGGGATCAGGGAAGATCAGGTTTGGGCAGCTCTGTTAGAGTCCCGGGCTTATCCGGCTTGAACTATCATGGATGGTCCGAGTTATAGCATGTTACTTAGTTGACGTATAGGTCTTCGAAAATGCGATTGGGTTACATGACCAATGGCGGAAAACGGTGCAATTCAATCTTGGAGGTGTGACGAACACCGTGATATGATTATCCTGAGTACTTTTACTTAACAAAGATAGCTGTGTATGACTATGATGGATAACGAACCCAAGATGGTAGAAATCACGACTGGTGATTGGGTTTCATTCGCGGAAAAGATCGAAGGATTCTCGGCCAGTCTAAATGACGAAGAACAAACTCTGCTTCAGGCCATAATAACCTTAGCTGGGGCGGAACTAGACGCCACTGGGGAAGAGGGATCCGACGAGAACGAAGACGCACAACAGTTCGCTCTTCGGTTACGCCCAGGAGTTAATATCAAGAACCTCGATACTATGGCGTTCAATTTCAAATCCATCTTCCCTAAATTGGGTCTTAACGCTCCCCGGATTGATGGGCCAAGACCCACAGGCGATTCGGACGTGAGTANTATATGCATCCAATGAACAGGACTGCATAGACCGATATAGANTTTAANNCTGTAGTAACTTGCACTGNTTCTATCTCGAACAGTTGTCCGCTACTGNTGTCGATAATCTGATGGAATACATGCCCAAACAACGATTTCTAGATCTNGAGACCGATCGGNATTCTCCGGTAGGGTACGTGGCATGAGTCTACGCCACGGCCAGCTGATTAAGGACTATGAGACATGAGTACAGGTAATGAGCCCGCTATCGATCATCTGTCTGCCAAATTGGGCGAGTTCTCAGACACTTTAAACGATAACGAGCAAACCATGTTGTCGGCTATCCTTGGCCTAGCTGAAGACCAACGTCTTCGGCTTAGTTCTCGCCTTGTCGAGGAACGATTAGAAGACGCCAATGACGGCGACGTTCAAGGGTTCGGTGGTATAAGTGTTAGCCCTAGTCGAGGAGCTGTGTTCGAGAGTACCCAAGGATTCGGAAGTGCTAGCTCTCGCCCCATCATAGTCTGCGGTAGCGGTACCGCGCAGGTGAACCGCGTTTGGTCGCTGATGGAGCGTATGGGAGAGTCAGGGTGCCTTGATCGCGTCCAGAGTGCGATCCTCTATGATATCAATACGGACACCCGCCGAAGGATCGCCGCTAAAAGCAAGGACATGCGGTCTAGTCAAGGGACACGGGTATTTCAACCTCAGTATATCCCATCGGATGACGGGTTCCATCGGAATCCTCATGGGTACCTCCAGTACGCCGGACGGCTGCTCCAAGAGCAGGAGTCATTGGTGGAAGAGGTCAGTAGCCATGCTGACCGGATCGGGACCGCACCCCAATTGATAGTTCACTTCATAGGGTTTGGATCGCATTCCATTTTGGGCGCCAAACTGCATAATAAGCTTACAGAGGAATTCCCGGACTGCAAATCCATAGTCGTACTGGGGATCCCCAGGGACCCGACGCTCCACGACCAGATGCGCGCCGTATGGGATGAATTCGAAGGCCTTCTCCCTGACCAAGGTTTCCTGATAACTGACGACCGCATCGGAGATCCCGCTTCTCAGGATCACAAATTGGCCTGTGCCATCGCTTCCATTGAGGCTTCTTCCCAATCCGGTAGCGGGTCTGGACCAACTCTACCCGATGTGATCTCCAGCCTGTCCCAGGATACGAATGGCAAATGGATGGGCGTTAGTAGCATCAAGTCATTTGAGATACCGATGCTAACATCTTGGTCTATGTTACCGCCTTTCCGGAAGACCCGGCTGGTACGGGGGAAAGGTGATGAGATAAATATGCTGCCTATAAAGGCGATCAAAGCAGCGATGAGTGATCGATGGCAGATAGCCGATCACAAAAGTCCGGACAGCGAAACCAGGTCTATGGTCGTGTGCACCATGCCACTGAAGAATGATGAACTTCCCCGGTTGAATGCACAGGTCCAAGAGTTGCTGCGCTATGATGGATTCTTCGAGAAGAACCCTCGGACGACCGTGGCACTTGCCTCAGCCCAGTTCGCGTCCAATTCGATGACTAGGCAGACACCTAACCTGCCCAAGAGGAGAAATATCCTGTTTTCGATGGCCATAGGTTTTATGGCCGGAGTCTGGGCAGTAGGGGACCTGGCGATCGGATGGGTTTTCGGGAGAAAGCCAGCGCCCCTCTATCTTCACTGCTCTCGGATCTATACTGTTCCTGGTGCTGAAGACCCCACGAGAGAGATAGGGACCCTCAGTTCTATCCTTATGGTAAAGAGCGGTGAGTCACAGGGCCAGACCCAGGACCGGCTGGGCAATGACACGAAAGAGAACTGGGCCGACGCTGTAGACAGTATATTACGGGAGCCGGACCCAGCTTGATCCGGACGTTTGAAGAAGACTAAGGTTAACTTGCCGTCCGTTGATCGGACCTCGGAGTCCCCGGCAAGGCGTTGGGCTGGTCTGATTGAGATGCACTGATATGGAAAAATCACGTTGGTGCCATACCCTAGAGCGGCAGTATCTTGTCCTGGAACGGTAGNTTTGCGGTCCGGATGCCTTCTTGTTAATGGTCCCGCTCGGCAACTCTTGTTGTTCCGCTTGCGACCGAAATGGTACTTCGGGCTGATCCGTTAAGTTATCAACCGAAGCGCCGCACGTAAGACCTGCTGCACTNATGAAGTGGAACGTGTTCAAGATCAGACCAGTTCCGGCAGACTCATTGGACGTTCTTGTTTCCGAAGGGGACCTTGAAGCCCCGAACCTATGGGTTAATCTTCCGATCTATTTACCGGTAACCTCTTGGCAGTGGATCTGAAACCCGACATAGTCCGGGTCTCTAATATTTTTGCATGGGTCATACTATCGTCCTATCTCTGAGGACGGCTTGATCAGTCCCCAGGCTGACTGGATGACAGCATGCCACCGTGGAGACCAGCGATGGATGAACAACATGATGACCAGTTAGAGCAACTGGCCGTTCTTCGTCAAACGATCGTAGAACAGAAAGCGCAGATCGATCAACTGATGTCACAGCGCGGAGATAGGGAATTTACGGAGAATCTTCGGAATGCCTTGCTAACCACACACGCCGCGGGGATCATAGGGGCTTCATCCTCCTACGATTCCACTCTTCAGTCGGTGGTTGAAACCGCTGCGGATGTCCTAGATGCCGCCGCCGCATCACTTTACCTCTTGGACGAGGACCATGAAGAACTTGTGTTCGTCGTGGCCCTTGGAGAGAAGGGGGCCGAAGTGAGGGAATTCAGGGTCCCCGTCGGGCAAGGACTGGCTGGATACGTAGCAGCTACCGGCCAGGCGATCGCCGTCTCGGATGTTCAGAATGACCCTCGGTTCGATCGGTCTATCGGAGACGCTATCGGTTATATACCCAGTTCTATGCTCTGTGTCCCTTTGTTTCTTGGTAGTCGTGTCATCGGTGTCTTACAGTTGATGGATAAGGCTGGAGGCGTGGCATTCTCCGCATCGGACATCGAGATCCTAGGTAGGTTCGGTAACCTGGCAGCACATACCATCGACGAGTCCAGGCTTACCCAGGATATGAGCCATCTTTTCCACTGGTTATTAGCAGGGGGCGTTTCGGAAGATTCCATGTCAGAGGCCGTTCGACGCTTCCTTGAAACCTCTGAATCTGCTGGTAAGGAGTCAGACACTTTAAAAATGGCTGCCATGGTCCATGAGATCGGACGTCAAGGGGACGCCGCGCGCAGGTTGGCATTGGAGGTCCTCACCAGCTTGACACGGTACGTTAACGCAGGCCAGAGAACTGAAATCTAAGGAAGTGCTTTTCGGTCATGTTGAAACGACATCCTGCCTGGAGTTGGGACTCAAAAGACCAGGGGACCGTCCTTCCTATAGGTAGCCGACTCTTCCGGTCTATCAACCGAGAGGAAGCGTTCGAGGGGAGTAGCGGTTGCGGGGTGAAAGTGGCGATTATAGATAGCGGCGTAGATAACCAGCATCCATCAGTAGACGGTGCCGTCTGTGGTTGGTGTGAGCCGTTGCTTGATAGCCACGGCGCTATCAGCTACGATCAATCGCGACATCAGGACCTGTTTGGCCACGGTACCGCATGTGCTGGAATCATCCACAGCGTAGCACCTTCTGCGGAACTTTATAGTGTCCGGGTACTGGGTCGAAAGTTGAATGGGCAAGGTGAGGTCTTCGCGGCAGGACTTCAGTGGGCCATCGAGAACGACATGGATGTCGTTAACTTATCCCTGGGGACCCCTAACCCCGCGCACTTCTCGCGTTTTCACGAATTGGTAGACGAAGCCTATTACCGCCGAGTCGTCTTGGTTACAGCCGCGAACAATATGCCGGTGGTGAGTTTCCCGTCCCTATATTCGACGGTGATCTCAACAGCCTGCTATGAAGGCTCAGCCGGCTCAAACCCTCTTGATTTCTATCTGAATCCGGCGCCACCAGTCGAATTTGGGGCAAACGGGATAGACGTAGATGTAGCATGGCTTGGCGGCGGGTACGTGAAGGCGACCGGAAATAGCTTCGCGGCTCCCAACATAACAGCTGTCGTGGCTTTGCTACTCGAGAAACATCCCGGTCTAACCCCCTTCCAGGTCAAATCGGTTCTTAGTTCGCTGGCTGCTAACTCTTATACGGGCCCGGACCCCGAGGAAAGTATCTGAAGGACCAGTTATATTCTCCGGGGTTACGGTTCCGTCGACGCATGTGGTTCGCTAGCCACCTGCCGTATTGGCCCAGTTCAAGCATAGACCCAAAAGCCTCTCCGGCAGTAGGCTGCTTGAAAACGAAGGCATCGTCTTAGCCAGTGGTCGGACCACCCCGGCGGAAGAATACCGCCACGATATGGTCTAGAGATAAGAAGATCGCTAAACCAGATGCGACCAGTGCGACGATAAGCCAAGTCTTATCCGATGATGATGATTCGCCTGGAGGGCCTGGAGGGCCTGGAGGCCCCGCTGGTCCAGCAGGTCCCACTACGGGTGTGGCTTGGACNGCAGGCGTGGGAATGGGNGNATNAACGANTGGTACAGAAGGTTGACCAGGCTGGCCTATCCCTGGAGAGACCCCTCCAAGCACNGGAGGTTGANCAGGCTGGCNTATCCCTGGAGAGACCCCTCCAAGCACNGGAGGTTGACCAGGCTGGCCTATCCCTGGAGAGACCCCTCCAAGCACGGGAGG
>PANP01000063.1 GCA_002708395.1 Dehalococcoidia bacterium
CCATAATTCTAAGATACTACCAACCGTTGAAAAAAACCTGCTGGACTAATAATATTCCCCCCTTTCGTCTCAGGTAAATGATCAGGGACGACTGGTATATATCCGATCCACATTTTATATGATGTTCTGAGGAGANCNNNAATGTACATGGTNAGAANCGTNTGGAAGTGTGCCNGNGGAAAGGTNCCNGANTGCTTGGAAGTTGTTAAGGAAGTTAGGGCTTCCTGGGCCAGNGATGGCAATACAACGGGCAANATNTACNCGGATTATACAGACCGAATGGANACCATNGCATTTGAGATTGAAGTGGAAAGCCTAGATGATTACTTTAATAATCAGCGTACCAATTACAACAAGCTGTCTCCCGAGACTGAAGAGTCTGTCAGGCGATTTAATAGCAACTCAGTAGAAGGCAACCGCCAGATCTGGGAGGTCATTCCATAGAGTAATTAAGATAGGCGACGGGCATATACACCGTAGGCATATTTCAGGCCCTGGCGACTATGCCAGGGCCTTTTATATTCGGATTTGCGAAGATGGCTAAGCCCAGGAGTTCCTGAGAGAGGTTTGAGGTGCTACTTAGAAGAAAGTGTCGCGAGAGGTCCTATCTCGAANCAGTGAACGGACTCACAGTTGGAACGTCTTCTTCCAGATCCCAGGAGAGCCAGGCGCGTGGGTCATTATGTCCCGCATCCTGTTATTGTCCGGATAGATGTCACGTTGCTCCAGCCACTTTTCCGTCGCGGACACATTTTCATTTTCGAATTCGTACACCACGGCGTATTNAGGCTCTCCTCGAACAATCTTCCAGCGGCGGCCGCGGATGCACCCAGGTACTGTTTCGTAGTTGGGCACGTAGACACCGCTGTACCACTGGTTCCATTCGGCTTCGTTTTCAGGGGCGATGCTCATCCGGCCTATCTGCAGCGCCGGGGCCATGTCCGAACCGGCGATTTCATCGGTTAGTTCGGACGGGTAAATCATCTCATAGACGTTGCTGATGAGGTTGGAGCCGACCCCTCTAGGTCCGGCGCGAAGGCTCCTTTCTGTAGGCTGACGATTCTTAAAGGCATCGGTTTCGATAACCGCTGGACTTTCCAATTCGTAGCAAGCCAGATGCTTAGGGCCGCTGCTAACCGCCTCGTAACGGGCTGCGTTGAGAACACCGGGCACAGATAGGAGTTCAGCCAGGTGCTCCTCGTTGTAGTAGCCGTTGAATTCGGCCAGTTTATCGTCGGGCACGTCCACCCACACCATGAACAGGCCGGTCCCCTTTTTGTTTGCCACAATACCTCCTCATCAATCGAACGATGTTTGTTGACTACAGAGACCGTTAGGCCGGTCCTCTGAGTTGTGCTGACTCCAGTACCTGGGGATTCAAAACTCTGATAGATTCGCCGCTGATAAATGCGCGGATATCCTCCACCACTTGGGTATAGCGGACCCTGTAGCCATCCTCCGTGACATATCCCAGATGGGGAGTGATTACTGTGTTGGACAACCCCAAAAGGGGATGATTGGTTGGGAGCGGCTCAATGTCAAATGTATCAAGCCCAGCTCCTGCGATGGACCCGCTGGTTAATGCTTGAATCAGCGAGAGTTCGTCTACGATCGGTCCTCTGGATATGTTGATTAGGTAGGAAGTTGGCTTCATCAAGCTTAGCTCTTTGGCTCCCACCAACCCCCTAGTCCGGTCACTAAGCTGGACATGCACGGACAATACGTCGGACTCCTTAAACAAGGTGTCTTTGTCTACCAGAGTAGCGCCACACTCTGCCGCCCTCTCAGGCGTAAGATTCTGGCTCCAGGCGANGATGTTCATGCCTAAGGCAGCACCCACTTTCCCTACCAGGGAGCCGATATGTCCCAGCCCCAGCAAGCCCAAGGTTTTGTCCTTTAACCCGATCCCCACCGTTGTTCCCCAATTCCCTTCCCGGGTGAGCCGGTCTTCCTGCGGGATCCGCCGTGCTAGGGCTAATATGAGCCCCCAGGTGAGTTCGGTGGGGCCTTCTCCGACGCCACCTGTTCCAGTGACCACGATGCCTAGCTCGGTTGCCGCCGGTATATCAAATACCGCGTTGCCCATCCCTGCCGTGACTAGGAGGCGTAGTTCCGGCAATCTATCAAGTACTGAACGCGGAAAAGGAGTTCTCTCCCGCATCCCCATGACTACCTGGAAGTTCTTCAGCCGGTCCACCAATGCGTCTTCATCTGCGATATGGTCATGGAAAAACTGTACGTTGATACCAGGGGGTAATTGGGACCAGTCAGCCATCTGTTGGGCTACCGCTTGATAATCATCGAGGATCGCTACGTCCATGTGGACCATCTCCTTTAGGCAATATTTTAAGGGGATACCGCGCTGAGAATCACAGTATAGCCACGGGGTTGACTGGCGATCCAGTTTCCCCCACGACCTTTAAGGGCATACCGGGGCGGCGCAAGCCGCCCCGAACTGTGATTGCCTACCCGTCGATCCCGAGGAGTTTCGCCACCGTCCCTCCGAGAATCTTGATCTGNTCCTCTTCGCTTAGCCCGGGAATCGACATGACGTGGTCGACCGGAGCGGTGTTCCAGGGGAACGGGTAATCGGTCCCGAGGACCACGTGATCAATCCCAACCTCGGCGATCAGGTGCCGCATGCCCTCGGCAGTGAACATAATCGAGTCGAAATACAGTTGGCCGCCTCGGATATATTCGGTCGGCTTCTTTTTAGGCACGGGCCCGACCCGGTCCGGGAAGGTCGTTATTACCGCGTCAGAGCGGCTGGCATAGGACGGCAGGAAACCGCCGCCATGCGAGGCGCAGATCTTGAGGCCTGGAAAGAGGTCAAGCGTTCCTTCAAAAATCAGATGCGACAAGGCTATCGTTGTTTCCAGCGGATTGCCGATGGTGTTCGTCAAGAGACCACTCCCGCCCAACCGGCCGCTCGGTTCCAATTCGCGGGTGCCGAGCGGGTGCATGAAGACGAGCACACCCAGCTCTTCGCATTTGGCCCAGAACGGGTGAAACTTCGGGTTGGCGAGCTCCTCGCCGGCGACGCTGCCGCCAACACTGATGCCGCGAAAGCCGAGTGTCTTGACTGCGTGCTCTACCTGCTCAGTTGCGAGGTCAGGATATTGCAATGACGCAGTAGCGAAGGCGACGAACCGATCCGGCTGCGCCGCGCAGAACCCGGCCAAGGCTTCGTTCTGCATTCGGATCAATTCGACGACGGCATCCCGCTCAGCTCGATACCAGTAAGGATTTATGCTGAGCGCCTGGACATCGACTCCCGATCCATCCATCTGCGTCAGACGATCGCCGATATTGGACCACAGAAGACCCGGTGCCTCCAGTGAGTGATTNATCAGCTGAGCAGCCTCAGGGACGATGCAATGCGCATGGACATCCACCGTCTTGACTCGCTTGCCACTAATGACGACCTCGCGGCGGGCTTGCGCAGGCATCTGCCCCGAACCACCGCCCGCACCCGCACTGGCGTCAATCTCACAGTCGACAAAGGTCAAGCTCGGGCCGGTATTCATACTTCCGCTGATAGGCATTTACGTTCCCCTCATTCTTATGGTAGTTGTTACTGATCGCAGGAGTTATCAAAATCCTCGACCATTGTAACTGCTGAAGCGCTATGGACGACTGTTNAATCGCGATTCCGGAGNGTTTGGAAATATCCTTCGCCCACACGTTCGCCTGTCAAAAACCGTTCCGGAGTCCTGTGAGCNGTTTCGGAGGCGACTTTGACCCAGGCGATCAAGAGATGACCTGGTAGGAAAGTCAGCTGATTCACGAGTCGATTGGGCCGAGGTAATCTTCTATGATGGGCATGCGGACGCTGGGTATCGTGGTTCTCGCCGACGAGGCTTACTATATACCGAGATGTGATCTGAGTAATAGACCTGGCTAGTCCAACCTGGTTCCCCTCGTTAAGCAGGGGGCCGCTCAGACTCCAAGGATGGCCGATTCAATCGATGACACTACTCGTGAATATCTGGCGTCCCAGGCAGGATTCGAATCCGCGACCCGCTGCTTAGAAGTCATTTGCCTCTGAGCGCTGTGATAACGTAGCTGGGGGCCTTTAAGAAACTTGTACAGTTATCGTCTGGTCAAATGGAATAAGAGCGTCCCCATTATCGCTGAATGCCTTCAGAGCCCTGCGTCAGTTCGCCATCCCAAAGAAGTCTGCCCATATCTCAACCTGATTGGTCATCATCTCCGAACCACGGACCACGGCAAGGCCCCGCTCCTGGGCGGAATGCAACATCGGAGTGATTTCAGGCACCATTACAACCTCCGCCACCAAAGCCGGCTTCGATATCCGGGAGACCTCGACGGGCATCGGGCCTTGTCCGTTAAGACCCAGAGAAGTAGCATTTACCACTATATCGAAACCTTCCGGATCGAACGAGGAATCAGACTTTACCACACAATCCGGAGCGGCACGGCGGACCGTTCCGGCCAGTTCGTCTGCCTTGGATGGGGTCCGGTTTGCGATCGCCAAGTACCCGACGCCCGCTAGAGCAATCGCCACAGCTATTGACCTGCCTACACCTCCCGCTCCGACCAGTAATACTCGGGTGTCGGAGTTGAGGACACGCTGCATCTCGATCGATCTAACCATGCCAACCCCGTCAAATGACTCGCCGATCAACCGGCCATCTTGATCGATGCGGACAGCGTTAACGACGCCGCATGCTCTGGCATTGGGTAGGATCTCATCACAGAGTTCGGCTGCCGCCGACTTGTGGGGGATGCTCACCATAAACCCCGAGAAATTACGGATGAGCCGAATCCCTGCGATGGCCTCCGCCAGGTGTTCCGGTGCAACGTGCAGAGGTAACATGACCGCATCTACCCCGCGGCTATTCATGAGTTCGTTTAGGGCGGTTGGCGCCCTAAGATGTTCAACCGGATCGCCGAACATGCCATAAAAACGCGTCTTGCCGCTGATCGGCGGACTACCTTGATTCATCGAGCGTCCCCTGTAGATCCCTTACTAGACTTTCCAGGCCAGCGACCGTCATATCCCATAGTAAGAGGCCCTGTCAATCTCTGACAGGGCCTCTTCATCTATGCTGCCGGCAGCACTGCCATCTCTCCGACACTATACCGGCAAGTCAGTCTCAGTCCTATCGGCGGGAAGGTCAATGTCACCGGCATTGGCGTTGAGACCGACCAATCTGAAGTAGCCCATTATGGTGGTGAACTCTGTGGTGCCTTGGTAGCCCAGTGCCGCCACCGCTGCGTCAAATGTTTCCTGGCTGACCTTGTTTTGTCCGGTCAACTCNACCCCATATCCCACTGCGGCCGCCACGTCTGGCTCCATTACCGGCAGGGGCTTCTTGTCCCTTATGGCATCCACCAGGGCGTCATCAAGACCAGCCCGACGGCCTGCGGCGGCGTGAGCGTTCCAGACATAACGGCAGTCTATCGACCGGGCAGCGATGATAGCGGCCAGTCTCCTGAATTTCTCAGGCAGTTCAGTGTCNGCCATCAAGAACGCCGATAGGCGATTAACCTGGGCCGCCATTTCCGGATTATGAATCATGACCGAGGATGGACCCACCTCCGGTGGCCGTCCTCTGATACCAGCGACCTCATCATAGGCTGCCTGCTGCTCCGGGGACAATTCTTCCCGATTCACGATGGGCATTCGTCTTGCCATACTACTTTTTCCTCTCGTTGGCCAGTCACAGCCGTTTAGATTCTTTCCATTCCATAGTGGAGTGTCCTCCACNAACTTTACCATTTCCTGGGCATGAGCGATGCGTAGGGACGCCGGGGNCCNGGCTAGCCTNATGGCTCGNGCCGAGTACCTGGAATCCCACGCTCGGGGTTCTGTCANGGCCGGATTCCAGGAATATTTAGAGCTATACGGTAAATGCCGGTGATTGCCGTCATATAGAGGGTTCGACCATCCTCGTCCCCCCAAGCCAAATTGTGTTGTTGTTCGGGTCCCTTAATCACACCGAGAGCCTGTCCTTGGGGGGAGAGAATCCAAACGCCACCCGGCCCGCAGACATACAGGTGTCCCTCTTGATCGATCTTNATCCCGTCAATACCGTTCTCTCCCGGCGCCTCGGTCATGTCGTGGAANACCTCTCCCGGCGAAAGNGTCCCGTCGACATTCACTAGGTATCGCATTACCACTTTCTTTTGACNGTCCCGATTGCCGACATAAAGATATTTCTCGTCTGGTGAAAAGGCGAGGCCCGTCGGGCCCGCCAGTTCATCGGTCAGGAGAACGACCTGGTCTTCATGGACCAGAAATACNCCGCTGAAAGGTAGTTCTCTCCGTGGATCGCTGAACGTTTGGGGAAGCCCAAACGGTGGGTCGGTAAAGTACAGAGATCCATCGGACTTGTACACCAAGTCGTGGGGACTGTTCAGACGCTTGTCCTGATATCGGTCCGCCATCACCACCACTTCACCACGGCCCGATGTCTGAATGATTCGGCGGTTACCCATCTCGCAAATGGNCAGTCGTCCTTCCGGGTCCAAGGTCAGGCCACTGGAACCAGGTTTGGTGTACTCTCCGATGTCGAAACCACGGTAGGCGCTTTTCGCCGGGAAGACGTTCACGGNACCATCAGGAGTCCAACGATAGATGGTGTTGGTATCAGGAGAGCTGAAAAACAAAAACCCAGCGTGTGACCAGACTGGGCCTTCAGTGAAGACAAAGTCACCAGCCACCTTTTCTAATCTGGTGTCTACTCGGACGATATCCTCCAATGCCGGATCGCTCCGAGAGATTTCAAACGGTACCTCCCCTGCAGCCCTTTCGAGATTTCCCGCGTAAAATTCCAGAGTCGCCGTGCGCATGAAGATGTAGTTCTCGGGGGAAGCGGATATTGGGCCGTTGATTCCAAAGACTGCAATCAGAAACTGCTGCCCTGGCCTCACGTTCCGGGCGAGGATAATGCGATTGGGCGAGTTAAACCCACCTACTACAGTCCCGCCAGCTTGTCCCACTGTCCTTGGCATCTCCCCGTTGACCCAAATCTCGGCATAGTCATCGATGACTACCTCATATACAACGGTAGACCCCGTAGGATTGAAGTTGCCGACCTTCTCGGGAATAGTGACGTTGATGCGATACCAGTTGAAGCAGACCTTGCCAGTGCTTCGACGACCATCTAGGTCAGTAGAGGCTACTGTTTCCCAACCCGAGTCATCAAAATCCAGACCCTGAGCATGGGGAACAATGTCGTAGGTCTGATTCGGAGGCCCGGTTGGATTACCGTCTTCACCTGGGCTGCGGAATTCAACGGTGACCACTTCGGCATCATGGTAACGCCACTGACCTTTGACCAACTCGACCCCGGCGTCGGCATTTAAGTCGACAATGGCATTGGGTAAGCCCGTGAATATGCCAGGAGGCCCAGGGAGTCTTGATGTTGTCATAAGCTACATCCTTCTTTGACCAGTGAGAATCGTGGAGCCGCATCTTTGCGGCGCCATCTGCGTCTATTGTGCTTTTTAGTCCTGCGGAGTGCCACNCAGTGTACCGGCAATTTGGCCGGCAGCTTTCGTTGCTGTCCCNGGACCGTGGTATGGGCTTAGGGGGTTGAAGGTCTTGGGAGACNGGACATCATTCGATACCTACATCGCGGGCACCGATGGTAGTGGCCGGTTAGTCGGAGTTGGAATCGAGGTAAAGTACACTGACATGGATATCGAGTTGGCAGATCCGAATCTCTTCGCGTGAAAGACCCCGGATCAATATACTGGGTAACCACNCGATAGTNCGGCTTATATACTAACAGCGGGATGTTGTGGCGTCCCAGGCAGGATTCGAACCCGCGACCCGCTGCTTAGGAGAANGTGTCGCGAAAGGTCCTACCGGAAAGGGGTTCTCAGGCANGAATCTGGTCGGAAATCCGCCCGCAATTACTGCAAGGCAGGGTATCNNATTTTAANGGTCTACGGAGCTTACNTGCCTGATTCTAACATACGTGCCCGACAGGCAATTATCTCCTAAAGCCTGTATAACACTCCATCAGGTTGGTGTCCTGGGACAATCACTATTCGCGGATAATGTCATAGGTCNAAAGGATGAAGCCGAATTTCATGGCGGCTACTATGAATTTCCCCCGGTTTATTGNTACCCCAAACCCGCAGAGCCCTCACACCTGGGCCGTCATCCAAAACCTGTCCTAAAAGCGCCTGGGCAGAGTGGGAGTCTCCCTGGCATAATTAACCCNGCCAGGGTGGGCCCAGTTCGGAGCAGTGGGCCGCAGGTACAAAANGTCCTGCATTTGCCCANCTCTAACCTCGAAGTCGTTTTGGAGGAAGACCATGCTAGATCTGATTATTAAAGGCGGACAGGTGGTAACTCCTTGGGGAGTTGGTGATTGGGAAGTGGCGGTGCAGGGGGAGAAAATCGTCGGGGTCGCTGCCCCAGGGACATTCACCGAAGAAGCGGGCCGCGTCGTTGACGCTTCAGGGAAGATTGTGGTTCCTGGAGGCATTGAGCCCCACGCCCATATCGCCGCGCCTTTCGTGGCCCAGGGCCAAAACCAGAGTACGGCGCCGCCCGATCAGGTCAGCCGCGCGGCCCTCTTTGGAGGCACCACCACTCTGTTGGACTTTGCGGTCCAGAATCCCGGCATAGACGTTAACCAGGCCATCGCCGAGCGCACTTCCGTCTGGCANGGAAATTCTTACGCCGACTACTCGCATCATCTGATGCTCTCGGGTGAGATTGATTCCAACATCATGGGCCAGGTGAGCGAGGCGATTCAAGATGGCTTCGCATCCGTTAAGATTTTCACCACAAATGTACGTCCTCCCNCCACTCCAGGGCCAGGGAGAATGGTTCGTATGGGCCACCTTCACGATCTGATGGAGTTGATACAACGTCAGAATGCCATGCTCTTGGTCCATTCCGAGGACGACGACATGGTGATGAACATGTACCGCAAGCTTGGCGACGAAGAGCGCACCGTCTGGTGGAACATGCCGTTGGTGCACAATAACGTGTCGGAGGATGTGTCGTTCCGCCGGGTCTTGAACGTGGCCGGGTGGACCGGATCTCCCGTCTACTTCGTCCATGTNAGNGCCAAGGAGGGAATCCAAGCGATAGGTGAGTCCAGAGCCAAAGGGATGCCGGTATACGGAGAAACACTCCATAACTACTGCTGCTTCAACTCCGANAATTACAAAGAAGAGAACGGCATGAAGTACCACACCTATCCCTCTCTAAAGTCGGAAGAGGACCGTCTGTCCCTGTGGAACGGCATCGTTCAGGGCGGCCTCAGCACCATGGCCACCGACGAGTACTGCACATCCTGGGAGGTCAAGATTGCCGGGAGAACCGTATCCGACGTGACCGGAGGACACAACGGTGCCGAGACCCGCATGGGAATCACGTTTAGCGAAGGGGTTTCCAAGCGCGGCATGTCGCTGCCGCNGTTCGTTGACGTAACGTCGGCCAACGCCGCNAANATNATGGGNNTGTACCCCCGGAAAGGGGTCATCGCCCCTGGTAGCGACGCCGATATTGTTTTGATCGACCCAAGCATCAAGAAGACACTGGCCCCAGAGGACTTTCATATCACTGANTANAGNATCTGGGACGGATTTGANATNGAAGGCTGGCCATCAACCACAATATTGCGCGGATCGGTGGTCGTGGAGAACGGNCNGCTGAACGCAACCCTTGGCGGAGGCCAATTTCTCCGCAGAAAAGTCGACGCCGAGGTCACCAACCGGCCCGTCTGTTAGCTTNCAGCNTATCNTTTGAGNTGGGCGGCTAAGAACTCCAATGTCCTGGGCCAGGCGATTTCAGAAGCCTCTTTTTGGTACCGATCGCGGTTGTAGTCCATAAAGGCGTGATTGGCAGTTTGGTAACTGTAAAACACGTGCGGTACGCCCAGNCGNGTCAACTCAGCATCGTATTTNGCTTGGTCATCTGGGGATGGATTCGTGTCNATGCCGCCAAAATGGAAGAGGACTGGGCACTTCATGCCACTGGTCCGGTCGAAGGGGCTTTGGTCTGTGTTCCCCCTGGGAACCATGATGTTNCCACCGAAAAATGGGACCGCCGCCTTGAAATGTGGGTTGGTTGCTGCGCCCAACCAAGTGGTCCGGCCCCCAACGCAGAAACCCGTTATGCCCAGCAGGTCCCCATCGACAGCAGAGTGGCTCCGTAGGTACTCTACGGTGGCGTTGAGGTCGGTGATGATATCAGCGTCGCTGTTGTAGTCACCCGGACCGGAGCCATCGGCCAACATTTCCTCGGTAACCCGATGATACAACTCGGGAGCACAAGCGACGTATCCTTCCTTCGCCAGGTTGTTAGCGATGTCTTGGATAAACTCATTTACTCCCGGTCCGTGCTGGCTAACCAGGACCGCCGGAAAGCGCCCCGATCCATCGGGGACACTAACGTACATCCGCATGTCTGAGCCATCTACTTTGATAGTTTCCCACGATGATGCCATTGCTCCCTCCAGAATACCGGTTGAATCTCCTTAGGATCGAAGCAGATTATATCCAAGTGCCAGGAGTCTGTCTGTACCTCCTTGCGGCCAACTTCTGGTGAGACTTATGATGCGTCCTACACTGCGAACGCCAAGTGCGATATTCGGCCTGATCCCAGCTCATTCCCCTACTTAAATCAGCCTGCTGAGGAGTCATTGATGCCCATACCTTCCTGGAAGTCAGGATTACAAGAGATTGCACCGAACGTTTTCGCTCACATACACAGCGGAGTAGGATGGGACATATGCAACTCCGGTTTCATAGTGGGCGAAGATGGCGTGTTGGTCATCGACGCCATGATGGTGGCCAGCCAGGTACGTTCGTATCTTGAAGAGATACGAACAGTAACCGATAAGCCCATCAGATACGTGGTCAACACTCATCATCATGTCGACCATTCCTTTGGGAACCAGTTCTATCTTCCCACGGAGGTAGTTTCCCACCGCTGGTGCCGGGAAGCCATGATTAACTCCGGCGCCGATGTGGAAGTGTTGAGTCAACGATATCCCCAGTACCGAGAGGACTGGGCTAAGTCCCAACTAACTCCGGCCAGCATCACCTACGAGGATAAGATGATTGTCCACCTAGGCGACCGGGTGGTCGAATTGCTTCACCCCGGCCCAGCCCACACTTATGGGGACACCCTGGTATACCTGCCCCAGGAAAAAGTGCTTTTCACGGGAGACGTCGCTTTTCAATATCTGACCCCATTGGCGCGGGATGGACACATCAGCAATTGGATCAAGGTGATAAATGGCATTCTTAAAGATTTGGATGCCACGACACTGGTGATGGGCCATGGGCCGGTGAGCGGCAAGGAAATGGTTAGTGCGACTTTAAAGTACCTCCGCTTGGTAAAACGGACAGCTAAATCCCATTTTGAGCGAGGCGCAAGCATTGAGGACACTAGCCGTGCAGTCCGATTGGGAGAGTTTACCGATTGGGTGGACCCGGAACGGGTCATGATTAACGTTCAGCGCTTATACCAGGAGTTCCGGGGTGAATTGCCAAAGGCCCGGAACATGAGCTTTAGATAAATAGTCCATCTGCAAATAGATCGACGGGGAATACCATGCCACAAGCTATGCAGGCTAAATTCGGGATAAGCTTGTCCAACCGGGCGGTGCTGTTCGATTGGGCCACAACCGATGACCTGATTGCCGCTGCGCGTACCGCCGAAGATTCCGGTTACTTCCACAGTGTATGGGTGGGCGACAACCTCCTGTCCAAGCCCAGGTTGGAGTCAATCGTGACCCTGTCGGCTATAGCGGCCCACACGTCGACCGTTAAGCTGGGCACGATTTGTTTGGCTAGCTTCCCCCTGCGCGACCCGATACTTTTGGCTATCCAATGGGCTAGCTTGGATGTTTTATCCGCAGGCAGGACAATCTTGTCGGTGTGTAACGGGGCCTCGGAGCGAGACGGGCCACAGTTCGCCCACGAATTGGAAGTGATGGGCGTCAAGTCCAACGAACGAGTAGGACGGGTCATCGAAGGTGTTCGGATACTACGCCGCTTGTGGAGCGAAGAGCGGGTCACCCACCAGGGAAGATATTTCCAGTTTGAGGATGTGGAGTGTTTGCCCAAGCCGGTGCAGCAACCCTTGCCCATCCTGATTGCCGCCAACCCCAAGCCGGGTCAAGCCGACGAAGCGACAGTTGACCGCATATTGCGCCGGGTGGCCAAGCACGGTGACGGTTGGCAGACGGATGCCACTCCGGTGGAGACATTCAGGCGACGATTCCAATCGATCCGGGAATATGCACATCAAGAAGGGCGTGATCCTTCCCAGATGGAATCCTGCCTACACCTCATGGTGAACATCAACAATGATCGGGAGACGGCGTACAAGGAGGCGGAGACTTTTCTGACCTCTTACTATGGCGCTGGAGCCATTTCTAGAGACCGGGCCGAGCTATGGTTGGCCTACGGTCCTCCGGAAGCTGTGATTGAAAAGATTCAAGCCTACATCGATGCCGGGTGTACCACGCCGGTACTGCGATTTGTCTCTCCGGACCTTTCCGGGCTTATCCGGGAAAATGTTACATTCGTGGAAAACCCGAAATCAAACACTGGTTCCCTCTGTTTCTGGAGCGCTGCTAGAGGATGATTTATGTGAGGCGGAATCACCAGTCCTGCAATCATACATCAGTGATCAGATAGTGAAGA
>PANP01000064.1 GCA_002708395.1 Dehalococcoidia bacterium
CCGAACGAAGCGCGCTGGCCACTGCGCTCCAATTAAACCAAGGGCACGTTGGACTCCGATGACGATATANCGTGCCGGTGGTATTCTATTGGCTCGGGTTACCTGGTATCCGTATGGTAACAGTAGGCTGCAGATTGTGAACACCAGACCTTCCCCCATAAAGGGGGAAGGGACAAATCTCCTCCCCCATTGCGAGGGATGATTAAGGTGGGGGGTGTAGTTCGNCATCAACTAGTTTTACGTTGATGCAAAGGTCTAGTGCCGGCCTATAAACTCCAGCACTATGCTGTTCCAGACCTCCGGATCCTCCCAGAATGCGGCATGACCCGCTGCTGGCACCGTCGCCCACTCGCACCCGGGGNTATGGTTGGCCAGCAACCGCATCATGGCCGGCGGAGATAGCAGGTCGGCGTCACCGGCAATCATCAGGACCGGTATTTGCATCGTTTCCAAACGGGCGTAGGTCATCGTGTCGCGTAACGGCTGCGGCCCGGTCGTTTCCTCCTGCCTGCTGTGGTGATCTATCTCCAGCCAGCGAGCTGCGCCCTCCGGGTTGATGCCCCGGTAAGACGGTCCCAGTTCTCGCAGCTCCACCGGCAGGTCTTGAATCTCTTTTGGCCTAAGCCGGTGCTGGACTTCCAGGTAGGCGGGGTCCTGCACGCCTCCGATGGTGTTGGCGGCTACCAGGCAGCGCACCCGTTCGGGATGCAGCAAAGAATAGTCCAGCGAGCNGATACCTCCGGCNGCTGTCGCCACTAGGTGGAAACGGTCCAGGCCAAGGTGGTCCACCAGGTCATGCAAGTCATCGCTGGTATAACCGGGCTGCGGTCCGGATTGATTCAAGCGAGAGCGNCCCCAGCCTCGCCGGTCATAGGCGATACAACGGTAGCCCGCCGAGGTGAACACCGGCTNCTGGTATACCCAGCAGTCGGTGTTGCCCGATGCGGCATGGAGAAATATNACCGGGATGCCGTCGCCGCCGGTGTCCGTGTACCAAAGGTCGATGCCGGGAAGTTCTAGNTAGGGCATAAAGTCAGTCTCTCCTGGACAGGNGTCGTGGGCTCTGGGACCATTCGGCCCTCGGATTCCGGACAAACATCTGTTTTGGTTCGGTCCATTGTACCCTTGTGACGCCTGTGGGCAAATCGGAGAATGGACTTAGGCAAGGCGGTCTTGCCCATTTCAACACCGCCGGGNCGGGTACCCGTCCGCAAAATCAGCCACCGATGGGAGTGAAGAGNTGTCAGAGGAGGACAAGACGATANTNCGCCGTTTTCTGACCGAGNCCCAGAATGATAAAAACCTGACGANCATAGACGATTTGGTGGCAGACGACTTCGTGGGCCATACGGCCGAAGTAAAAGGGCCGGAACAACTCATGAAGGTTGTCGGTNACAACCTAGACGCGTTTCCTGACCTGAAAGTCACCATTGAGGATCAGATTGCCGAANGGGACATGGTTGTCACGCGGTACACGGCCAAGGGGATGCAGCATGGGATGTACCGGGGTGTTCTCCCGACCGGAGAGCCGGTGTCCTACACAGTGATTAGCATACAGCGCGTGGTTGACGGAAAAATCGTCGAAGGATGGCGAGTGGTGGACCTACTGGAGATTGTGCACCAGATCGGGGCAATCTTCTAGGAGATAGCGGTGAAGCGAGGCCAACCTCGCAGGCCGCGCCGGCATGGATGCTTAGTCTATAAGCCGAATCTATAAGGAGGTGCGGGCTGAAATGACAATCAGAGCCTATCCAATGGCCGCCAGGCAGGCTTCATTCGTTACTGATTGTGGCGACGAGGTTACGATGCGGCCGATGATGAAGACAGACAAGGACGCGTTGCTGGATTTCCTTCGACGGGTGCCGGAAGAGGACCGCTTCTATCTGAAGGACGATGTCACTTCCGCATCGGTGGTTAGTCAGAGGGCCGCCCACTTGGAATATTGCCGGACACTTCCCATCCTGGCTTTTGCCGGAGACAAGGTGATTGGCGACGCTACGCCGCTTTCGGTCTGGAGCCCGGCGGCACGTCGGCGAGGTGCATATCCTAGTTGATCCCTGTTACCGAGGATCGGGCGTGGGAACCCGCTTGATGACCACCCTGGCCGAAGTGGCACGCGAAGAAGGCCTGGAAAAGCTGATGTTTGACGTCGTGGCCGAGGTAGGGATAGCAGCGAGGCACACCGCCCATAAATTGGGGTTTGTTCCGGTAACTGCCTTGCGGAATCATGTGCGTGACATTNGGGGTGACCTCCACGACCTGGTGACCATGGAGCTAGTTTTGGTCCCGACAGATGTCGAACCGCTAGTTTTCTGATACGGGATGAAGTTTGGGTATTGAGGAAGGCTCTGGATAGGGCCTTCCCCGGTACCCAGTGGTGTACAGTCTCAGAGATCTACTGGGGCTCGTCGTAGCACCTTAGCTCTATCTTGATGCCTTCAGGGTCCCAAATCTTGAACTGTTGTCCCATTCCCTGAGCGCCCCAGGCCGGGTGAACATCTCCGTCCATGTGGATGCCCTTGGATTTCAATTCTTCAAAGAGCTTCGTCATGTCGGTGGCGCCAAGAACAAGGCAGAAGTGGTCCATGTTGGGCGTCACTGCGTCTTCTGCCTTGGTGGGACGTATGTCGATGATGATTTCCTGGGAAACCCTCGCCGACACGAAACCTACTTTACCCTCTCGGTACTCGTCAAGCCTCAGAATCTCCATGCCCAGCATGTCTTTGTAGAAGCTGACTGAGCCTTCTATGTCTCTGGTGTTCACAACCAAGTGGTCCAATCCTACGACGGCCATTTCCCTCTCCTTGCCATTACTTGATCTGAATCTCCAACAAAATCTAAGCGGCTGCTACTGGCTCCCGCAAGGGAACGTACCGGGATAAGAATATCGCGATGGAGTCGGTAGTGGCTTTGTAGAAATGGGGTTCCCGGTCGAAGAAGTGGTCCTCCCCGGCAAAGAGATGCAGGTCCACGGGAACTCCGGCTTGTTCCAGCGCTTCGTACATCCGCATAGTTGTCGAGTGATGGACGCGGGTGTCGGAAGTGCCGTGAAAAAACAAAGCGGGCGGATAGTCCTTGTTGGCGTAGGTGATTGCGTTTGCCGCGCGGACGAGATCGGCGGTTGGGTTCTTACCGAAAAGGGGTTCGAAGTCGGGGTCGACCGCCCGGTCTGTAATGTCGGACACTGGGGACATACCCACTACTGCGGCTACTCTGCTGCTGACGCCGGGGTTTCCGCCGTCGCCATCGAACTCTTTAACGTGGCTGCTACCCGCTGCTACCAGTGCCAGGAGTCCGCCCGCCGACTTTCCGGCGACGACGATAAGGTCCGGGTCGATACCAAGATCGGCGCTGTTGGCCCGCATCCAGCGAATCTCTGCTTTGACATCCTGTATTTGGGCCGGCCAGGGAGCCTCGTCCATGGTTCGGTATTCGCCGTTGACGCAAACGTATCCCTGATTGGCCATGGCCCGTCCGTACCGCTCAGTGAGCGGCGTGCGGTCAGCGTTCCGGAAGCCGCCTCCAGGGAGGATTAATATCCCGGGAACGAGACCGGACTGGTTCGCCGGACGGAGGATATCCGCCTTCAATTCCCGGTCTCCCCCTTTTCCTATGACTACGGCTTCTTCAATCTTGATCTCGCTCATATCAACCTCCGGACGTTGATTTTCGGACGATAGATTCCCCGGTGTCGGGACGATTATTCGACCAGGCCACGATTACGGCCCAAGTTACCACATCAAGGCGTTTCTTGCATCAAAACCGCCTATCCGAGTTCTGCAATGGCTTCGATCTCCACATCCAAGCCGGGTTCGGCCAAAGCTCCAATCTCGGCTAACGTATTGGCGGGATAAGCGCCCTCAAAGAATTCCGCGAACAGGTACTCGTTCTCTCCGGTGGAATCCCGCCAGTCGTTCATGCTGGTGACGAAGGTCGTAATCTTGACGATGTCTCCGGGTCTTCCCCCCTCGGCAGCCACTATCCGTATGATNCGGTCCAACGTTACCCGGAGTTGCTCGATTAAGGACCGTCCCTGGGCGGCAGTTCCCCGGGCCGTGCAACCGGCGATAAATAGCAGATTACCAGCGCGGACCGTCCGGCTGTAGGTGGGGCCCGAAGGCGCGATATCCGGGTGATTCCTTCGAGTCTTTTCCAAATCTATCCTCCAATCTAGTTCTCTTTGTCTGTAAACGCAGGATCGCGAACTCTGTTCGCTAAACGACTCCGCCCAAGAAGGCCAGGAACATCTCCCGCATCTGTGCCTCGTGATACGGGGCGAACTTGGCGAACTCTCGCAAGTTTCTTGCCGACTCTTCTTTGGGGTCGAAGCGGTCTCCCATCAGTTCATAGTCTTCCTTGAACGCCTCATTCCATATTCTCAGTTCTTCCAGAGTGAGTTGGGGTTCGAATTGGAAGGCGTAGGAATCGTTGTACCGAAAGGCCATGTTGATTCGACGGTATGTTCCGTCCCGGCACAGCATATGACCCTCTGCCAGTTTGACCGCTCCTTTGGGTATCGTAAAGCACTCGCCGTGCAGGGTGGGAACTAAGGGTACCTCAATCTTGCTGAACACCGGGTCGGCGGCTACTTCTTCAGTTATCAAGAGCCTGCTTAGCCCGAATCGATATCCCCCTGTCGGTTCCACCGCCCCACCCAGCGCCGAGGCCATCATCTGAGCGCCGAGGCAGATACCCAATACCGGCACCCCCACGGCCATGGCTTGTTTAAGATAGTCACGTTCTTGGCGCAACGCCGGATAGTCGTCGTTGACCGACATGGGGCCGCCCAGGGCGACTATGAGACTGATTTCCTCCAATGGTGGTGCGGCGAACAACCGGTAGTTCGGAGCGTCGTCAAATATGTTCAGCGGTTCTATTTGAAATTTCTCAGATTTCAATATCGACGTAAAATTGTCGGCCAGCGTTTCCAGTTCGGAGTGCCGAATAACCAGCGCCAGTTTCATCCGCCAAACTTCCGGTCGGTTCCGGCACGGCTCGGCGGCATCGGCTTACCCACCTTTGAATCTACGACCGAAGCTCTCGGCCAGTTCTGTGTCGCCCTGGAAGGTCAATCGGCCTTGANCCATGGCGTCGTCCGGGCTGAGTCTGCCGTACATAACCAACACGTAGGTTTCCCCATCGCACCTAAAAGTGACGTCGGCAGGTTGGGCGTTGCATGGTTCGATGTGGGTGCGCTGGTTCGTCATGACGATATCGCATGCTGCCTCNTAAGGCCCTATCACGTTGAACCGGTAGCGGATCGGCTGTTGTATACCTTCGTCGGGGCGGAATGCCCGGCGAACGGCTCGGTCGACGGTCTGCATCAAAACGCCGACGCTGTCGTCGGACAAGTGGTAGCCCGTGTCCGTGGTGGAGCGGATGTCCCAAGCGTGCATGGTTAGCTCAGCGATTCGCATATCCAGCAAAACTCGCACCGGTTCAGGGCCAGGAGGCCAGTAACACGGCTTCTCCCAATCGTCTGGTCCCACGTTGTTGAACACTTGGACGGACTCATCAAGACGTGGAATGAAGGATTCCAGCAGGTTCTCGCCGTGCTGCTCCCGATTCGACAATGCCCGCTGAAAGATGTCCTCGGCGAAGCGGTCCTCGTCGTGGTCTGCCACCGCCGGAGCGCCTTCGGGCGGTGAGGCATCGCCCTCTAATCCTCGGGTAATCCGAGACGCGAAGTTCTGCCCATATAGATGGCCGACCACGTCGGCAATCGTCCATCCTGCGCAAGCACTGGGCTGNCTCCATGCCTCCGCAGGCAGTTCGTTCAGGTAATTCTTGAAGTCTTCGGCCTCGGCTCGGAGAACGATAACTCTTTGTTGTGGTGTGACCATAAGACTATCCTCAGTTGTTGATAATCATTGGGTTCCGGATTGAGGCTCTAGATTACTCCGTTCTCTTGCAGTTCGGCCAGGTCCGATTCATCCAATCCCAGAAGTTTGGAGAAGATTTCCTTGTTGTGCATCCCAAGGGTCGGCGCGCCCGCCATCTCCGGGAGAGCGCCACCGGAAAAAATCACCGGGAAGCCGGAAGCGACTCCCTTCACCGGTTCAGCCAAACCCGCGTGACGCAGGGGCAAAAGGCTGCCCCGGTCCCAGAAATGCTGGTCGTTCATCACTTGCTCAGCGGTGCGGACTTGGGCGCAGGGGACGTCATGGCTTTCGAGCCGGTCCATCGCNTCTACCAAAGTGAACTCGCCGATGATGCTTTGAATCGCTTGCCGCGCTTCCTCCACGTTCGTGGTTCGACTGACATAGCTTTCGAATCGGGGATCCTCCAGGAATTGGGGAGCGTCCAACGCGCGGGCCAGTCTGGCCCATTGGTCGTCGCTGGTAACGGTGAGGGACACATCCCCGTCGCTNGCATGATAAAGACCGGTGGGACCGTTGCGGCTGATGTTGCCGGTGCGCAACGGCTGGCCGTACTCGATGTTCTCCTCCAGGTTCTCCATGAACATGAGGGAGACCAGGGTATCCATCATGGAAACGTCCAAGTACTGACCTTTGCCGGTGCGGTCCTTTTCCCGGAGGGCGGCAAGGATGGAGTAGCAGGCGAACAGGGGCGTGACTAGATCGCCGATGTAAAAGCCGACTCTGGTGGGAGGTCCGTCGGCGTCGCCGTTGATGTCCATGAGGCCGCTCATACCCTGGATCTGGGGGTCATGGGCCGGCTTTTCGGAATAGGGGCCGGTCTGTCCGTAGCCGGATATGGAGGCGTAGACGATGCCGGGGTTCACCTGGGAAATCTCGTTGTAGCCCAGACCGATACGACGCAGGGAGCCGGGGGCCAGGTTTTCCAAGACTACGTCGCAAGACTTGGCTAGGTCGAGAAACATCTGTTTGCCCTGGGGATTCTTCAGATCCAGGGTGACGCTTTTGACTCCCTGGGCCCTCTTGAGAAAACGTGTCGATAGGTCGTTGCTGTTCTGTGGTTCGTCGTGCCAGCCGCCGTCCCGGGCGAAGGGACCGTTGCCCCGGACCGGGTCTCCCCTGCCTGGAATCTCCACCCTGATGACCTCGGCACCCAACCGGGCCAGGTTCATGGCGCAGAATGGGCCAGCCAGGTAAACGGTGACGCTCAGGACCCTGATGCCTTCTAAAGGCTGCATCTGTACTCCAAGAGGAAAGTGATATGTGCNGGTTGACCNGGNCCGATGCAGGTGTAAACTAGGGCNGNGCGGGAGNCTGNCTGATTTTTNNAAAACCCGAAGTCACCNACGCGACCACGGTATCACGTAGAGCCTCTGAGGCACAATTTCCTGCCATAGACNCGGTGAAGGCCTTTCGAGACTGGCAGACATGGTCCATACGTCATTCCTGCTCAGGCGGGAATCCAGTGGACACTGGAGAAGGACCGTACTGCCTAGAATATGGGTCATCTCTGGATTCCAGCCTTCGCCGGAATGACGAGTAGCCTTTTCAAATCCTGACCTGATTGATTCATTAATAGTCTCAAATAGGAGCGCAACGCCATGACAACTCCACTAGGAGACAGCGTAACCCCTGAAGAGTTCAAACTCATGACCGACCGGGCTGGGCTTGGCATGAGCCAGGAAGAGTTGGACCATTTGAAGCCTTTNTATGACCTCTATTCTTNGTATCTCCAGCAGATTCACTCCATNGACCTCCGTGCGGAAGATATGGGTGTGACGTTCCATCCGGAGTGGCCGTCNGCCTGATACCAGAGCCGTGTTCCGTGGATTCCGGNCTTCGCTGGAATNACGAGGGNATAGCGGGTCCATTTCTGGTATACGAACTGATCTTACTCAAATCCAAATTCCGGAAAAGGTGGCAACAATGACGACCTCCCAGACAAATCTTTATCACCTGACCATCAGAGAAGCGTCCGCACTACTTAAGAGCGGGCAACTGTCTCCGGTGGAGCTTACCCAGTCATTTCTAGACCGCATCGAAGCCACCGACGACCGGCTTCATTCGTTCATCATCGTATTGAAAGAACAGGCNTTGGACGACGCCCGGCTTGCTGAAGCCGAGATACGCCGTGGCGACTACAAGGGGCCTTTGCACGGCATTCCTTTTGCCCTCAAAGACCTGTACGACACCGCCGGTATCACCACGACTTCCGGCTCTAAGGTGGACATTGACCGTGTGCCTACGGAAGATGCCACGACCACGGCCAGGCTCAAAGCCGCCGGAGGTATTCTTCTGGGTAAGCTGGCGATGCATGAGTTTGCTTTGGGCGGTCCTGACTTCACCACCCCCTTCCCGCCGGCCCGCAATCCCTGGAACCTGGCCCACATCACCGGGGGATCCAGCAGCGGATCCGGGGCCGCCGTGGCTTCGGGTCAGGCGATGGCCGCATTGGGTTCCTGCACCGGTGGGTCGATTCGCGGTCCGGCATCCCTGTGCGGCATCGTCGGCCTGAAGGCAACCTATGGCCGGGTCAGCCGGGCGGGAGTGGTTACCCTCAGTTGGTCCCAAGACCACTGCGGTCCCATGACTTGGACGGTGGAAGATACCGCCTACATGATGCAGGCGCTAGCCGGGTACGACCCCAAAGACCCTACCACCAGCACCGCTCCGGTGCCCGACTACTCGTTATCGCTGCGGGAAGACATAAAAGGGCTGACTATCGGCGTCCCCCGGCACTTCTTCTTCGCCCCTCATGAGAGCGTCAACCCGGAGGTTGTGGCCACTGTGGAGAAGGGGCTAAAGGTACTGGAGGGACTGGGGGCCAACCTACAGGAAGTGACAATACCCAGCTTGGAGTACGTGCGGGCGGCCAACTCGGTAATCATGCTCAGCGAGGCCTTCGCCTACCACGAGAAGAATCTGCAAACCCGGCCCCACGACTTCGGAGAGATGGTGCGGGCCAGGTTCCGCATCGGCGGCCTGTTCAGCGCCAGCGACTACGTTCAGTCGCAACGGATCCGAAAGGTAGTCAACCGGGAGTGCGCCGAGGTTTTGCAGAAGGTGGACGTTCTGGTCACTCCTACAATGACCCAACCGGCGGCGGCCTTCGAGGGTTACGACGCGACTAGCAATATCACAGGCCGCAGCTTCACCGCCCCTTTCAACCTGACCGGTCTCCCGGCCATCTCGGTCCCCTGCGGCTTCACTGCGTCTGGATTACCNGTGGGGATGCAGATAGCCGGCAAGCCCTTCGACGAACCCGGAGTNATCCGCGCCGCCTACGCCTATCAGCAAGAAGCNCGGTGGTTCGAGCAACGGCCATCGATTTAANCTGGGGCTGACTACGATAGNNACAGAGAGCACNGAGAAGATATAAAAAACTCCGTGTTCTCTGTGTCTCGGTGGCGCGCCTACCCNGACGTCGGANTAGAAGCTGGGCAATGACGGCGTCGGTTGTTTAAGTATTNGGGGGACCTTGGCCGGTGGCGGGGAGTTGCGGCTTCGGAAGACCCGGATTACGCTGTCTATGATTACTACCCCGATTCCGGGCACGTCGCCGTTCTCCATGGCGGAAAACATGTTGTCGCGCGTTGAACCGTTGGGGGCGTCGGCGATGAGCAGGTCGGCGTCTCTGCCGGGGGCGATGATTCCCGAGTTAAGTCCCCATGCCTTCGCGTTGTTGCCGGTGGCTAAACACAAAGCGGTGGCCGCCGGGAGCCCTCCCAAAGAGGACAGTTCGGTGATTGTTTTGACCACGCCAAGAGGCATCATCCCAGTCCCCGTCGGCGTGTCGCTGCCGACAACCACTCTGCCCATCCCATCGTGTTCTTGAGCCAGGCCTAGGATGAACAGGGACGAGCGAAGGTTTCCGGCCTGTACCAATTGAAGATAGAGGTCCGTTTCTGACACCAGGCGGCGAAGGCCGTCGTNATCCAAAGATGTGGGCCCGCCGTTGACGTGGCCGCATATGTCCGGCTTCAGCTGTAGCAAGTGCGTGGCCGAGATGGCGGTGCTGCCGGGAATAGANGCGCCGCCGCTGTGGCACATGACTTTGATGCCGTTCTTCTGGGCCCACCTGATTTGCGCCTCACCGTCATAGGGGTCGCTNTAATCCCCGAAACCGAACTTGGCCAGCCAGATACCTTCAGCCGCTAACTCTTCAAAGTCCTTCTCTTGAAGGGTCGGCTCCAGCACTACCGCTCCGGCGTGAACCTTGGCNCCGTTGGGATGCAGGTTGGAGTAGGAACGTTGGGCGAGGATTGCCAGGGCTTTCACACCCGCAGCGTCGTTGGGCCGTCCTGGCGTGTGTATCTCCCCTGCCGAAATCATGCTGGTGACGCCGCCATGGGTGTAGCTGTCGATGAAGTCCACAACTTTCTGCCGGGGCTGGTAATCCCCGATGGCGACATGGAAGTGGGAGTCTATAAGACCGGGCAGGACAGTGGCGCCGTTGGCGTCGATGACGGTGTCGGCGGAGTTGGCGTTCAGTTGGTCCGCCCCGCCGATGGCGCTAATCTTGCCATCCTCCACCAGCACGCAGTCGCCCCGCAGCAAGGGCTGATCCAGGTCTCCCGAAGCTATTGTGCCTATGTTGATGACGGCCAAGCTGGCCATNGGGCGAACCTCCAGCGNGTTGGGTTATTTGCGGTAGTAGCGCACCTCAAAAGTGGTGCAGCCTATTGGCGATAGGTAGGGGCCGTGGGGCATGCCGGGAGGACGGCAAGCGTACATCCCACCGGTGAANGTGGTATTTATCGACTTGTCGTGTAGCTCGCCCTCCAGGATGAACACCTCTTCCCAGAAGTCGTGGAAGATTACTTCGGAGGTCTCGATGCCNGGGGGGAACTTCAGCATCCTGGTGGAAACCCCGGCCTCTTCGTCCCAGTTCAGTATCTTCTCCACCATCCCCTCGGCGGCGGCGCCGGACCCGGCTTCTACCGGGGTCCAGTCAACATTTTCGTGGNTGAAAAACTCGTACTCGGCTTTCGGCACCCTGGTTCCTCCTTGTTCTAGTCAGGTTTGTCCNCAGCNGTCCTTCGANAGGCTCAGGACGAACGGTGTTCAGGTCAAATCTCCGCAGGCGNATCTATCCGATCGGCGGGCGGCGGTTGTGCCAATCGGNGTATTTCTGCTCAAATGCGTAGGCCACGTTGAGGACGGTCTGCTCGTCGAAGGGTTTGCCGCCGATCTGTAGACCGATGGGGAGATTATCCGAGGTGAATCCGCAGTTGATGCTGATGGCTGGGGAACTGGCCAAGCTGAACGTCGTGGTCAAGCTGGTCCGGTTCCGGCCTGTTTTCTCTCTGGAATCGATGATTGGGTCCGGCTCAATCTTGGGAGCGGCCGTTCCCTGGGTAGGCATCAACAGCACGTCCACACCGGTTAGGGCTTCCAGAACATTCTGGCGCAGCAGAGCCCGCAGTTTCAACCCTTTGTAGTAGGCCATCGCCGGGGTGATACTCCAGGTCAGGTAGGCGATGCGGTTGTCGTGCTCTATCTCTGTTACCCGGTTCTGAATGATGTCTCTATAGTTGGTGGGGGCTTCTACCCGCAGGATCGTGGAGATGGTGTTGCCGTGAATGGCGAGGGGAATGGATACCTCTTCGATCTCTGCCCCCAGTTCCGCCAAAGAGTTGGCAGCGCGGGACACGGCGTCGCGGACCTCGGGGTCCACCAGGTCGGTGTGCAATAGCTCTTTCAGGATTCCAATCTTTTTGCCCCGCACGTCTGGGTTCAATGCGCTGCGGTAGTCGGGCACGGGCTCGTCGGATGTGTAAGCGTCGTTGGGGTCGCGGCCAGCGATGGCTTGGAGGGTCAAGGCGCAGTCTTCCACGGTCCTGGATATGGGGCCGACGGTGTCCATCGACCACATCCCCGGCCTCAACCCATGCCGGCTGACCCGGCCCCAGGTGGGGCGTAGTCCGACCAAGCCACAGAATGAGGCGGGATTCCTAACGGACCCACCGGTATCTTCGCCCAAGGACGTGGCGCACAAGAACGCAGCGGTCGCGGCGCCGCAGCCNCTGCTGGACCCTCCGGTGAACCGGGTTGTATCCCAGGGGTTGCGGACGGTCTCGAACGCGTGGGAGAAGCTGGTGGTGCCGAACTCGGTCATGTTCAGCTTGCCCAGCAGGATAGCGCCGGCCGATTTCAGGTTGGTCATCACGGTGGCATCTGAATCGGGCACGAAGTCATTGAAGATGGGCGTGCCGGTGGTGGTGCGGATGCCTGCGGTGTTGATCTGGTCCTTAACCGCGAATGGAATGCCGTGCATGGGACCCTTGTATTCGCCNCGGTCTAAAGCTTGCTCCGACTCCTTGGCAGCCTGCATCGCTTCGTCNCGGCAGACGGTCAGGTAGGCGTACAACTTGCCGTTCAGGCTATCGATGCGGTCCAGGTAAGCTTCCACCGCATCCACTGGTGATACCGTCCGATTCTTGATAAGCTCGGACAGTTGAACAACGGTGAGAAACGGNATGTCCGCTTTTTCCATGAGAAGACCTCTGTAGGAAGAGATTTGGAACATCGCCCAGTATGCGCTTGGGGAACTGTTGGCGCAACAAGACGATGGCGGCGGGGTTNNCACAGAGACACAGAGGNCTCAGAGAATTCGAATATTTTTTAAAACTCCGTGGTCTCTGTGTTTCTGTGGCTAAATAATTGAATTAAGTAAGGGAGTTTGAAATGAAAGTCGGCGTGAACCTTATGAANTTTGGTCCGGGCGCCAGCCCCGATTCCATCAAGCGCTGGGCGCAACTCACCGAAGCNCTGGGCTACCATCTGCTGATGACTTCCGACCATATCGGCATAACTCCGGATGTTCAGGGGCGCTATCCGGCCCCGTTTTACGAACCGGTTTCCACCCTGGCATGGCTCGCCGGAATCACCACTACCATAGAGATTGGGACCACAGTGTTGATTGTGCCCTACCGTAGTGCGTTGGAGATTGCCAAGGCCTTCGCCAACATCGATCAGTTCAGCGGTGGGAGGGTCATTCTGGGGGTGGGTATCGGTTGGGCACAGGAAGAATTNGCTGGGTTGGGAGTGTCGTACAAGAGGAGAGGAGCCATCACCAACGAGTACCTGGAAGCAATCAAATTGCTTTGGACTCAGGATTTTGCGTCNTACGAAGGCNGGTATGTGTTGTTNAAGGACGTGGACACTGCGCCTCGGCCTCTGCGCAAACCCCATATCCCGATCTGGGTAGGCGGGCCTAGCGATGCCGCCCTGCGCCGAGCCGTTCGCTACGGCGATGCCTGGCATCCCATCCGAATGACGATGGATTGGTTCAAGAACACGGGCATTCCGCGGCTTCAGGAAATCGCCGCCGAAGAGGGGCGTCCTGTGCCCGCCTTGTGCCCCAGAATAAAGCTGCACGTTACCAACTCNCCGGCTCCGGACGGGCGGGTAGTGGGTGAGGGGAGCCTTGNNCAGATTCACCAGGACATGGCGGAGCTTGAAAGTTTGGGATGTGACTACGTCCTGCTGGACACCTATCTGGACGACCCCGAGGCGTTAAGAAAGCCCGAGGACGCATGGAAACTCTATGCGGACATGGCTGAAAAGGTTCTGGATCTAGGAAANCAGACCGTCCGCTGACGGTCGGTCACGATTGCTGATCCNAGGGTTCGAGGGAGCCNCTGGCAGCTTGAGTCTTATTCGCTGGAGAGTTTGTAGGGGTTGTCTCGANGCGGGCNGGTGAAAANTGATCCTACAATCNAATAAGNTCCCGGACAACTGAGGGGCAGGTGGCGAAGCACGTAGNCNCCNGTANGGCGGAGAGACCTTACTTGNCCTCCGCTCATACGTACCTTTTCGCCGACGCGGGCNACGATCAGACCGGTCTCATTGAGTATCTGGACCCCATCGTCTTCGNTTGCCAGACTGAACCCTGGCGGCCATATGATTAAATGANCNTCGNCAGACCCCATNCGAAGACAGCCCTCGTNAAGCACTAACTCGACGTTGGCCGCAGCCAACATNTTCACCCTNTCCCCTACGGNNGGTGCCTNTAGAATCANGTAAATNTTGGAATCGAATANNTGTAAAGACTTAGCTGAACTGANTATATCGCCGACCGATCCANTAAGGCCCGGTACAGTCCGCAGGCAGTTGCCGCTGCACGTATTCGTCCAGTCGGTGTNCGTACCTTACTTCACCCCCACCCATGAACACCTCTTCTCCCACCCGAGCTGCCACCTTACCGTCCCCGCTGAGGACCTGGGTCCCAAATCTTTCGGTGCCCCGCCTGAAGTCAGGCGGCCACACGAGCAGATAGCTGGTGTTAGATCTACTAAAGCTGTTGACGCGAAGACAACGATTGAGCACGGTCAATTCGCCGAAGAGTTCTGCCTCCATGACCACCCCTTCGCCTTCCACTGGCTTTTGTTTGGGGAAGAAGAACGTGGGATCGGAGTCCGAGCTAAAGATTGGCTCGCCGGCTGCAACATTTGGGGAGACCAAAACGGTGGGGATTGGTTCCGGAGTCG